>NZ_JAERRA010000002.1:0-354643 GCF_016735685.1 Piscinibacter lacus
TGCCGCCAGCGACGTTCGCGGCGCAGCATCGCCAGACAACCGGCGGCGCCGTGCCGGCGCCGCAGAAAACCCAGGAGTAATCTCCTTCAACCAAGCGGATTCCTCACAAAGCCTGGTACGGGTACTGGGGGCAGGTCAGTCACTCCGCCTGCGGACCCTTAGAGCCGGCCGCGAGCCACGCCAAAAAAGGAAAAAGCCCCTGACTTCTTAAAGAGGCCAGGGGCTTGCACGGCGTCAAGAGACGCCGCGGCAATCGATCACATGTGCTCGATCATCACCTGCCCGAAGCCCGAGCAGCTCACCTGGGTCGCGCCTTCCAGCAGGCGGGCGAAGTCGTAGGTGACCTTCTTGCTCAGGATGGATTGCTCCATGCTGCTGATGATCAGGTCGGCGGCTTCGAACCAGCCCATGTGGCGCAGCATCATCTCGGCCGAGAGGATTTCCGAGCCCGGGTTCACATAGTCCTTGCCGGCGTACTTGGGCGCGGTGCCGTGGGTGGCCTCGAACATCGCGACGCTGTCGCTCAGGTTCGCGCCCGGGGCGATGCCGATGCCGCCGACCTGGGCGGCGAGCGCGTCAGAGATGTAGTCGCCGTTCAGGTTCAGCGTGGCGATGACGCTGTACTCGGCCGGGCGCAGCAGGATCTGCTGCAGGAAGGCGTCGGCAATCGCGTCCTTGATGACGATGTCCTTGCCGGTCTTCGGGTTCTTGAACTTGCACCACGGGCCGCCGTCGATGGGCTGGGCGCCGAACTCGGTCTGAGCCAGGCCGTAGCCCCAGTCGCGGAAGCCACCTTCGGTGAACTTCATGATGTTGCCCTTGTGCACGAGCGTGACGCTGGGCTTGTCGTTGTCGATGGCGTACTGGATGGCCTTGCGCACCAGGCGCTCGGTGCCTTCGCGCGAGACGGGCTTGATGCCGATGCCCGAGGTCTCCGGGAAGCGGATCTTCTTGACGCCGAACTCATCCTGCAGGAACTTGATGAGCTTCTTGGCCTTGTCGCTCTGGGCCTCGAACTCGATGCCGGCGTAGATGTCCTCGGAGTTCTCGCGGAAGATGACCATGTCGGTCTTCTCCGGCTCCTTGACCGGGCTGGGCACGCCCTTGAAGTACTGGATGGGGCGCAGGCATACGTAAAGGTCCAGTTCCTGGCGCAGCGCCACGTTCAGGCTGCGGATGCCGCCGCCGACCGGGGTGGTCAGCGGGCCCTTGATCGAGACCACGTACTCCTTGAGCACCTGCAGGGTCTCTTCGGGCAGCCACACGTCCGGGCCGTAGATGCGGGTGGACTTCTCGCCCGCGTAGATCTCCATCCAGTGGATCTTGCGCGTGCCGCCGTAGCTCTTCTCGACGGCGGCGTCGACCACCTTGATCATCACCGGCGTGATGTCGAAGCCGGTGCCATCGCCCTCGATGTAGGGAATGATGGGCTGGTCGGGAACGTTCAGCGAGAAGTCGGGGTTGACCGTGATCTTCTGGCCGCCCGCGGGCACCTGGATGTGCTGGTACATGGGGGGGAAATCTCCGCTCGGTGATGAGGGGGTGGGTCGAGGGCAGCGGATGATGGTGACCGCCACTGCCATGCAAAACGCGATCGCATTTTAGGCAGCAGACTGACACCGGACCGACAGGGCCGCCCGCCTTCTCAGCACAGATCGCGCCCGGGGAAGTGCCCGCCTTGCCAGACCAGCCACGCCCCGCTGGCCAGCAGGGCCGCACCGGCCAGGCGCAGGGCCAGACGCTGCGCCCAGACGCGGGGCTGGCCCGCACCGGATCGCTGCAACAGCGGCAGCAGGGCCAGGCCGCCACCGCTGCCCAGGGCAAAGGCCGCCATCACCGCGGCACCCGCGGCCGGGCCGGGGGCCTGCACGGCCAGGATGAGGGCCGAGGCCAGCAAGCCGCAGGGCAGCAGAATCCAGCCACTGCCCAGCAAGGCGCCCCGGGTCAGGCGGGATGCGGCGCCGCCGCAAGCCGGCGCCGACACGCCGGCGGGCCCGCCGGCCGCAGCCGGCTGCAGCCAGATCACGCGCGCCGCAGGCTTCAGGGCCTGAAGCCTGCGGCGCAGGCCTTGGCTGAGGGCTTCCAGCCCGGCCTCCAGCACCGCCGGCCAGCGGCCGGCCAGCAGCAGCCACAGGCCCAGGGCCAGGGTGGCCAGATGCATCAGCAGAAAGATCGGCCGCAGCACCCCCTGGGCGCCCGACAGGGCCTGCAGCGGGGCGGCACCGCTGGCCGCCACCGCCCCGGCCAGGGTGTAGACCATGCCCCGGCCCAGTTGCCAGCCCAGCGCCGCGGCCGGGCCGCCACCGGCCGCGCGCTGGGCGGCTGCGCAGGGCGCGGCACACATGGCCAGGCAATGCGGCGTGCCCGCCAGGCCGAGCAAGGCGGCGGCGCTGACCAGGCTGAGCAGGAGCGGGCTGATCACGACGAAGGCTTCATGCGCATCAAGGCAGCCGGAACGGCCCGGCCGCCGGACCCGACTTTGCGCCGCCCGCCGGGGGCATGGCTTGATGCACCGCAAGCCTGTCGCATCCCGGGATGGCGCCCGCGCACAATCGGCCCATGGCCGTGATCCTGCCCTTCAGCCCCAAGCCCCTGCCTGGCGATCCGCCGCCTTCGCTGCCCGCCCTGCGCGAGGCTTGCGCAAACTGCCAGTTGCGCGAGCTTTGCCTGCCGCTGGGCCTGGCCGAGGCCGATCTCGACCGGCTCGAAGGCCTGGTCGGCGGCCGGCGCAAGGTGGCGCGCGGGCAGGCCCTGTTCCAATCGGGCGACAGCTTCCGCGGCCTCTATGCGGTGCGCAGTGGTTTCTTCAAGACCGTGGTGGCTTCCGAGGGCGGCCGGGCGCAGGTGACGGGCTTCCAGATGGCCGGCGAGCTGCTCGGCCTCGACGGCATCGGCGGTGACCGCCATGCCTGCGACGCGATCGCGCTGGAGGACAGCCAGGTCTGCGAGATCGCCTACGCCGACCTCGAACGCATCACCCACGACCTGCCGCCGCTGGCCCACCAGTTCCATCGCATCCTCAGCCGCGAGATCGTGCGCGACCAGGGCGTGATGCTGATGCTCGGCCGCATGAGCGCCGAGGAGCGGGTCGCCGCCTTCCTGCTCAACCTCAGCCAGCGCTTGCAGGCCCGCGGCTATGCCGCCCAGGCCCTGCGGCTGCGGATGACGCGCGAGGAAATCGGCAGCTACCTGGGCCTGAGCCTGGAGACCGTCAGCCGCACCTTCAGCAAGCTGCAGGACGAAGGCCTGCTGCGCGTGCAGCAGCGCGAGCTGAAGCTGCTCGACCTGGCCGCGCTGCGCCAGCGCGTCGAGGCCTGCGGCTGAGGCTGCCGGCCGCGTCTCAGCGGGCCGCGGCGGGCGCGGGCAGCGGCGTCACCGCATGGTTGCGGCCCTGCATCGCCGGGGCGGCGCTGCGCTCAAGCTGCACCGGCCGGGTCGGCAGCAGGGTGTCGGCGCCCCGGGTGGCGATGACGACGGTGGCCACGCCGGCCACCACGACCACGGCCGGCCCGCCGAGCACCAGCCACATGAAGCCCTCGCGCCACCAGGGCGTGGAAGCGGATGGCGCCGGGTTCGGTCGGCTCATGGAGAACTCCTTGCGATGGGAGCGGCGCAGCCCGGACGGGGCTCAGCGCGGCAGGTAGAAGGTGGTGGCCTCGTCGAGCCGGTGCTCGGGGCCGGACGGGCCGGCCTCGCGCACCAGGGTCAGTGTGACCGGCAGGGTGGCGCCGCGCTCCAGCCCGGCGGCGGCCTCGGGCGCAAGCCGCAGCGCCAGCGGCACCAGATGGGTCTCGGCCGGGCCCAGCTCGGCCGAGCCGCGCAGCTCGGCCTGCAGGCCGGGCAGGCCCTGCACCTCGATGCGCAGGCGCTGCGGCTGCTCGGTCAGGTTCATGAGCTGCAAGCGGTAGACGTTTTCGACGATGCCGTCCTCGACCTCGCGCGCCATCACGCCGCGGTCGCGCACCACGTCCATCCGCACCGGCGGACGCAGGGCCAGGCTGCCGACGAAGGCCGCCGAGATCAGCACCATGACGAGGCTGTAGACCAGCACCCGCGGCCGGAAGATGGACTTGAGCGTCAGCGCCGCGCGCTCGCCCGCCTCCAGGCCACGCTGGGTCGCGTAGCGGATCAGGCCCTTGGGCCGGCCGAGCTTGTCCATCACGCCGTCGCAGGCGTCGATGCATGCGGCGCAGGAGATGCACTCGTACTGCAAGCCCTGGCGGATGTCGATGCCGGTCGGGCAGACCTGCACGCACAGGCCGCAGTCGATGCAGGCGCCCTTCGAGGCGCTGCCGTCGAGCGCCGGGCCCTTGACGCCGAGGGTGCGCGGCTCGCCGCGGCGGGCGTCGTAGCCGACGATCAGCGTGTCCTTGTCGAACATCGCGCTCTGGAAGCGCGCATAGGGGCACATGTACTTGCAGACCTGCTCGCGCATGAAGCCGGCGTTGCCGTAGGTGGAGAAGCCGTAGAACAGCACCCAGAAGTTCTCCCAGGAACCGAGCTGAAGGTGCAGCACGCCCTGCCCCAGTTCGCGGATCGGGGTGAAGTAGCCGACGAAGCTGAAACCCGTCCACAAGCCGATGGCCAGCCAGACCAGGTGCTTGCCGCCGCGGCGCAGCAGCTTCTCGGCCGTCATGCCGCCGGCATCCAGCCGCAGGCGGGCGCTGCGGTCGCCCTCGATGCGGTGCTCGACCCACAGGAAGATCTCGGTGTAGACCGTCTGCGGGCAGGTGTAGCCGCACCACTGCCGCCCCGCCACCGCGGTGAACAGGAAGAGCCCGTAGGCGCAGAGGATGAGCAGGCCCGTCAGGTAGATGAAGTCCTGCGGGTAGAGCAGCAGGTCGAAGATGTAGAAGCGTCGCGCCTCCAGGTCGAAGAGCAGCGCCGGCCGGCCGTTCCACGGCAGCCAGGGCAGGCCGTAGAAGAGCAACTGGGTGAACCAGACCATGACCCAGCGCCAGTGGTTGAACCAGCCCTTGACGGTCTTGGGCTGGATCTTGGGCCCGGCCGCATACATCCAGATGGTCTTGCGGCGCGCGGCCGGAGCCGCCTCGGCCGGCAGGGGCTTGAAGGGCTCCAGGCGGCTGCTCATCGGGCCACCGTCGCGGTCGGGCCGGTCGCGGCGGGGGTGGACGCCGTCTTCAGCTCGCCGGGCTTGCGGCTGCCCAGGCCTTCGACATAGGCGGCCAGCACGCGGATCTGGCTCGGGCTCATGCGCTCGGCGAAGGCCGGCATCACGTTGTGCTTGCCCTCGTTGACCATGCGGATGATGGCGGCCTCGCCCCAGCCGTGCAGCCAGACCTTGTCGTTCAGGCGCGGCGCGCCCAGCATCGGGTTGCCCTCGCCCTTGGCGCCGTGGCAGCCAGCGCAGCTCGCGAAGCGCTCGCGGCCCAGTTGCGCGGCAATGTTGTTGTGCGCGCTGCCCGACAGGCTCAGCACATAGTGGGCAAGCTGGCGCACCTCCTCGGTCCCGCCGATGGCAGCCCCCATGGGCGGCATCATCCCCTGGCGGCCTGCGGCGATGGTCTCGACGATGCGGGCATGCTCGCCGCCCCACAGCCAGTCGCCATCGGTCAGGTTGGGGAAACCCTTGCTGCCGCGGCCGTCCGAGCCGTGGCACTGCGCGCAGTTCGACAGGAAGAGCCGCTCGCCCAGCGCACGGGCGGCGGGATCGGCCACCAGTTGCTCGGGCGACTTGGCATCGAAGGCGGCATAGATCGGCGCCACTGCCTGCTGCTCGGTCTGCTGCTCCTTGGTGTATTCGCCGGCCGAACTCCAGCCCAGCGTGCCGACCCGGCTGCCCAGGCCCGGGAAGAGCACCAGGTAGACGGCCGAGAAGATCACCGTCAGCACGAAGAGGATCATCCACCAGCGCGGGAGCGGGTTGTTCAGCTCGCGCAGGTCACCGTCCCACACATGGCCGGTGGTCGGGTCCTCCTTGCCGTCGGCACCGATGACGATGGTGCGGCGGCTTGCGGCAAACAGCAGCACCAGGCAGGCGATCAGGCCGACCACCGTGACCGCGGCGATGTAGACATGCCAGCCTTGCGAGAAGAAGTCGCTCATTGCGCAGCTCCCTGGCGGGTGGGGGCCGGGGGCGCCGAGGGCGCATCCTCGAAAGGCAGGCGGGCGGCCGCGGCGTGATCGGCCTGAGCGCCCTTGCGCCAGGCGCGCCAGACGATCCAGCCGAAGGCCAGGAAGGACAGCAGCGTCACCACGCTGCGCAGGGTGTTCACATCCATCGAAGCTCTCCTTGCGCCGTCACTTCACCGCGGTGCCGAGCACCTGCAGGTAGGCGATCAGCGCCTCGATCTCGGTCTTGCCCTTGACGGCCTCGGCGGAGCCGGCGATCTCGGCATCGCTGTAGGGCGCGCCCAGGGTGCGCAGCACCTCCATGCGCGGCGCGATGCTCTCGGGCGCCACCGTCGCGGTGGCCAGCCACGGGTAGGCGGGCATGTTGGACTCGGGCACCAGATCACGCGGATTGATCAGGTGGATGCGGTGCCATTCGTCCGAGTAGCGGCCACCGACGCGGTGCAGGTCGGGGCCGGTGCGCTTGCTGCCCCACTGGAAGGGCCGGTCGTAGACGAACTCGCCGGCCTGCGAGTAGGGGCCGTAGCGCAGCACCTCGGCGCGGAAGGGCCGGATCATCTGCGAGTGGCAGTTGTAGCAACCCTCGCGCACATAGATGTCGCGGCCCAGCACCTGCAGCGCGGTGTAGGGCTTGAGGCCCTCGACCGCCTGCGTGGTGCTGCGCTGGAAGAACAGCGGGACGATCTCGACCAGGCCGCCGATCGTCAGCACCACCAGGGTCAGGACGATCATGAGGAAGCTGCTGGTCTCGATGCGCTCGTGGCTGAAGGTCTTGACCGGGGGGGCGTCGTGCGTGTTGCTCATCGGGTCCTCCGGGGCTCAGGCGCGGGCTGGCTGCAGGGCCGCATCCGCCGGCGGGGCCGGCTGGGCGGCGGCTTGCGGCACGCGGCCGGCGCGCACCGTCATCACCACATTCCAGGCCATCAGCAGCATGCCGCCCAAGTACATCAGGCCGCCGACCAGGCGCACCACGTAGAAGGGGAAGGTGGCCTTCACGCTCTCGACGAAGCTGTACACCAGGGTGCCGTCCTCATGCACGGCACGCCACATCAGGCCCTGCATCACGCCGGCGATCCACATCGCGGCGATGTAGAGCACGATGCCCAGGGTCGCGATCCAGAAGTGCAGCTCGATGGCCCGCGTGCTGTACATGGTCGTGCGGCCGAACATGCGCGGGATCAGGTAGTACATCGAGCCCATGGTGATGAAGCCCACCCAGCCCAGGGCGCCGCTGTGCACGTGGCCGATCGTCCAGTCGGTGTAGTGGCTCAGGGCATTGACCGTCTTGATGGCCATCATCGGCCCCTCGAAGGTCGACATGCCGTAGAAGGACAGGCTGACGATCAGGAACTTCAGGATCGGGTCGTCGCGCAGCTTGTGCCAGGCCCCGCTGAGGGTCATGATCCCGTTGATCATCCCGCCCCAGCTCGGCGCCAGCAGCACCAAGCTGAAGACCATGCCGATGCTCTGCGCCCAGTCGGGCAGCGCGGTGTAGTGCAGGTGGTGGGGGCCCGCCCACATGTAGGTGAAGATCAGCGCCCAGAAGTGCACGATCGACAGGCGGTAGCTGTAGACCGGGCGCTCGGCCTGCTTGGGGATGTAGTAATACATCATCCCCAGGAAGCCTGCGGTCAGGAAGAAGCCGACCGCGTTATGGCCGTACCACCACTGCACCATCGCATCCTGCACGCCGGCATAGGCCGAGTAGCTCTTCATCATGTCGGCCGGCAGGGCCGCGCTGTTGACCACGTGCAGCAGGGCCACGGCCAAGATGAAGGCGCCGAAGAACCAGTTCGCCACATAGATGTGGCGCACCGCGCGCCGGGCCACGGTGCCGAAGAAGACCACCGCATAGGCCACCCAGACCAAGGTGATCAGCAGGTCGATCGGCCATTCCAGCTCGGCATATTCCTTGGCCTGGGTGTAGCCCAGCGGCAAGCTGATGACGGCGGCCACGATGACCGCCTGCCAGCCCCAGAAGACCGCATCGGCCAGCCCCGGCGCGAACAGCCGCGCGCGGCAGGTGCGCTGCACCACGTGGAAGGACGTGGCCATCAGCGCGCAGCCGCCGAAGGCGAAGATCACCGCATTGGTGTGCAGCGGCCGCAGGCGGCCGTAGCTCAGCCAGGGGATGTCGAAGTTCAGCGCCGGCCAGGCCAGTTGCGCGGCGATGAACACGCCCAGCGACATGCCCACCACGCCCCAGAACACGGTCGCCAGCGCGAAGAGACGCACCGGGCGGTCGTGGTACGCCGGCTCGGCGTCCGGCAGGGAGACACTCATTTGACACTCCTACGAATCGGATGCACCGATTGTTCGGAGCCCGGCCCCTGCGCGGCTTGATGCGGATCAAGCTTGTGGCGGGCCGTGGGCCGCCGCCGACAGATGGGGCTCAGTCGGGCGGCAATTCGGGCGATGCCGTCGCCGCCGGGCGGGCCGGCGCGGGCGCGGCCGGTGCCGGGCCCGGCCCGTCGGGGGACTCCATCAGGCGCTGGCCCTCGCGCTCCAGGTCGTCGAACTGGCCGCGGTGCAAGGCCCAGGCGAACAAGGCGATCAGGCCCAGCACCAGCAGCACGGACAGGGGCACGAGCAAGTAGAGGATGTCCATGGGGCTTCCGATCGACGCCGCGGCTCAGCGCCCGGCGCGCAGCGCATTGCCGACGACGAAGAGCGAGCTGAAGGCCATGCCCAGGCCCGCAACCCACGGCGCCAGGCTGCCGCTGACGGCCAGGGGCAGCGCCAACAGGTTGTACAGCAGGGCCCAGGCCAGGTTCTGCCGCACGATGGCCAGGGCCTTGCGCGCCCGCTGGCGGGCGGCGGCAACCTCCGGCAGCCGGCTGCCGAGCACGACCAGGTCGGCCTGCTGCTGGCTCAGCGCCGCGCCGTGGCCCAGGGCCACGGAGACATCGGCCTGGGCCAGCACCGGGCCGTCGTTCAGGCCGTCGCCGACCATCAGCACGCGGTGGCCCTCGGCCTGGAGTTCCTGCAAGCGGGCGAGCTTGAGCTGCGGGGTCGCGGCGGCCTGCAAGCGCATGGCCGGCGCGCCGGCCTCGCGCAGCCGCGCGCCGAAGGCCTGCACGGCGGCGGGGCGGTCGCCGCTCAGCAGCTCCAGCGCCAGGCCCTCGGCATGCAGCGCGGCCAGCAGGGGCAGCGCACCCTCGCGCAGGCTTTCGTCGAACTCGAAGGCCATGGCCTGCTCGCCCTCGGCCAGCGGCTGCGGCGCCAGGAAGACCACCGGCCAGCCCTTCCACGGCCGCAGGCCGGCCGGGCGCGCCGGCTCGGCCAGGGCCTCGGCGCCCGGCCCCACCCAGGCGGCCGAGCCCAGGCGCCAGGTGCGACCCTCGACATCGCTCGCGGCCAGGCCGGCACCGGGCTCGTCCACCCGGTCGCCGACGAACTGCGGCGCATCGGCATGCGCCGCGCCAAGCTGGGCCAGCGCCCGCGACAGGGGATGGCTGGAGCCGGCCGCCAGCGCCAGCGCCCGGGCGATCCATGCCGCGCGCTCGGCCGGGGCAGCCGGGCCGCCGCGGATCTCGGCCAGGCGCAGGCGGTCTTCGCTGAGCGTGCCGGTCTTGTCGAAGCAGGCGGTGTCGATGCGGGCCAGGGCCTCGATGGCATCGAGCCGCTGCACCAGCACGCCGCGCCGCGCCAGGCCGCCCGCTGCGGCCAGCAGGGTGGCCGGCGCAGCCAGCGACAGGGCGCAGGGGCAGGTGACGATCAGCACCGCCACCGCCACCGGCAGGGCCTGGGCCGGATCGATCGACTGCCACACCGCCCAGGCGCCGGCCGCCAGCAGCAGCACGCCCAGCAGGAAGGGCCCGGCCCAGCGGTCGGCGGTGCGCGCCAGCGCGGGCCGGGCGCTGCGGGCGCGCTCCATCAGCTCGACGACCTGGGCGCGCCGGGTGTCGGCGCCCAGGGCCTGCACCCGCATCCAGACCGGAGCGGCCAGGTTCAGGCTGCCGGCCACCACCGCCTCGCCGGGGCCGCGCGGCACCGGGCGGGATTCGCCGTTGAGCAGGGCCTCGTCGAAGCTGCTGCGGCCTTCGACCAGCAGGCCATCGGCCGGCACGGCCTGGCCGGGCTGCACGCGCAGCGTGTCGCCGACGAGCAGGCGGGCGACGGCCACCGTCTCGATGCGGCCCTCGGCATCGCGGCGCTCGACGCTGTCGGGCAGCTCGCGCAGCAGGCTGTCCAGCGCGCGGGCCACCCGCTCGCGGCCACGCAGCTCCAGCCAGCGGCCGGCCAGCAGGAAGGCAACGAACATGGTGAGCGAATCGAACCAGACCTCGCCGCCCAGGTCGCCGCCCGGGCCGGGCGGGCCGGGCTCGAAGGTGGCGGCGGTCGAGGCCAGGAAGGCGATCAGCAGGCCCAGCGCCACCGGCAGGTCCATCACCACCCGGCCCTGGCGTAGGCCGCGCAGCGCGCCGCCGAAGAAGGGGCCGGCCGAGAACAGCAGCACCGGCAGGCTGAGCACCCAGCCGCCCCAGCGCAGCAGTTGCTCCAGGTCGGGCGCCAGCTCGCCGGGGCTGCTGACATAGCTGGGCGTGGCCAGCATCATCACCTGCATCATGCAGAACCAAGCCACGAACAGCCGCCACAGCGCGCGGCGGCCCTCGCGGGTGCGGGCGTCCAGCGCGGCCTCGCTGCGGGCCGGGTGGGCGCCGTAGCCGGCGGCGCGCACGGCCTCGACCAGTTGCGAGGCACGCAGCGCATCCGGCCGCCAGCAGACCTGGGCCCGCTCGGCGCTACCTTGCACCTCGGCCCGCTCGACGCCGGGCAGGGCCCGCAGCGCCGCCTCGATCACGCCCGCGCAGCCGGCGCAGTACAGGCCTGAGAGGGCCAGGCGGGTCTCGGCTCGGCGGCTGCCGTCGGGCGCGTCGAACCAGCGCGTCGAGCCGGCCAGGCCGGCCTCGTCATCCAGGGCGGCACGGGCCCGCGCATCGAGCGGCGGCAGGACGGGGCGGTCGGAGGGGTCGGCGTTCAGGGCAGGCAAGCGGCAATTGTCGGGGCCGCGGCAGGCCGGGGCCGGTGCCGCTGCGCTACTCTAGAAGCTGGCCCCGAGGTTCACGCTGATGCAGATCAAAGCCCCGTCCCCTGCCGCCCGGCGCGGCCTGCTGGCCCTGGCCGGCCTGCTGTTCGTACCGCTGCTGGCCGCCCAGAGCCCGCAGCGCCTGCCGGTGGAAACGCTCAGCGCCGGCATGCACAGGATCCAGGCCGAGATCGCCCGGACCCCGGCCCAGCGCGAGATCGGCCTGATGCACCGCCCCAGCATGCCCGCCCAGGCCGGCATGCTCTTCATCTTCGAGCAGCCCGGCACGCAGTGCTTCTGGATGAAGAACACCCTGCTGCCGCTGACGATTGCCTTCCTGCGCGACGACGGCAGCATCGTCAACACCGCCGACATGCAGCCGCAGAGCCTGGAAAGCCACTGCTCGAAAGAGCCGGTGCGCATGGCGCTGGAGATGAACCAGGGCTGGTTCGAGCGCAAGGGCCTCAAGCCGGGCGACCGCCTGCGCGGCAAGCCTTTCGGCACCGCCGCGACGCGCTGAGGCGCCCCCCGGTCGCGGGCCGGCCGGCCCGCGACCCGCCACTACACTGAATCGGAGCGGTCGGCTGCATGCGGCCCGGCCCACCCTGCCCCCGGATCCCCCAGCACCCTCCTCCCATGCGCGAAGGCACCGCCCCCCTGATCCGCCGCGAGGCCTACACCCCGCCGGCCTACCGCATCCCGGCCGTCGAGCTGGTCTTCGATCTGGACCCGGCCCGCACCGTGGTGCTGAGCCGGCTGAGCATCGAGCGCGATGCCGCCGCCGCGCCGCAGCCCCTGCGCCTGGTCGGCGAAGGCCTGAGCCTGGCCCGCGTGCTGGCCAATGGCCAGAGCGTGAGCTTCCGCGTCGACAAGGAAGAAGGCGGCCGCGAGGAGCTGGTGATCGAGCAGCCGCCCGAGGGCCGCTTCGTGCTGGAGATCAAGGTCGGCCTGGCGCCCGAGAAGAACACCGAGCTGCTCGGCCTCTACACCTCCGGCGGCGGCTTCTTCACCCAGTGCGAGGCCGAGGGCTTCCGCCGCATCAGCTACTTCCTCGACCGGCCCGACGTGATGTCGGTCTACACCGTCACGCTGCGCGCCGACAAGGCCCGCTACCCGGTGCTGCTGGCCAACGGCAACCTGCAAAGCCAGCGCGATCTGAACGGCGGCCGGCACGAAGCCGTCTGGCACGACCCGCATCCCAAGCCCAGCTACCTCTTCGCCCTGGTGGCCGCCGATCTGGTGGCGCGCGAGCAGCGCATCCGCAGCCGCGCCGGCAGCGAGCATCTCTTGCAGGTCTGGGTGCGCGCCGGCGACCTCGACAAGACCGAGCATGCGATGCGCTCGCTGATGGCCTCGATCGCCTGGGACGAGGCGCGCTTCGGCCTGCCGCTGGACCTGGAGCGCTTCATGATCGTCGCGGTCAGCGACTTCAACATGGGCGCGATGGAGAACAAGGGGCTGAACATCTTCAACTCCAAGTTCGTGCTGGCCAGCCCGGCCACCGCGACCGATGTGGACTACGACGGCATCGAGAGCGTCGTCGCCCACGAGTACTTCCACAACTGGACCGGCAACCGCGTGACCTGCCGCGACTGGTTCCAGCTTTCGCTGAAGGAAGGCCTCACCGTCTTCCGCGACCAGCAGTTCAGCATGGACATGGCGGCCAGCCCTTCGGCCCGCGCGGTGCGCCGCATCGAGGACGTGCGCGGCCTGCGCCAGATGCAGTTCCCCGAGGATGCCGGCCCGATGGCCCATCCGGTGCGGCCCGATGCCTACCAGGCCATCGACAACTTCTACACCGCCACCGTCTACGAGAAGGGCGCCGAGGTCGTGCGCATGATGCACACCCTCGTCGGCGAGGCCGGCTTCCGCGCCGGCATGGACCTCTACTTCCAGCGCCACGACGGCCAGGCCGTCACCTGCGACGACTTCGCCCAGGCGATTGCCGATGCCAACCCCGGCTCGGTGCTGGCGAAGCAGCTCGAAATCTTCAAGCGCTGGTATGCACAGGCCGGCACGCCGCGCCTGCAAGCGCGCAGCACTTGGGATGACCAAGCCGGCGCCTGGACGCTGACCCTGCGCCAGCACGGCCTGCCCAGCCCCGGCCAGCCCGAGAAGCAGCCCTGGCTGCTGCCGGTGCGCCTGGGCCTGCTCGATGCGGCCGGCCAGGCCCTGCCGCTGCAGCTCGACGGCGAAGACCCGGCCGGCGCCCCCACCGAGCGCGTGCTGGTGCTGGACGGCGCCGAGGCCCACTTCCGCTTCGTCGGCCTGCCGGCCGGGCCGGCGGCGCCGGTGCCCTCGCTGCTGCGCGGCTTCTCGGCGCCGGTGCTGCTGGACGACGGGCTGGACGCGGCCGGCCTGCTGCACCTGCTGCGCCACGATGCCGACGCCTTCAAGCGCTGGGAAGCCGGCCAGCAGCTCATGCAGGCCGAGCTGCTGGCCCGCGTGCGCGCCGAGGGCCCGGCCGCCGCCGCGCCGTTGTCGGCCGGCCTGGTGCAGGCCCTGGCGGCCGTGCTGCGCGATGCCGGCTTGTCGCCCGCCTTCCGCGCCCTCGCCCTGAGCCTGCCCAGCGAAGGCCTGCTGGCCGATGCCCTGGCCGCCGAAGGCACGCCGCTTGACCCGCAGCGCGTGCATGCGGTGCGCGAATCGGCCCGCCAGCAGCTCGCGGCCGAGCTGGCCAGCGACTGGGCCGAGGCCTTCGAGGCCCATCCCGACCGCGGTGGCTACCGCCCCGACGCCGAAAGCATGGGCCGCCGCGCCCTGGCCAACCTGGCCCTGGCCATGCTGTGCCTGGACGCCACCCGCCGTGGCGACCCCGTCTGGCCCGGCCGCGCCTACCAGCGCGTGAAGGACGGCAAGCACATGAGCGAGCGCTTCGGCGCGCTCAGCGCCCTGGTTCACGCCCAGGCCGAGCTGGCCGGCCCGGCGCTGGAGCGCTTCCACGCCCTGTTCCGCGACGAGGCCCTGGTGATCGACAAGTGGTTCGCGCTGCAGGCCGCTGCGCCCGAACCGCTCGGCGCCCAGGCCGGCAGCGTGTTCCAGCGCGTGCGTGCCCTGTGCCTGCATCCGGACTTCACGCTGAAGAACCCCAACCGCGCGCGCAGCCTGCTGTTCAACCTGACCGTGCACAACCCGGCCGCCTTCCACCGCGCCGATGCCGCCGGCTATGTGCTGTGGGTCGAGAAGCTGGCCGAGATCGACGCCTTCAACCCCAAGCTGGCCGCCCGCTTCGCCCGCGCGATGGACCGCTGGCGCATCCTCGCCGAGCCCTACCGCAGTGCTGCGCTGGAGGCCCTGCAACGCGCCGCGGCGCGCAGCGAGGTGTCGGACGACCTGCGCGAGATCCTCGACCGCGCGCTCGCCGACTGAAACCCTTTTTCAACGCCCCACCGGACGCCCCATGAGTCGCCGCATTTCCCTCACCCAGTACCTCGTCGAGCAGCAGCGCGACCACGGCCGCATCAGCCCGCAACTGCGCCTGCTGCTGGAAGTGGTGGCCCGCGCCTGCAAGAGCATCGCGATCAGCGTGAACAAGGGCGCGCTCGGCGGCGTGCTCGGCACCGCCGAGACCGAGAACGTGCAGGGCGAGGTGCAGAAGAAGCTCGACATCATCGCCAACGAGGTGCTGATCGAGGCCAATGAGTGGGGCGGTGCGCTGGCCGCCATGGCCAGCGAGGAGATGGACGCCATCCACGTCGTGCCCAACCGCTATCCCCAGGGCGAATACCTGCTGCTGTTCGATCCCCTCGACGGCAGCAGCAACATCGACGTGAACGTGTCGATCGGCACCATCTTCTCCGTGCTGAAGAAGCCCGGCGAGCAGGCCGGCGTCAGCACCGAGGACTTCCTGCAGCCCGGCCGCGACCAGGTCGCCGCCGGCTACTGCGTCTACGGCCCCCAGACCACCCTGGTGATCACCGTCGGCGCCGGCGTGGCCATGTTCACGCTGGACCGCGAGCAGGGCAGTTGGGTGCTGACCGAGGACCAGGTCCGCATCCCCGAGGACACCAAGGAGTTCTCGATCAACATGTCCAACGTGCGCCACTGGGATGCCCCGGTCAAGCGCTACATCGACGAATGCCTGGCCGGCAAGGAGGGCCCGCGCGGCAAGGACTTCAACATGCGCTGGATCGCCTCGATGGTGGCCGACGTGCATCGCATCCTCAGCCGCGGCGGCATCTTCATGTACCCCTGGGACAAGCGCGAGCCGCACAAGGCCGGCAAGCTGCGCCTGATGTACGAGGCCAACCCCATGGGCTTCATCGTCGAGCAGGCTGGCGGTGCCGCCACCAACGGCCACCAGCGCATCCTGGACATCGCGCCGGACCAGTTGCACCAGCGCGTGGCCGTGGTGCTGGGCAGCAAGAACGAGGTCGAGCGCGTGACCGCCTACCACCTGGAAGCCGCGCCCCAGGCCTGAGCCTGCCCCAGCCGGGCCCGGCACGTTCGTCGACCGGACCCGCCATGAACAAGGCGCCCCGCGGGGCGCCTTGTTCGTTTTCGGGGCTCAGTGCCTGAGCCCGAGGGCCAGGCTCAGGGCGTGGCCAGGCCGTCGCTGCGCAGCGAGAGGTTCTGGATGCGCACATCGCTGGCCGGCGCGGTGTCGGCCGACGCGAAGGGCATGGCGCGCGGGAAGCGCGCAGCCAGGAAGGCGGCCAGGGCCTGCTGCTCGGCGCCGACGGTGGCGTAGGTCTTGGTCACGCCGGAAGCCACCTGGTCGATGCGGTTGGGCGCGCTCAGGCTGGCGAAGGGGTAGCTGTCGCCACCGTTGGCCAGGAAGTCCAGCGTCACCATCCGGAAGCTGGTGCCGGCCGGGGCCACCACCACACCGCCGGACACCACGGTCAGCGGCGTCGCGCCAGCCGCCGCGCCGTTCGGATCGTCGACCACCAGGGTGCGCACGCGCGAGCCCGCCGGCTGGCTGGGATCGAAGCTGAAGCGCATGCCGCCCACCTGCGGGAACTTGCCCTGGGTGGAGGTGGGCGTCCAGTCCGACACGCCGTGCTCGATCAGCGCCTTCAGCTCGGCCGCCGTCACCGTCACCAGCGAGAGGCCGTTGTTGAAGCGCAGCGCGAACTCGATGTCGAGCTGCGAGACATCGCCCGCCAGCTTGCTGGCCGCCGGGTTGGCACGGGTCGGGCCCCGGCTGCCGGTGGTGGCGCCGGGCGCCACGTCGAAGGCGCCGATCGATGAGCGGATGCCGCCGCCGTTCTTCAGCGAGATCGCGGCGCTCGCGTCCACCGTCTGCGCATAGGCCAGGTTGGCATCGGCCGTCAGGTTGCCGAGGTTGGTCTCCTGGTTGCGCACGAAGGTGCGGTCGCCTTCCAGGTAGACGCTGCTGCCCCCGGCGATGGCGCCGTCCTTGGCGGCGATCACGGCGGCGATCTTGTCGGCCACGGCCGCCACGCCCGGCTCGGCATTCGCCACGCTCAGGCCCTGGCGGGTGAGGCCGGCAGCATCGGTGGCATAGGCGCCGTTAACGGTGCTGTCGAGCCGGCCCGGGATGATGCGGCCCTGCGCATCGAAGGGCAGCACGATGCGGCCGAGGTACTTGTAGTCGGCGTCCACATTCACCACCAGCACCGGCTCGCCGGCCGGCGAGGTGAAGCTGAGCGGGTAGTTGCCGCGGCCGGTCTCGCCGCTGCGCGGCACGTCGTTGCTGTCGAAGAGGCGGGTGTTGGAGCCGCCGGCCACGATCAGGTCCACGCCGCGCAGGCGGGTGGCCAGGCCCTGCTCCACCTCGATCTGCTGCATGTGGGCCAGCAGCACGATCTTGTCGATGCCCTGGCTGCGCAGGGTGTCGACGGCCGGCTGGATGCTGGCGGCCAGCGCGTCCAGGTCCGCCGCCAGCGCGCCGCTGGGGCGGATGCCGATGCCGCCGGTGGAGGTGATGCTGGCCAGCGTCGGGGTGGAGGCACCCACCACGCCGATGCGCTGCCCGTCCACGGTGATCACCGCATGGCTGGCCAGGCGGCCGCCGACCAGGGTCGAGGCCTCGGCGCCGTTGTTGCTGGCCGGCGCGCGGCTGGCCAGGTTGCTGTCGGTGCTGAAGTCGAGGTTGGTCGACAGATAGGGGAAGCGCGCGCCGCGCCAGGCGCCGCCGGCGCCGATCAGCCCGCTGAAGAAATTGGTGCCCAGGTCCAGATCGTGGTTGCCCACCGCGCTGGCTTGCAGGCCCATCAGGTTGAGGATCTCGATGTCACCGCGGCCGGCGCCGGTGACGCCCAGCTCGGGGGCCAGCGAGACATCGTCGGCCGCATTGAAGAAGGGGCCGGGGATGTAGTTGTCGCCCGAGGACAGGAAGACGGTGCGGGCCGGCTGCTCGGCGCGGAACTTGTTCACCAGCGCGGAGATGGCCTTGCTGTTAGCCACCAGGTCACCGCCGGAATCCATGTCGGCCACGTGCAGCACTTGCAGGCTGAAGGCGGTTTCGGGCAGCGGCGGAGCCGGGGGCGGATCGTTGTCGCTGCCACCACAGGCCGAGAGGGCCAGGCCCAGGGCCAGCGACAGCACCAGGCGGCGCAGGGGGAAATGAGGGGCTTGGGCTCGCATCGCAGGGGCTCCGTGTCGTGAGAACCGCACATGCTCGGCCCCGCCTGTGACACGGGGGTGAAGCCCCCGCCCCGCACCGGGCTGCCCGCGGGCCGGGGCGGGGCCGGGCCGCGCCGCCCCGCTTCCTAGAATCCCGCCCATGACCCTGCCCCCGCAGCCGCCCGAACGGCGCGCGATCCGCCCCCTGCCCGATGAACTCATCAGCCAGATCGCGGCCGGGGAGGTGGTCGAGCGCCCCGCCTCCGTGCTGCGCGAGCTCGTCGACAACGCGCTCGATGCCGGCGCCACGCAGATCACCGTCAAGCTCGAAGGCGGCGGCATCCGCCGCATCGTGGTGGAGGACGACGGCGCCGGCATCCCCGCCGCCGAACTGCCCCTGGCCCTGCAGCGCCATGCCACCAGCAAGATCGCCAGCCTGGGCGAGCTGGAAGCCGTGGCCAGCCTGGGCTTTCGCGGCGAGGCGCTGGCGGCGATCGCCTCCGTCTCGGAAATGAGCCTGGCCAGCCGCACCGCCGAGGCGCCCCACGCCATGCGCCTTGACGCCCGCAGCGGCGAGCTGGCCGCCGCCGCCCGCGGCGTGGGCACCACGGTGGAAGTGCGCGAGCTCTTCTTCAACACCCCCGCCCGCCGCAAATTCCTCAAGAGCGAAGCCACCGAGCTGGCCCACGGCCTGGAAGCCCTGCGCCGCCACGCCCTGGCCCGGCCCGAGGTCGGCTTTGCCGTGTGGCATGAAGGCCGGCTGATCGCCCAGTGGCGCGCCCTGGCCCCGGACGCCGCCGACCCCGCCACCCCGCCCGCCGAGGCCGAAGCCCGCGCCCAGGCCCGCCTGGCCCAGCGGCTGGAAGCCGTGCTCGGCGCCGACTTCGTCCGCGGCAGCCGCCCCCTGCCCGCCCGCCGCCAGGGCGCGGTGGAAGTGGCCGGCCGCATCGGCCTGCCCGACCACGCCCGCAGCCGCGCCGACCAGCAATACCTCTACCTGAACGGCCGCTACATCCGCGACAAGCTCATCGCCCACGCCGTGCGCAGCGCCTACGAAGACGTGCTGCACGGCCAGCGCCAGCCCATCTACTTGCTGTGGCTGAGCGTGCCGCCCGAGCGGGTGGACGTGAACGTGCACCCCGCCAAGGTGGAAGTGCGCTTCCGCGACGGCCGCGAAGTGCATCAGGCCGTCTTCCACGCGCTGGACGCCGCCCTGGCCGAACGCCGCCCCCAGGCCGCCGGCGCCGCGCCGCTGCTGGCGGCGCGCGGGCTGGCGCCGCTGGGGGAAGCATCCAGCGACGGCCTGGCCCCGGGGGCAGACGGCCCGGGCGCCTCGGCCACCGGGCCCTCCACCGCCTGGGCCGCAACGCCCGGAGCCCCCACCCCCGACCGGGCCGCGCCCGGCGCGCTGGCCGCCGGATGGCCCGAGCGCAGCGCCTCATCGCCCGGAACCGGCCCCACCCTGCCCTACCCCGCCCCGCCCGCCTGGCGCGGCAACAGCGCCCTGGACTTCGGCCGCCCGGCGCCCTTCAACGTGAACGAGCCCCCCGGCGCCTGGCGCCTGGCCGCCGACGCGCGGGCCGCGGCGGAAGCTGAAGCTGCGGCCCCCACCGGCCCCCAGCCCGCCCCCGAAGCCGGCGCACCCGGCCACGACCCCGCCCTCACGGGCGCAGCCGTCGGCCCCACCGCCACGCCGCGGTCGCCCGACGCGGACCCCACCCCCGCCTTGCCCGCCTCCGACGACGACCGCCCCCTGGGCCGCGCCCTGGCCCAGCTCGGCGGCGTCTACCTGCTGGCCGAAAACCGCCAGGGCCTGCTCATCGTCGACATCCATGCCGCGCACGAACGCGTCGTCTACGAACGCCTGAAAGCCCGGCATGCCGAGCTGGCCCTGTCCGCCCAGCCCCTGCTCATCCCCGTGGTGCTGCCGGCCACCCCCACCGAAATCGCCACCGCCGAACAGCATGCCCAGGCCCTGAACCAGCTTGGCCTGGACGTGGCCCCGCTCTCCGCCACCGCCCTGGCCCTGCGCAGCCGCCCCGCCGCCCTGCCCGACGCCGACCTGCCCACCCTGCTGCGCGCCGTGCTGGCCGAACTCGCCCAGGTCGACGGCAGCCGCCTGGTCGAACGCGCCCGCGACGAACTGCTCGCCACCATGGCCTGCCACGGCGCCGTGCGCGCCAACCGCCGCCTCACCCTGCCTGAAATGGACGCCCTGCTGCGCGACATGGAAACCACCGCCCGCGCCGACCAATGCAACCACGGCCGGCCGACGTGGCGGCAGATCAGTTTGAGGGAGTTGGATGGGTTGTTTATGAGGGGGCGGTGACCGGGTTAGGCCTCACCGTCGGCTGGTGGTTCACCAGTTGATTCTTCGATGACTTCTTCGACGAGACGCGTGAACTTTGGACTTGACAGGAGCGATCCGCTTGTGGCGTGTTCCAGTTCATTGATGCCTTCCTTGATAAGTGGAAGGTAATCTGCAACTGAGCGATGAGGCTTGCCCCCGAGGGGCTTGCGCATCATCCAGTGTTCGTTGTTCGTGAAGAACTTGAAGTGCAGTAGTTCGCCCAACTGTCCGTGAATCGCTGCTAGGCGCCCCGAGACCGGTGTGAACTGTAAGACTGTGGCGCGGCCGCGCTGTTCGTTTGTCAGTCGTACTGTGCTTGCTCGCCCTGCATCCGGATCAATCGCCAGAAGGCGCTTCAACAGCTTTGTTGCAACGTAATCCGAGATGTCCTTCTTGTCCTTGCCGATCGACTTGAGTGCTGGGCCAAGGTACTCGTTTAGCCGTGCTTCGATCCCAAATCTCAATTCGAGCGCTGCGTAAAAAATATGTTCCAGAGCTTCTGTAGTCTCAAACGCCTCGATGTGCTGCTTTGATCGAGCGAGGAAGGATCGTGCCCCAGTGTGGAAGCGCAGAAAAGGGTAGGAATTGTCCATCGCAATGCTCGTGAGGCCTAGCGTTTGAATTCACCAGACGCTGCGCGGCTTTATCGCGCAGCGTGCGGTGGAATGATTGGTTAGGCACCGGCGGGTCACTTGAGGGCACGAAGAAGACTCAACGTGGCTTCGCCGAGCCTTCCGTCGCGCGGAATACCAGTAGCGCCTTGATGAGGGGCGCCAGCGAGTTGCTCCACGAACGCGGCGGCATCGTGGATGATGCTCCGTACTTCTTTCCAAGTGATATTGAGCGGGCCGAATACATCTTTCTCGGATAGGGCGGCGTCGATGTGGGCAACCGTCTTATGGCGCACCGTGATGAGAGGGGTCGCCCGACTAGCCAATGAAGAGAAGCGTGCCTCGATATCTTGAAACTTCGTGGGCTCGGCAATGCTGCGCACGACCGCCAGATAGTTTGGTAACGACGACGAATCAGAGCGTTTGTCGAACAGGTGCGCCAAGTAGATGAAGCAGGCGGTGTAGTGCGCATCTTGCGATGCGCGGAAGAAGTCGCTGTGCTTGCTCATGACGCCAGCGAGTTGTGGCTTGGCATCACTCACTTGTGCCCACCAAATGTCATAGTGGGCTTTTGCTCCAGTGGCCGAGCTTATGAGATCGGAAAGAATCTTGGCGGATTTCATCGTCAATAGGTGCTGCAATTCACCGAGCTGCCTATTGTTGTGCAATTGGTCGTTGTAGGTTTTTGCTTAATAATAACGGGCGCAGGAGTCTGAGGCGGAGGTACATAGCGTTCCCCTGTGAATTTGAAGTCGGGCATTTTTCCGTCTGATGGACCACAGGCATAGGTCATGGAGTACCAAGTTACAGGGCCAGGCAGAATATCTGCAATCAATCCACCGGCATGACTTTCGCTTGATATGACACGATAACTGCCTCCGCTGGGGCAAGTCTGAGATGCCTGCTCAAAACACTTTGACGGATCGGAAGTGCATTTGACAGTCTTTATGGATGTGCCATCTGGCGCTTGGTATTCCTTGACGCTGGTAGTTGCGCAACCTGTAAGAAGTACCGCCATAACTAAGGGGATGGATCGAAATTTCATTGTTTGCTCCTCATGTTGGGCCAGGCATGATGCTGTGCCCGACGTACTTTAGACATCAACCCAGCACCTGCCGCTTGACGCCCAATGTTCCAAACGCGCCGACGTTACACGCTCCGGCCTCCTGAGGGCGGCCCCCTCCTTCGGGGCACTTGCCAAGCGCATTAGGCGGCTCATTCGAACAAGGCCGATGGCATGTCGCCGGACCGACGTCGTTCCACGGCCCGGCCAAGCTTTGACTGACACCTGCGGCCGTTTCGGCACTTGCGCCTGGGCTCAGGCTGCCGGCGGCACGGATCTGGCTCGCTCCCTCGTCCATGGACCTTCTCAAAACCTTCAGCCTCTTCGTGCTCACCGCCCTGGCCGAGATCGTCGGCTGCTACTTGCCCAGCCTCTGGCTCAGCCAGGGGCGCAGCGCCTGGTGGCTGTTGCCGGGTGCCGCCAGCCTGGCCCTGTTCGCGTGGTTGCTCAGCCTGCATCCGGCGGCTTCCGGCCGGGTCTATGCGGCGTATGGCGGGGTCTACATCGCGGTGGCCCTGCTGTGGCTGTGGGGCGTGGACGGCCTCAAGCCCCGGCCCAGCGACTGGCTCGGGGCGGGCCTGGCCCTGGCGGGGATGGCGGTGATCGTGATGGGTGGGCGAGAGGGTGGCTGAGGCTTCGCGCCGCACCATGGTCCAATCCACCCCCGCAGCGGACCGGCCTCCAGCCGCCCCCGCACCGCGTCCGGGCCCCTTGAGGCGCCCGGCTGACCCCCTCCCCCGCCCTTGCCGAGAGGCAACGCGGGCCCGGGCCGCGCCCCGATCTGTCTTCGGCGCCGCCCCTGCCATCGCCCCGCCCGGGGCCTGCCACCATGGCCACCCTCAAGCTCCCCCCCAAGTCGCCCCGTCCGCAAGCGGACCGGCGCCAGGACAAGCGCAGTCCCGTGCGCGGCATCACGCCGACCGGCCGCCACCTGCACCAGAAGCACGAGAAGCACGAGAAGCAGCAGCGCGACGAAGCGCCGGCCCGCGTGCTGCCCGATCCGGGCCGTCCGCCGCGCGGTGATCGCCCGGCCTTCGGCGGCCCGCGCCGCGACGGCGAGGCCCCGCGCAGCCCGCGGCCCGAGCGCGGCGCCGCCCCCGGCGGCTGGCGCGACGAGCGCCCCCGGCCCGACCCCCGGGGCGAGCGCGGCGAGCGCCCGCGCTTTGGCGGCCCGCGGCCCGAGGGCGGTGGCTTCCGCCAGGGTCCGCGGCCGGAGGGCGGCGGCTTCCGCGACGGCCCGCGCCGCGAGGACGGCGGCCCGCGCTTTGACGACCGGCGCCGCAGCGGCCCGGGCGGCAGCTTCGGCAACGACCGCCGGCCGGCGCCGCCGCGTGAGGCCGGCTTCCGCCCGCCGCGCGAGGGCGAGGGCAGCGGCTGGGCGCCGCCGCGGGACGAGCGACCGCGCGGCCCGCGCCCCGACCCGGCCTTCCGCCGCGCCGGCGAAGGCCCGGACGAGCGCCCGCGCTTCGGCCCCCGGCCCGATCATCGCGGGGGCCCGCAGGATCGCGGCCCCGGCCCGCGCTTCGAGCCGCGCGGCCCGCGGCCAGACGGCGAGCGCAGCGGCGGCACCGATCGCTTCGGCGGCGACCGCGGCCCGCGCCGTGAAGGCGGTTTCCGGCATGAGGACCCGCGGGGTTCGGGCGGGGATCGGCCGCGCTTCGGCAGCCAGGGTGGTTCGGGCGGAGATCGCCCGCGCTTCGGCGGTCAAGGCGGCCCGGGCGGAGATCGCCCGCGCTTCGGCGGCCAAGGCGGCCCCGGTGGGGATCGCCCCCGCTTCGGCGGCCAAGGCGGCCCGGGTGGGGATCGCCCCCGCTTCGGCGGCCAAGGCGGTCCCGGCGGAGATCGGCCCCGCTTCGGCGGCCAGGGCGGTCCGGGTGGAGACCGTCCCCGCTTCGGTGCCCAGAGCGGCCCCGGCAGTGACCGCCCGCGCTTCGACGACCGCGGCCCGCGCGAGGGGGGCCCGCGCTTCGATCCGCGTGGTGGCCGGTCGGAGGGCTTCCGCCCCGACGAGCGTCGCGGCCCGCAGGGCGGTGGCGGGGGCGGCGCCTGGGGCGGCGGCCCGCAGGGCGATCGGGATCGCGCGGGGTCGCAGGGCGGGCCGGCACGGTCGGGTTGGCCGCAGCCGCAGGCTTCGGCACGCGGCGCTTATGGCCGCCCGGCCGCACGCGACGCGGACGATGAGGACGACGATTTCCCGGCCCACGCGCCGGGCTCGCTGCGCCTGTCGAAGCGCCTGGCGGAGCTGGGCCATGCCTCGCGCCGCGAGGCCGACGACTGGATCGCCGCCGGGTGGGTGAAGGTGGACGGCCAGGTGGTGGACACCCTGGGCGCCCGCGTGCTGCCCAGCCAGCAGGTGGAGATCGACCCGCGCGCCCGCGAGCTGCAATCGCGTCAGGTGACGGTGCTGCTGCACAAGCCGGTGGGCCTGGTGAGCGGCCAGGCAGAGGACGGGCACCAGCCCGCCATCACCCTGGTGACGCCGGAGAACCGCTCGGGCGCCGATGCCAGCGGCATCGACTGGCAGGCCCACCATCTGCGGCATCTGGCGGTTGCGGGGCGGCTGGATGTGGATTCCTCCGGCCTGCTGGTGCTGACGCAGGACGGCCGCATTGCGCGCACGCTGATCGGCGAGCGCGAGGAGGACGACGACAACGGCGTGGAGAAGGAGTACCTGGTCCGCGTGGAATGGTTCGAGCGGCCCGAGCTGGGCGCCGAAGCCGATCTGAAGACCCTCTTCCCCGAGGATCGCGTGCTGACCCTGCGTCATGGCCTGAGCCTGGACGGAAAGGCGCTGCGGCCGGCGCGGGTGTCGTGGCAGAACGAGACGACGCTGCGCTTCGTGCTGCGCGAGGGCCGCAAGCGGCAGATCCGCCGGATGTGCGAGCTGGTCGGCCTGAAGGTGACGGGCCTCAAGCGCGTGCGCATCGGCCGCGTGGCGCTGGCCTCGCTGCCGCCGGGCCAGTGGCGCTACCTCGCCCCGTGGGAAAAGTTCGACTGAGCGGCGGCGCGGCCCGGCCGGGCCGGGGCGCGGGGGGTGGGCGATGAGGCCCGGCCTGCGCCTGGCCCTGGCCGGCCCCACCGCCAGCGGCAAGACGGCGGCGGCCCTGGCCCTGGCCGCGCGGCTGCGCGCGCGCCATGGCCTGGCGGTGGAGATCGTCAGCGTCGATTCGGCCCTGGTCTACCGCGGCATGGACTGCGGCACGGCCAAGCCCAGCGCAGCCGAGCGGGCGGCGGTTCCGCACCACCTGATCGACGTGATCGACCCGGCCGAGCCCTTTTCGGCCGCCCGCTTCGTGGCCGAGGCGCAGGCGGCGATGGCCGACATCGCGGCGCGCGGCGCGCTGCCCCTGCTGGTCGGCGGGACGATGCTGTACTTCAAGGCCCTGTTCGACGGCCTGGACGAGCTGCCGCCCGCCGACCCTGCGCTGCGCGCGCAGATCGAGGCCGAGGCCGCCGCCCGCGGCTGGCCGGCCCTGCATGCCGAGCTGGCGGCGGTGGACCCGGCCAGCGCCGCCCGCCTGGCGCCCGGCGACCGGCAGCGGGTGGGCCGCGCGCTGGAGGTGTGGCGGGCCAGCGGCCGGCCGCTGTCGGCCTTCCACAGCGGGCGCTTCGACAAGCCGGCCCGCGCCGACAGCGGCCCGGCCGACACCCTGCTCTTCAGCCTGGAGCCGCAGGACCGCAGCGGCCTGCATGCCCGCATCGCCCAACGCTTCGAGGCCATGCTGGACGGCGCCCTGCCCGACGAGCTGCGCGCCCTGCGCGCCCGCGGCGACCTGCATCCCGAGCTGCCCTCGATGCGCTGCGTGGGCTACCGCCAGGGCTGGGCCGTGCTGGATGCGCTGGCCGCCCAGGGCCACCCGGCCGCCGTGGCCGGCCCGCTGCCGCCCGCCGCCCGCGCCCGCTGGGCCGAGGAAGGCGCCGCCGCCACCCGGCAACTGGCCAAGCGCCAGATGACCTGGCTGCGCAGCCTGCCCTGGCGCCACGTGATCGCCGCCGAAACGCCGGCCGAGGCGGTGGCCGACACGCTCGCCGACGCGCTGGACGCGCGGCGCTGAACGCAGTCGGCGGATCACCGCCGGCCGACGTCTCCAGACTTGATGCGCAGCGCCTGCGCGCCACGGGGCCAGCGCGAGCCCGGGCCGGCCCGCGCCGATCAGGGCTGGCCCGGCCAGTTGGTGTGCAGCTCGGGCGGGCTGGGCTGGGCGTCGAAGAAGTACTGCAGGTAGAGGCCGCCGGCCACGTCGTTGTAGTTCGGGCTGTACTCGGTGCGCAGCCAGCCGCCGGCCTTCAGGTTGGGGCTCATGCGCCAGGCCGCGGCGCCTTCCAGGCCATAGGCCGCGCCGGTGTTGCGCTGCGCTTCATAAAAGCGGTTGCCGGTGCTGCGTTGCAGGCTGGGGCGGTTCGGGAAGTAGGGGCTGTCGTCCTCGCGGGCCATCTGCCAGCCCAGGCGGCCCTTCAGGCTCCAGACCACGTCGTCGCCACCGTGCGTCCAGGCGGCGGTCAGGCTGGGCCGGTAGTACTCGCGCGGGCTGAAGTAGCCGCCGTGGCCGTAGGTGAAGCCGCTGAGGTTGCGCTGGTAG
Organism: Piscinibacter lacus; assembly: GCF_016735685.1. NCBI lineage: Bacteria > Pseudomonadati > Pseudomonadota > Betaproteobacteria > Burkholderiales > Sphaerotilaceae > Aquariibacter > Aquariibacter lacus. The sequence goes on from NZ_JAERRA010000002.1 coordinate 26,258, forward strand.
CTCATCACCAGCAGGTCGGCGCCGATCTCGATCTGGTCCTGGTCCGAGCCGAGGTCCAGCGGCACCCGCACGCCGGCATTGGCCTGGAAGCGGCGGTTGCTGACCACGTCGGTGCCGTTGAGCGTGCCGAAGAGCACCGAGCCGTAGGGTTGGTAATCGCCGTCGCTGTCGTAGGCGCCGATCTGCACGCTGTGGCTGATCACGCCGCCCCAGGTGTCGCCAGTGACCGGATCGTCGAGGCCGGCATAGGACAGCAGGCTGTCGGTGATCGGCCGGCGCGCCAGCTCCAGGCGCAGCGGCGTGCCGCTGGGCGACCAGACCAGGCCGCCGACCCAGGTGCTGAGCGGAAAGCCCAGCGGCGTGGTGCCGACATCGACCTGCCAGCTTCCCTGGTCGAGTTGCAGATTGAGCGCCAGGCCGGTGGCCGTGCTCTCGGGCGCGATCGGCGTGCCGACCCGGCCGAGGTTGGTGCCGACCAGGGCCGCATCGGCGCTGCTGGCCGGGCCTCCGGCATCGAGGTTGACCACGGTGGCCGAGGCGGTGACACGGCCCAGGGCGCCGAGCACGGTGGAGCCCTCGGCCCGCACATCGATCTCGCTGAGCGTGCTCAGGCCCTCGGTGCCCGAGCGCTGGCGGTAGGACGCGCCGCCGTCCAGCCAGCCGCTCATGCGCGCCTTCAGCTCGGCGATGCGGCGCTCGGTGTCCTGGCGCTCGCGGGCATTCAGGCCGGCTGCGGCGGCGGACCGGGGCGGGGCGGCGGGCGGCTCGGTCTGCGCCAGGCGGGCGGCCGGGGCGGCAGCAGCCGCGGCCGGCGCGGCGGGCCGCACGCCGTAGATCTCGGCCAGCGAGGGGCTGGGCGCCGGCGCCACGGGCGGCGGCGCGGGGCTGCGCGGCGCGACCGGGGCACGGGCGGGCAGCTCGGCCCGCGGGCTGGCGGCGAGGACGGGGGCTTCGGCCGCTGCCGGCCGGGCTTCGAGGGACTGGGCGCGCGGCGCCTGGCCCGACAGCGCGGTGCTGACCCGGCCGCGCGGGCCGGCCGGCTCGGCCGGGGCGGCCACCTCGCGCAGGCTGGGAGCATCGCGCAGGCTGGCGGCTTCGCCGCGCTCGCGCACGACCAGGGCCTCGGCCGGCAGGTCCTCGCCATTCAGGCTGCGGATCAGCGCGGCGCGCTTCTCGGCAAGCTGGCGGCGCATGTCCTCGATCTGCCGCACCAGGCGGAGCTGCTGGTCGAGCTTCTCGCTCTCGGCCTGCATGGACAGCAGTTCGTCCTGCAGGCGGCGGGTGGCGTCCTGGGCCTGGCTGGGCAGGGCCCAGGCGGCGGCCAGGGCAGCGACCAGCAGCAGGGGGCGGGAAGGCAGCGTCGAAGTCGTCATCGGTCGCAGGCTCATGGGGCATCTCCGCCGGCAAAGGCCGGCAGGCGGACAGGGGCGGGGGCCGCGGCAGGGGCGGCGGACGGTGCGTAGCGGCGGCCGGCCGGGGCCGCGCCCGGCGTGCTGCCCAGCACGGATTCATAGCGCTTGAGAGCCTGGCCATAGCGGCCGCTGGCCTCGTCGACCTGGGCGGCCAGGCCGAGCAGGCTGCGGTCTTCGGGGAACTGCTGCAGGGCCTCGTCGACCCAGGCGGCGGCCTGGCGGCGGTCGCCCGCGCCGAGTGCGGCGCCGACGGCGGCGCGGTACTCGGCCGGCGTGGCCGGATCCGGCAGCTCGCGCAGCAGGGCCAGGGCCTGGGCCGGCTGGCCGGCGGCCAGGCGCACATTGGCAAGCTGGCGCGGGTAGTGCGCCTCGTCGGGGAAGAGGCCGGCGAGGTGCTCGTAGATCGCTGCGGCATCGTCGTGGCGCTTGCGTTGCATCAGGGCGCCGGCCTCGCGGTCGCCGCCGTAGCGGAAGAGCTCGCGCACCTGGCGGGTCTGGTCCTCGCTGAGGCCGGGGGTCTCGTAGAGGCCGATCAGGTTGCGGTAGAGCGCGGCATCCTGCTTGGCCTCGTATTGCTGCCAAGCGGTCTTGAGCGCGATGTCGGCATTCAGCTTGCGGGCGCTGCTGGCCTCCAGGCTGCCGGCGGCCTTGCGCGCGGTGTTGAGGTCGCCGCGTTCCAGCGCAGCCTGGGCCTGGGCCTCAGCTTGCAGCAGGCGCAGTTGCTGGAACTGGCGCTGCTGGTCGGCGTCGAGCTTGGCCTCGGCCAGGCGGCCCATCACCGATTGCAGCAAGCCGGCCTCGCCTTGTTCGCGCAGCAGCCAGGCCAGTTGCAGTTGCTGGCCCGGCGGGGCCGTGCGGTGCAGCAGGAAGGCGCTGTCCAGGGCCTTGCGGCTGCGCTCGCGGTCGCCCGTCTGCTGCGCCGCCTGGGCGATGGCGAGCTGGTGGCCGATCTGGCGACCCAGGCTGTTGCGCACCTTGGCGGGCATGCGGGCCTCGCTGGCCAGCAGACTGTCGTACTGGCCAGCCTGGGCCAGCAAGTCGTTCTGCGTCTGCCACAGGCCCAGGTTCTCGGGCTGCAACTGCAGGGCGCGGCCCAGGGTGTCGAGCGCCTCTTCGCGCTCGCCCGAAGCCGATTGGGCGCGGGCCAGGCCGATCAGCACCTCGATCTGCCTGGGCAGCAGCTCGTCGGCGCGGAGGTAATAGCGCAGCGCCTCGCGCGGGCGGCCGGCCTCGGCCTCGGCCGCGGCGATCTCCAGCGCGCCATAGCCCATGGCTTCGCGCATGCGGCCCTCGGTCTTGGGCGAGGCGGGCAGGCGGTCGAACAGCTCCAGCGCATCGGGGTAGCGGCGCTGGGCCATGCGGACTTCGGCCAGCCCTTCCACATAGGCCGTGGCCTCGGGATTGCGACCGCTCAGGCTCAGGAAGTGACGCTCGGCCTCGTCCAGCTTGCCGGCGCGCAGGGCGGCATAGCCGGCTTGCAGCTCGCTGCCCTCGGCGCCGGCGGCGGGCTGCGGCGCGCGGCTGGGGGCCGCGGCCAGGCTGGGCGCGGGCGCCTCGGAAGACTCGACCGGCTGCACGCGACGCGGTCGCGGTGCGGGCGGCAGGCTGCCCAGTCGGGCCGAAGGAGCGGCGGCGGCGGCCCGCGGCGCAGCCTCGGCCATGCGCGGCGCCGGTCGCGGCGGCGGCGGCTCGATCCGCGGCGCCGGAGCCGCTTGGGGTGCGGCCACCCGGCGCTCGGGTGCCGCCTGCGCCACCACCGTGCCGGCCCGCGGCATGCCGCCGGGAATGCCCCAGCGCTTGGCCTGGGCCACGGCCTGGCGGGCGGCGGGGCCGATGTCGTCCGACCGGTCCTGCAAGGGCAGCAGCAGGCTCACGCCCTCGCGGCGGGTGGGCGCGTCGTAGCTCAGCAGTTCGCCCAGGACGAGGGCATAGCGCGGCTGGTCGGGCTCGGCGGCAATCAGCGCCCGCAGCCGGCGCTGGGCGGCGGCCTTGCCGCCCGGGGTCTTGGCCAGGGCCTTGAAGTAGGCATCGGCCAGCGGCGGCGGCGGCTCGCTGCCGGCCAGGGCCTGGTCGTAGAGCTTGAGCGCGGCGGCATGGTCGCCCCGCGCCTGGGCTTGACCGCCGTCTTGGATCAGGCCGCGGCCTTCGGGCGGCAGGGCAAGCTGCTGCTCCAGCCGGGCCACCCAGGGCGCATTGGGCGCCACGGTGCGCAGGCGGGCGAGCGCGTCCTGTGCCTCCTTGCGGCGGCCGGCGCCGGCGTCCAGCAGGCCGAGCCGGCCGATGGCCTCGGCATCGTCGGGCGCGACGGTCAGCAGTTGGCGCCAGGTTTCGGCGGCCAGGTCGCCCCGGCCGCGGGTTTCCAGCGCGCTGGCCTTCTCGCGCAGGAAGCGCAGGTCCTCGGGCGTGACCGCCCAGGCCGCCGGCAGGGCCAGGGCCCCGTGCAGCAGCAGCGTCCATCCCCAGCGGGGCAAGCTCATCGTGCACCTCCACCGCGCTGCAAGCGGCCCTGGGCATCAAAGCGGTAGACACCGCCGAGATGGCCCAGAGCGAACAGCGCCAGGTTCTGGTCGTAATACATGGCGGGTTGGCCGTAGAGGCCGCTCTTCTGGCGTTGCCGCTTCACGTCCTGCTGCAGCGGGCCGTCGGCCAGGCCGAGCTGGCGCAGCAGCGGCAGCAGGGCCGCGCTGAAGCCCACCGGCCCCTGGCCGCGCAGGCTGCCGTCGGAGGGATCGACCTCGCGCGGCACCTGGCCATGGCGCGCCACGGCCTGGGCCATGCCCTTGAGCGTCTGGCTGATGGCGGGCGCCCCCGGGCTGGCGGGATGGCTGAGGCCGGCCCAGAGGTAGACGCGGATGGCGTCGTAGCTGCCGCTGCGGCCGCTGGGCGCGCCCTCGAAGCGCTGCTGGGCGGCGTTGTAGATGACCCAGTCCGGCGCCAGGCCGATGGGCGCGAGCTTGGCGAGGAAGGCCGGCATCGCATCGGCCAGGCCCTGCCAGGGGCCGGCCGGATCGGCCTCGGCCAGGCGCAGAAAGAGCGGCAGCGTGAGGTAGCTGGGGTTGAGCAGGTAGCGGCCTTCGCCCTGCGAGCTGCCGACCCGGCCCAGCATCAGCGTGGGGCCCCAGGGCGGCAGCAGCAGCACCTCGTCGCGGGCGATCAGGTCGAGCAGCGCGCGGCCGAGCTGGCCATAGCGCGGCTGCTTCCACAGGCGCTCGGCCTCGATCAGGGCATAGGCCATCCACAGGTCGGCGTCGGAGGCGCTGTTCTCGTCGAGCACGCCCCAGCGCTCGCCCCCGAGCTGGCCCCAGCGCCAGGCCGGCAGTTGACGGCTGAGGTCGCCGCCCGCCAGGTTGGACTGGGTCCAGGCCAGGAGCTTGTCGAAGGCCGCGCGGTCGTCGGCCACCAGCGCGAAGAACATGCCGTAGGCCTGGCCCTCCGAGGTGGTGACGAGGCCCAGGGGATCGACGACCCGGCCGTCCGGGCTCAGGAATTCCTTCTTGTAGGCCCGCCAGCTCGTCTGCCACTCCGCCGGCGAGGCGGCCGGCGCGCAGCCGGGCAGCAACAGGACGAGCAGGGCGAGGATCCACGCACGCATCAAGCCTTCTCTCCCAGCCGGCGGCGGCTGCGGCGGCGCAGCCAGATGCCCAGGATGAAGGCCTGCAGCAGGGCGGCCAGGGCCACGACGACCGCGATGACCCAGGGCGCATGGTGCAGGCGCCAGCTCAGCCAGGTCCAGGGCGGCAGGCTGCCCAGGGTGTAGTCGGGCGACTCGACGATGAAGGAGCGGGTCTTGCCGTCGCCGGTCAGCACCGAGACATTGCCGAAGACGCCGGCCCGGGCCTCGCCATCCAGCAGGGCCTGGGCGAGCAGGTTCCAGCCTTCGGCATCGCGGGCGATCAGCAGCGAGGCGCTGCGCTCGTCGTGCAGCGGCGAGACGATCTGCTGGATCAGGGCCTGCGGCCAGACGCCCTGCCCCAGCAACTGGCCGAGCGCGCCGGCGCCGACTTCACCGTCGAAGGTCTGCCACCAGGGCTGCAAGCGGGCCAGGCGGCTCCAGCTCCAGACCAGCTCCTGCTGCTGCACGCCGCCCGAGCTGCCGACCCGCAGCGGCAGGTGCTCGCCCCAGCTCGACAGCAGGGGCTGGCGGCCGGGCTCGCCGAAGACGATCAGGTCCTTGTCGGCCTGGGCCTGGGCCTCGGCGGGGTTGAGCACGCTCAGGCGCAGCGCGGGGTAGCCGGTCTGGCCGCCCCAGTGCGCCATCAGGCTCAGGAAGAGCGAGGCCGCGCCGGGCGAGACGCTGTCGCCCATTACCACCGCCGTGCGCGCGAAGTCGACCTGGCGGGTGTAGGGGTAGCCGCCGTTACCGAACACGGCGAGGTTGGGGAGCTTGATGAAGTTGGGCACGCCCACCAGGTCGAGCTTGGAATCGGCCAGCAGGGCGCCGCGCAGGGTGTCGGGCGTGGTGTCCTTGCACTCGCCTTCCTTCGCGATCTGGAAGCCGAAGTAGATGTCGAGCTTGTTGTCCTGCGGGTAGAGCCGGTCGGTCGGCAGGCCGATGGTGTATTCGACGGCCTGGGAGGCCGCATCGAGCGAACCGCTCAGCGGCGAGGAGCCGGCGAACAGGTCGTTCACATTCACCGTCAGCGCCGACTGCTTGCCCAGCGGCGTCGGGTTGTAGGTGTAGGCCAGGGTCAGGGGCGCGGACTTGCGGTTCCAGAAAAACAGGTCCGGCGGCAACTGGAAGGGCACGTTCACATAGCCGGCATTGCTGACTTGCAGGCGCTCCAGCTCGACCAGCTCGCCGAGCTTGATCGGCCGCGACGTGGAGGCCCAGCGCGGCGCATCGTTGATGCCGCGCGGCGCAGGCAGGTTCAGCTCGCGCACCAGGGTCTCGTCGCCCGCCAGGCCATGCTGGCCCAGGGCCAGGGCCTGGGCGGCGCTGCGCAGCTCGTCGCCGTTGCGGCCGTAGAGCAGCAGCACCGAGCTGCCGACATCGCTGGGGTGGTCGCGCACCAGCAGCATCGGCCCGGTGGCCTGGGGCAGGCCCATGCCCTCGGCCCAGGCGGGCAGGCCGGCGGCGCTGCTGATCAGGGCGATGACATGGCCGCGCGGCAGGCTGGCGCCTTCGGCCACGCGGAAGCGCGGCGTGGCATTGCGCGCGGTGGTGCCGATCCAGGAAGCGACGATGCCTGCCGCCTCCAGCACCGGGCCGCCGGGGTTGGCCGGCAACTGCACCTGCACCGGCTCGGGCTGGCCCTGGCCCCAGCGCTGCAGGAAGGGCGCGGGCAGGCGGCGCAGGCGGTCGCTCAGGCGCAGCACGCTGCCGTCCAGGCGCAGCAGGGTGTCGGGCAGGATCTCGGCCCACAGCGAGCTGTGCGTCGGGTCCTCGCAGGTCAGGGTGTAGTGGCCGAGGAGCTGGAAGGACAGGCTGTTGCTGCCCTTGAGGGCATACACGTCGAGCGGCACCTCGAACACGCGGGTGTCGAGCTTGTCGCTGGCCCCCTCGGCCGAGGTGGTGACCGAATAGGTCGATTGCAGCGAGCCGTTCAGGTAGACGTTGATCTGGCTGAGCTTGGCCAGCAGCGCAGGCGAATGGCGCAGCTTGACGGTGACGCTGGCCGAACGCACCAGCTTCTCCTGCGGGATGTCGAAGTACAGCGCCTGCTGGCCGTTGACGCCGCTCAGGCGCATGCCCTGGCGCAGGCCCATCTGGGCCAGGGTCCACTGGCCGGAGAAGCCGGGGCCGGGCGGCGGCGCTTGCTCGACGATCTCCACCGGCGCCGGGCGGCGCGCGGGGGCGGCTTCGGCCGGGCCGGGCAGCAGGCCGGCGCCCAGGCCCCCCAGGGCCAGCAGCAGCGCCGCTGCGGGGGCACTGCGGCCGCCCAGCAGGCTGCCGACCATGCCGCGGCTGCCGCGCCAGGCCAGGCGGGCAAGCAGGCCCAGGCTGGCCAGCGGGCGGTCCGGCTCGCGGGATTCGCCCAGGCCGAGCCAGGCGTCGGCACGGGTGTAGAGGAGTCGGACCACGTTGACACGCTCCGGAAGTTGCAGATCAAGGAAGGCCAGGCGCATCGGGGCCGAGGCGCCATCGCCAGCGACCCAGCGAACCGGCAGGGCATGGGTCTCGCCGCTCCAGTCGAGCAGCAGCTCGCTGCCTTCCTCGAAGGTCAGCGGGCGGCGGGGATCGAGGCTGCGCAGGCTGAGGCCGCCGTCGGACATGTCGACCGTCTGCGCCGCCTGCAGGCCGCGCGGGCTGCTGAGCTGCACCGGCACCTCCAGCGGCACGCGCACGTGGTCGCGCAACTGGCGCTGCTCGCGGGCCACGGCCAGAACGGCGCCGATGATCACCATGTTGTAGACGGTCCAGATGGCGGTCATCCAGACGGTGGCGGTCTCCTCGCCGGCCCCCAGGCCCAGGCGCACGGCAGCCGCCACCAGGCCGGCGAAGTTCAGGCCCCACAGGATCATGTAGGGCCGGGCGATGCGGCGGTCGAAATAGGCCTTCTCGATCAGGCCGCCCTTGGCCGTGACGTTGAACTTGCCCAGCTTGGGGTTGACGAGCGCCAGCAGCGTCGGCAGCAGGATGTAGGGCGCGAGCACGGTCTCGTAGACCTCGCTCCAGAAGGAATGCCGGTGGCTGCCCTGGATGATGGAGTTGGTCATGTTGGCCATGACCAGGTGGGGCAGCGAGTAGGCGGCGAAGGTCAGCGCATAGGCGCTGAGCACCCGCAGGTCGAGCAGCAGGAAGGCCAGCGGTGCGGTGAGGAAGACGAGGCGCGGGATCGAAAACAGGAAGTGCGCCATCGCGTTCAGGTAGCACAGGCGCTGCCACAGGCTGAGCCCGCGGCCGAGCAGCGGGTTGTCGATGCGGAAGATCTGCGTCATGCCGCGCGCCCAGCGGATGCGCTGGCCCACGTGGCTGGCCAGGTTCTCGGTGGCAAGGCCTGCGGCCTGCGGGATGTTCAGGTACGCCGTGCGCCAGCCCAGGCGTTGCAGCTTGAGCGCGGTGTGGGCGTCCTCGGTGACGGTCTCGACGGCGATGCCGCCGATGCCTTCCAGCGCGTCGCGGCGCATCACCGCGCAGGAGCCGCAGAAGAAGGTGGCATCCCAGAGGTCGTTGCCGTCCTGCACGATGCCGTAGAACAGCTCGCCCTCGTTGGGCACGACGTGGAAGAGGCCGAGGTTGCGCTCGAAGGGGTCCGGCGAATAGAAGTGGTGGGGCGTCTGGAGCAGCGCGATCTTCGGGTCGCGCAGCATCCAGCCCATGGTGACCTGCAGGAAGGAGCGGGCCGGCACGTGGTCGCAGTCGAAGATGGCGATGAACTCGCCGTGCGTCTTCGTTATCGCATGGTTGAGGTTGCCGGCCTTGGCATGGGTGTGCTGCGCGCGGACGATGTAGCCGGCGCCGACACGCTCGGCAAAGGCGCGGAATTCATCGCGCGTGCCGTCGTCGAGCACGTGGACATGCAGCTTGTCGCGCGGCCAGTCGATGTGCAGCGCGGCGATGATGGTCGGCTCCACCACCGACAGCGGCTCGTTGTAGGTGGGGATGTAGACATCGACATGCGGCCAGTCCTCAAGCGGCCGCTCGATCGGCACCGGCTTGCGGTTCAGCGGCCGCGCGGTCTGCATGTAGCCGAGGAAGAGGATGACCCAGGCATAGACCTCGGCGCCGAGCAGCGCGAAGGTGGCGACGTAGTCGACCCAGCCGTAGCGCGGGTCGTCGAAGCCCAGGGTCTCGGTGAAGCGCCAGTAGGCGTAGCGCGAGGTGAGGTAGATCGAGATGCCGATCAGCACCAGCGTCACCCAGCGCCGGCCCTGCATGCGCCGCGCCGTGATCCAGGCGAAGACGCAGAGCAGCACCGAGATGAGGGTCTGGCCCTGCCAGTCCAGCGGCACCACCACCATCGGCGCCATCACCGCCAGCACGAGCAGCACGGTCACCCAGAAGGCAAAGCCGCTCCCCAGCCCCCGCAGGGGCTTGTTCTTCTCAATCGTCATGGATCAGGCCTGATGCAGCCGCTGCAGGGCGGCCAGCGCGCAATGCGCGTACAGGGCCTGGAAGCCGGCGCCACGGAACAGCTCGGCTGCGAAGGGCTCGCCCTTGAGCATGCTGGCGGCAAGGCCGGCATCGCGCAGGACGGGCAGGCTGGCCAGTTGCGGTCCGAGCAGCTCGCGAAGCGAAGCTTCGACCTGTCGGTGCACGAGGTCGTCCGGGTCGAAGGTGTTCAGCACGAACAGGGCCTTGCCGGGCTCGCCTTCAAGCACCCGCAGCATGGCCTCGGCGGCGCGCAGCGCAAAGGCGTCGGGGCGCAGCGGAATCACGTTCAGGTCGGCATCGGCCAGGGAACGGCGCCACAGCTCATGGTGACCCGAAGGCAGGTCGCAGATCATGAAGGCCTGGCCGGCCAGTCCGCTGAACAGCTCGCGGCACTGCGGCTCGCAGCGCTCGATCAGCGAGACCGGCCAGACGCCGTGGCCGGGGATGTCCAGCGTCGAAGGGCAGAGCAGGCCCACGGCATGCGGCCCGCCCTCGCGGCCCAGCACCAGGGCATCGGCGCCCGGCACCCGGCGCGCCTGCGGGAAGAAGAGGCTGGCCTCGGCCGTGCCCTTGAGGTCAAGGATGCGCGGCGCCCAGCCGGCCTGCGCCAGTTGCGCCGCCAGGCCGGTCGCCAGGGTGCTGACACCTGCCCCGCCCTGGATGGAGTGGAAGACGACGCGCGGCGTGCGCTCCGGCGCGGCCCGCTCCACCGCCTGCGACGGCCGGAAATCGAGGTTGACCCTGCCCAGGCCCGGCAGCTCGAAGCTGGCGCCCGGTTGCGGCGTGAGCGAGGTGAGCAGCTCGGCCTCGTCCATCAGCGAAGCGGGCGGCAGGGTGCTGGAGGTGAAGTTGCGGTGGAGGTCGTCCTCGCGCGGTGAGGCCGGTAAGGTCTCTGTCTCCGGGGGCGACGACGGCAGTGTCTCGACACGCGAAAGGGTCAGCGCGTCGTGGCCATCCACGTCGGCATCAAGCTCTGCGGAGGCTTGAAGTGCATCCCCCTGCACGAGCTGCGGCTCGGGCCGCGCGGCCGGCGCCGCGGCACTGACGCGTACCGCTTCGGAATCGGGGCGAGCGTCGTCCGCCAAGTCCATCGGGCCGGGCTTTTGATCGACATCGGCCGGCTGCCTGGCGGTGCCTTCGTGCAAAGGCCTTGCCGCCGCCTCGCCCCGCAGCGAGCGCGGCGAGAAGTGCCGGTAGGACTCGATCCCGCCCAGCCCCAAACGAGAGAACAAGGACGAGACGTCCGCGCTGATCCCTGTCCTTTGACCCATAGCTCAACTCCTTGACGTGATGTCTTGCCTTGCTTCTTCCGATGGATCGCGCCAGCGGGCGCGTTCATGCCGGTGCTGCCGCGCCACGAGCATTCGCACTCGTCGCATAGTCAGCATATGGTAAACAAGCAGTCAATGATACGTATGGATACAAGCGGTCTTCATGCAAGCTTCAGCTCTCTGTTGTGACTTGCCTGCATACAGCACCCTGTGTTCAAGGGGGGGTGGTCGCCCAGCGTGGATCTCCATGCAAGAACAGCACGTTACAAGTGCATGGACGAATCGTCCTCAGGCTCACTCTTTGTGCTTCTCAAGCATCCGGCCCTCGGTGCAGTTATGCTCTAAAGCATAGGTGCAGTGCGCGTTACAGAGTCGACGCTTGCGCGCGGTCAGGCAGTATTCCCTTGCATCACGCTTGCTATGCTGAGTGGAATTGGATGTGTCTTTTTGCCCTTGATGTCATGCAGATGCGCATTCCACGCTGGTGCATAGTGAGTGCATGTCACCTCACAAGCTCATCCGGCGTCTTGTGGAGGATGCGGGGGGCGCCCTCCCTGTGGCCAAGGCCATGGGGACACCCGGCTTCCAGCCCACGCTGCACAAGATCTGCAGCGGCCGTGTTCGCAGCCCGTCGCACGAGACCGCACGACGTATCGCTGATCACTTCGGACTCAATGTCCTGGCGCTCTATGACGAGACGATTGCTGCCTCGGAGTGGGAACGTCTGTACGGCGCGGACCCGACGGATCACGACCTTCGCCCCTTCGCTTCGCCGCAGCGCATGCGTTCACCCGCCCAAGTCGAGGCGTGGGACCCGGAGCTGCTGCCCGAGGAATTCACCAAGCCTGCCCTGCTGAATCCGGAGACGCTGATGACCAACCCAGGGAGGGGGCCATCCACGTTCAAGACGGTGCTGGAAGACGAGGCGCTCGCACCCGAGCGCCCGACCGGCACCCTGATGGTCTGGGATCGCAACCTGCGGCCGACGCCCGGCCGGCCGGTGCTCGTGCTCGATGCGCATGGGCGGCTGCACGCCCGCATCTACCGCGAGGGCAAGACTCCGGGCGGCTGGCACGGCGTGCCCAGCAACCCCGCCTACGCGGAGTATGGCAGCGCCGATGGCGCGACGGTCTATGCCAGCGCAAGCTGGTCGCTGATCGCCGAGAGCTGAGCCCATCGGAGCCCGATCCGCGGCCTCAATGACAGAGGGCCCTGACTTCTTCCGAAGTCAGGGCCCTTGGCTTGATCAAATCTCAGGTGGGGTGGCTGATGGGACTCGAACCCACGACGACCAGAATCACAATCTGGGACTCTACCAACTGAGCTACAGCCACCAAAGAGGCCAAAGTATAGCTCAGCGCGATGCCGCTTCAGCCGGCTTGACCGCCTTGGGCGCGAGGACGCGTGCCTTGTAGCGCGCCTTCAACGTTTCGACATAGGCATCGGATTCGACCGAGGCCCAGAGGGCAGCGTACTGCTCCTTGAGCTGCTTGGCATCGCCGGCTGCCGGGTCGCGGGGCAGCACCTTGTCGACGCGGGCGATCAGGTAGCCGTCACCGCCCAGGTCGATGCCAAGCAGGGTGGGCAGCTTGTCGGGGGGCGCGGCCAGCACAGCATTCATGGCCGCTTCCGTCAGGCCCTGGGGGTTCGGGCGGGAGATGCTCACCGGGGCGGTCAGGCCTGCCTCGGCCGCGGCAGCACCTTCTGCGGTCTTCCAGGCCGCAAGCGCGGCCTGCCCGTCCTTGCGGGCCTGCTCGGCCGCCAGGGCCAGGGCGACACGGCTGCGGACGATCTCGCGCGCTTCCTCGACGCTGAGCTTGCGCTTCTCGCGGTAGTCGACGACGCGAGCTGCCGCAAGGCGGTTGCCGCCCAGGTCGACCGCATCGGTGTTGCGCTTTTCCTTCAGCACCGGCTCGGCAAAGACCGCGGCCACGAACTTGGCATTGCCCATCGGACTGACCTTGTCGTCCTTGACGGGCGAACGGCCGATCAGCGAGGCCGTCTGCACGGTCAGGCCCAGCTTCTCGGCGGCCGGCGCCAGGCTGTCGGACTGTTCGTAGACAAGGTTGCTGAAGGTCTCGGCCTGTTCGGCGTAGAGCTTCTGCGCGCGCTCCTTGCGCAGGCTGCCTTCGATCTCCTCGCGCACCTCGGCGAAGCTGCGCTTGCCCTTGCCGCGCTCGCCGGTGGTCTGGATGATGTGCAGGCCGAATTCGGTCTCGACGATCTCGCTGATCGCGCCGACCGGCATCTTGAAGACCATGTCCTCGAAGGGCTTGGCCATCGCGCCACGGCCGAAGTAGTCGAGGTCGCCGCCCTTGCTGGCGGAGCCGCTGTCCTCGGAGCGCTCCTTGGCCAGCTCGGCAAAGCGCTCGGGCTTGGCGCGCAGCAGGGCCAGGATCTCGGCCGCCTTGGCCTGGGCCGCGGCCCGCTTCTCGGCCGGATCCTTGGGATCGGACTGGATGAGGATGTGGCGGGCGCGTCGCTCCTCGGGCTGGCTGTAGAGCGCGATGTTGGCGTCGTAGGCGGCCTGCACCTCGGCCTCGCTCAGCTCGATCTTGGCGGCGATCTGGGTGGCATCGAGCACGAGGTATTCGATCTTCAGCCGCTCGGGCGTCGACAGCGCCTCGGCATTCGCCGGATCCTTGTAGTGGGCCTCAATGTCGGCCTCGCTCGGCTGGGCTTGCGCAAGGTAGCGGCCCGCCTCGAAACGGGCCAAGCGCACCTCACGACGCTGCATCAGGGCGTCGAGGGCCGATTCGGCGGCCACGCTGGAGCCGGTGGGGCTGTTGCCGATGCCCAGCAGCACCTGGCGCACCGCCAGGTCCTGGCGCAGCCGGGCCTCGAACTGCTCCACGCTCATGCCCTGAGCCTCGATCAATGTGCGATTGAGCGTGCCATCGGGGTTGCGCAGGAAGGCGAAATCCGCATTCGTCTGGAACAGGCGCATCAGGCGCTCGTCGGAGATCGCCAGGTGCTGCTTCAGCGCGGCGAACAGCAGGGTGCGCTCGCGCAGCATGCTCAGCAGGGTCTGCTCGCGGGCTTCGGGCGTGTCGAGCTGCTTGATGTCGAGCTCGGCATCCTGGGCGCGCAGGCGCTCGATGTTGTCGCGGTGGGTGGCATCCCACTCGGCGGTGCTGATCTTCAGGTCACCGACCTCGGCGGCGTCGCCGCCGCCCTCGTTGAAGCCCTCGTAGCCCTGCAGGCCGAGGAAGACAAAGGACGGGAAGATCAGCAGCACGAGAACGAACTGCAGGACCCGCTGGTTGTTGCGGACAAAGTCGAACATCGTGGACGGTGCGCAGCGCTTGAGAAACGAAAAAGGCGAACCGGGGTTCGCCTTGTATCCGGGGCCCCGGGTTGCGGGCGCCGCAGTGTAGCCGTCGGGGCCGGACCGGTGCGTTGGTGGGTGCTGAGGGGCTCGAACCCCCGACCTACGCCTTGTAAGGGCGCCGCTCTACCGACTGAGCTAAGCACCCGCACCGATCGATGCCCAGGGGCCTGCGCCCCTCAGTTCAAGGCGTCCTTGAGCGCCTTGCCGGGCCGGAACTTCGGCACCTTGGCGGACTTGATCTTGATCTCCGCGCCGGTGCGCGGGTTGCGGCCGACCCGGCCGGCGCGCTTGGTCACCGCGAAGGTGCCGAAGCCGACGAGCGAGACGCTGTCGCCCTTCTTGAGGCTCTTGGTCACGCCGGTGATCAGCGCCTCCAGCGCGCGGCCGGCAGCGGCCTTGGAGATGTCGGCTTGCTGGGCAATCAGGTCGATCAGCTCACTCTTGTTCACTTAGGAAACCCCCTCGGACTCGCATTGTGTGGAAAGCGGACGACCGGCAAATCCGGTCCGGAGCAGCCATCCGCGGCTGGGTGGGGACGGGATGCATCCGCCCGATTCAAGCGCCGACACAAGCGAGGTGTGTGCCGAGGACTGCCAGAAATTCTATGCCCTGACCCGTGCGCCGCGGCCACCCGGCGACCATCGAAACACGCCCTGCCCCTCGTTCAGGCCGGTACCGTGGAGCCTGCCTCAGCATCGTGACAAGCTTGTCGCGCCAGCGCCGCCACCTGCCGCACCGGCTCGGCCTTGAGCCGATGGTCGGACCAGATCTGACGCCAGCGCCGTGCGCCGGGCTGGCCGTCGCGCAGGCCCAGCATGTGGCGCGCCACATGCGTCCACGGGGTGCCCGCCGGCAGGGCCGCCATGTAATCGACCAGCGCAGCCTCCACCGCATCGCGGCTGGCCGCGGTGGCCGGCGCGGGCTCGCCGAAGAAGGCGGCATCCCATCCGGCCAGGCGCCAGGGCTGGTGGTAAGCGGCGCGGCCGACCATCACGCCATCGAGTTGCGCAAGCTGCGCGGCCAGGTCCGGCAGCTCGGCCAGGCCGCCATTGACGACGATGCCGAGCTGCGGGAAGTCGCGCTTCAGGCGCTGCGCCCAGTCGTGGCGCAGCGGCGGCACCTCGCGGTTGTCCTTGGGGCTCAGGCCGTCCAGCCAGGCATTGCGGGCGTGGACGATGAAGAGCGTGCAGCCGGCCTCGGCCACGGTGCCGACGAAGTCGCGCACGAAGCCGTAGTCTTCGACGCGACCCAGGCCGATGCGGTGCTTGACGGTGACCGGGATCGCCACCGCCTCGCGCATGGCCTTCACCCCCTCGGCCACCCGCGCCGGCTCGGCCATCAGGCAGGCGCCGAAGGCACCGCGCTGCACCCGGCTGCTCGGGCAGCCGCAGTTCAGGTTGACCTCGTCGTAGCCCCAGGCCTCGGCCAGCTTGGCGCAGGCGGCCAGGTCGGCCGGCTCGCTGCCGCCGAGTTGCAGGGCAAGCGGGTGCTCACGCGCGTCGAAATCGAGATGCCGCCCCTGGTCGCCATGCAGCAGCGCGCCGGTGGTCACCATCTCGGTGTAGAGCCGCGCGCGGCGGCTCAGCAGGCGGTGGAAGACGCGGCAGTGGCGGTCGGTCCAGTCCAGCATGGGCGCGACGCAGACGCGCCAGGGCGAGACCGGCCCGGCGGGGATCAGGCTGGAAGCGGTGGTCACGGAATCGTCGCCAGGATCGCGCGCGGCCGGATCGTTCAAGCCGCTGGCTCGCGCAGGGCATTGGCCGCCACGGCATCGGCCAGACGCGGCCACAGTGCAGGCGGCAGGTCGTGGCCCAGGCCAGGAATCAGCTCCAGCCGCGCGCCCGGGATCAGGCGCGCCAACTGCTCGCCGCAGGCCGGGGGCAGCAAGGGGTCGTCCAGGCCATGGACCACCACGGTCGGCAGGCGCAGGGCGGGCAGGAGCGGGCTGCGGTCGGGGCTGGCCACCACGGCCGCGAGCTGCCGGGCATAGCCCGAAGCCGCGCCCGGCCCGCCTTGACGGCTGCGGTGCACCGCGCGGCGGCACTGCGCACGCAGGGTGTCCGGGTCGGGCGGGAAACCCGGGCTGCCGATGGCCGTGAAGACCTTGACCTGATGCTCGACCACCGCCTCTTCCAGCATGCTGGCCGGTCTCGAGAGCATCACCTGGCGGACGCGCGGACGCGGCCCCGGCAGATCGCGCGCGCCGCTGCTGCTCATCAGCAAGGCGAGGCTGCGCACGCGCCCGGGCGACTGGGCGGCCAGCAGTTGCGCCACCATGCCGCCCATCGAGATGCCCAGCACATGCACGCGGGCCAGGCCCAGCGCGTCAAGTAGCGCCAGGCTGTCCTCGGCCAGCGCGTCCAGGGTGTAGGGCGCATGGACGGGCAGATTCAGCCAGTGCTTCAGGCCCTGCCATGCCAGATTGGGCGTGCCGAGCGCCTCGAAGCGCTCGGACAGGCCGACATCGCGGTTGTCGAAGCGGATCGTGCGGAAGCCGCGGTCGTGCAGCATGCCGACCAGGCCCTCGGGCCAGTCGATGAGCTGCATGCCCAGGCCCATGATCATCAGCAGCGGCGCCCCGTCGACGGGGCCGCCGAGCTCGACTTCAAGCCGAAGGCGCGGGGTCGGGATCTGCATGCTCAGCTCCCGCGGCGCAGGCGCAGCGGCCTCAGGCCACCATCTCGCGGCTGGCCCGCTTGCGCTCATGCTCCTTCAGGTGGCGCTTGCGAAGGCGGATGCTCTTGGGCGTGATCTCGACCAGCTCGTCGTCGTCGATGAAGTCCACGCCGTACTCCAGCGTGCACTCGATCGGCGGGGTGATCTTGATCGCGTCTTCCTTGCCGCTGACGCGGAAGTTGGTCAGCTGCTTGGTGCGGGTGGCGTTGACGACGAGGTCGTTGTCGCGGCTGTGGATGCCGACGATCATGCCTTCGTAGACCGGGTCGTTGGGCTTGACGAACATGCGACCGCGGTCGTCGAGCTTGCCCAGGGCGTAGGTGAAGATCTCGCCGTCGTCCATGCTGATCAGCACGCCGTTCTTGCGGCCGCCGATCTCACCCTTGTGGGCCTCGTAGCCGTCGAAGATCGACGAGATCAGGCCCGAGCCGCGGGTCAGGTTCATGAACTCGTTGCTGAAGCCGATCAGGCCGCGCGCCGGGATGCGGTACTCCAGGCGCACGCGGCCGTGGCCATCGGGCTCCATGTTGATCATCTCGCCCTTGCGCAGGCCCAGGGCCTGCATCACGCCGCCCTGGTGCTGTTCCTCGACGTCGGCGGTGACCAGCTCCATGGGCTCGCTCTTCACGCCGTCGATGTCCTTGAACATCACGCGCGGCTTGGACACGGCCAGCTCGTAGCCCTCGCGGCGCATGTTCTCCAGCAGGATGGTCAGGTGCAGTTCGCCTCGGCCGCAGACTTCGAAGATGCCGTCCTCGTCGGTCTCCTTGACGCGCAGCGCCACATTCGATTGCAGCTCCTTCTGCAGCCGGTCCCAGATCTGGCGGCTGGTGACGAACTTGCCTTCACGACCGGCCAGCGGGCTGGTGTTGACGCAGAAGTTCATCGTCAGCGTCGGCTCGTCGACCTTGAGCATGGGCAGCGGCGATGGGTTGAGCGGGTCGGTCACCGTGACGCCGATGCCGATCTCCTCGATGCCGTTGATCAGCACGATGTCGCCGGGGCCGGCCTCGGTGGTCTGCACGCGGTCCAGGCCCTGGAAGGTCAGCACCTGGTTGATGCGGCCCTTCACGGTCTTGCCGTCCGGACCCTCCATCACCACCACGTCCATGTTGGGCTTGATCGTGCCGGCGCTGATGCGGCCCACACCGATGCGGCCGACGAAGCTGGAGTAGTCCAGCGCCGAGATCTGCAGTTGCAGCGGCGCCGCCGGGTCGCCCTGCTGCGGCGGCACATGCTTGAGGATGGTGTTGAACAGGGCCGACATGTCCGGGCCCCATTGCTCGCCCGGCGCGCCCTCTTCCAGCGAGGACCAGCCGTTGATGCCCGAGGCATAGACCACCGGGAAGTCGAGCTGCTCGTCGGTCGCGCCGAGCTTGTCGAACAGGTCGAAGGCGGCATTCACCACGGCCTGCGGCTTGGCCCCGGGCTTGTCGACCTTGTTGACCAGCACGATGGGCTTGAGGCCCAGGGCCAGGGCCTTCTTGGTGACGAAGCGCGTCTGCGGCATCGGGCCTTCCTGCGCATCGATCAGCAGCACCACGCCGTCGACCATCGAAAGCGCGCGCTCCACCTCGCCGCCGAAGTCGGCGTGGCCCGGGGTGTCGACGATGTTGATGTGCGTGCCTTCCCAGCTCACGGCGCAGTTCTTGGCCAGGATGGTGATGCCGCGCTCGCGTTCGATCGCGTTGTTGTCCATCACGGTGTCGACGACCTTCTCGTGCTCGGCGAAGGTGCCGCTCTGACGCAGCAGCTGGTCGACCAGGGTGGTCTTGCCGTGGTCGACGTGGGCAATGATCGCGACATTGCGAATCTGGCGGGACGTGCTCATGGAACTCTCTCGGTGCGTTCGGATGCGGGCGCGGCGCGGCTTGGGCCGCATCGCAAGGAGGCTGCGGACGGCATGCAAGCGGCACGCCGACCGGGGGCCAACCGCCGGGCGGCGGTCGGTGGGCGGGCTCGGCTGCAGCGGCCGGCCCGCGCGGGAGGCTCAGCCGGCCAGGGCCGGGGCCGCCCGGACGGGATCGTCCGGTGGGCGTTCGGGCATCGGTCCCGGGCCTTCGGCCAGGGCCTGCACCTCGGGCGGGCTCAGCAGGCGCAGGGGAATCAGCTCGCCGGCCACGATGCGGGCGCTGCCGAGGAAGACCGGCGCGCGGTGGCCGGCCGCCCAGGCCGCCGGCGGCGGCGGGCCGTAGACGCGCACGCCCTCGGCATCGGCCGCCTTCACGCGGCGGCGCAGGCCGGTCAGGAAGCGGGCGGCGTCCTCGGTGTCCAGCGTGTGGGCGGGCCAGTCGGCCAGCAGCACGTCCGGCGGCAGCAGGCGGGCCTCGCGCTCGGCCGGGGTCAGGGCCTGCAAAGCGTCCAGCGTCAGCGCCGCATCCAGGCCCACGGGCCCGCTGGCCAAACGGCGCAGGCCGGCCAAGTGCGCGCCGCAGCCCAGGGCCTCGCCCAGGTCCTCGGCCAGTTGTCGGATGTAAGTGCCTTTGCTCACGCGGACGTCGATCTCCAGCGTGTCAGCGTGCCAGTGGCGGATGTCGAGGCTGTGAACCGTGATGCGGCGCGGTTCGCGCGCGATCTCGATGCCGGCGCGCGCGTAGTCGTATAGCGCACGGCCCTCGTGCTTGAGCGCGGACTGCATCGGCGGCGTCTGCCACTGCGGGCCGCGCAGTGCGGCGCAGGCGGCTTCGAGGCGTGGCGCGTCCAGCGCGGCCAGGGCCTCGGGGCGGCGCAGCAGCACTTCGCCCTCGCGGTCGCCGCCGACGCGGGTCTCGCCAAGCTGGAGCGTGGCGCGGTAGGTCTTGTCGGCGTCCAGGCTGACCTGGCTGAACTTGGTCGCCGCGCCCAGGCACAGCGGCAGCAGACCGCTGGCCAGCGGATCGAGCGTGCCGGTGTGGCCGGCCTTTTCGGCGCGCATCATGCCCTTGACCTTCTGCAGCGCGTCATTGCTCGTCCAGCCCAGCGGCTTGTCGAGCAGCAGCACGCCATGCAGCGCGCGGCGCGGCAGGCGGGCAGGACGGACGGTGTTCGGGCGCATGGGCTTCAGGTCGGGCCGGGCTCGTCGTCGAGCGCGCGGCTGGCATTGGCCTGCGCGATCAGCGCATTCATGTCGGCCGCGCGCTCGGTGGTGCGGTCGAAGCGGAACTTCAGCGTCGGCACGGTGTGGATCGACAGGCGCTTGAACAGGCCGTTGCGCAGGAAGCCGGCGGCCTCGTTCAGGCCTTCCTCGCAAGCCACCGGGTCGCCGACCAGCAGCGAGAAATGCACGGTGGCATGCGCATAGTCGGGCGTCACCTGCACGCCGCTGATCGTCAGCAGGCCGACGCGCGGATCCTTCAGCTCGCGGATCAGCTCCGACAGATCGCGCTGGATCTGGTCGGCGACGCGGAAGCTGCGGTTCGGAAGGTTGCGCTTGGTTCGCATGCGGGCGAGGGCTCAGGGGGTCGGGGCGTAAACGAGACGGCCCGGCAGCAGGCGGGCCGCCGGGCCGCGAAGGTCGGGTGCAGGGTCTGCGACCGGCGGGCGGTCAGAGCGTGCGCGCGATCTCCTTGATCTCGAAGATTTCCAGCACATCCAGCTCCTTGATGTCGTTGTAGTTCTTGAGCTTGATGCCGCACTCGAAACCTTCGGCCACTTCGCGCACATCGTCCTTCATGCGCTTGAGCGAATCGAGCTCGCCGGTGTAGATGACCACGTTCTCGCGCAGCAGGCGGAAGCGCGCATTGCGCGTGACCTTGCCGTGCGTGACCATGCAACCTGCCACCGTGCCGATCTTGGAGGCGACGAAGACCGTGCGGATCTCGGCCGTGCCGATGATCTCCTCGCGCTGCTCGGGCGCCAGCATGCCGCCCATCGCCGCCTTGATCTCGTCGACCGCGTCGTAAATGATGTTGTAGTAGCGCAGGTCGACGCCATTGCCTTCGGCCAGCTTGCGCGCACCGGAATCGGCCCGCGTGTTGAAGCCGATGATGACCGCCTTGGAGGCGATCGCCAGGTTGACGTCGGACTCGCTGATGCCACCGACCGCGGCGTGCACGATCTGCACCTTGACCTCGGGCGTCGACAGCTTGAGCAGCGAGGTGGCCAGCGCCTCCTGCGAACCCTGCACGTCGGCCTTGACGATCAGCGGCAGCATCTGGGCCGCACCCTGGCCGAGGTTCTCGAACATGTTCTCGAGCGTGGCGGCGCGCTGCTTGGCCAGCTTCACGTCGCGGTACTTGCCCTGGCGGAAGGTGGCGATCTCGCGGGCGCGGCGCTCGTCGGACAGCACCATGAACTCGTCGCCGGCGGCCGGCACCTCGGTCAGGCCCTGGATCTCGACCGGGATCGAGGGGCCGGCGCTGTCGGTGGTCTTGCCGTCCTCGTCGATCATGGCGCGGACGCGGCCGTAGCTTGCGCCGGCCAGCACCACATCGCCCTTCTTCAGCGTGCCGCTCTGCACCAGCACGGTGGCGACCGGACCGCGGCCCTTGTCGAGCTTGGCTTCGATCACCAGGCCCTTGGCATGCGCCTCGACCGGGGCGGTCAGCTCCAGCACTTCGGCTTGCAGCAGCACCTGTTCGAGCAGCGCGTCGATGCCCAGACCGGTCTTGGCCGACACCGGGACGAAGGGCGATTCGCCGCCGAATTCCTCGGGCACGACCTGCTCGGCCACCAGTTCGCCCTTCAGGCGCTCCAGGTTGGCATCGGGCTTGTCGATCTTGTTCATCGCCACGACGATGGGCACGCCGGCCGCCTTCGCGTGGTGGATGGCTTCCTTGGTCTGCGGCATCACGCCGTCGTCGGCCGCCACCACCAGGATGACGATGTCGGTGGCCTTGGCGCCGCGGGCCCGCATGGCCGTGAAGGCCTCGTGGCCCGGGGTGTCGAGGAAGGTGATCACGCCCCGCTCGGTCTCGACGTGGTAGGCGCCGATGTGCTGGGTGATGCCACCGGCCTCGCCCGCCGCCACGCGCGCCGCACGGATGCGGTCGAGCAGCGAGGTCTTGCCGTGGTCGACGTGGCCCATCACGGTGACGACCGGCGGACGCGGCAGGGACTCGACGTCCTGCGCGGCGTGTTCCTCTTCCAGGAAGGCATCGGGGTCGTCGAGCTTGGCCGCGAAGGCCTTGTGACCCATTTCCTCGACGACGATCATCGCCGTCTCCTGGTCGAGCTGCTGGTTGATGGTGACCATCTGGCCCAGCAGCATCATCTTCTTGATGACCTCGCTGGCCTTGACCGACATCTTGTGCGCGAGGTCGGCCACCGAGATGGTCTCGGGCACATGCACCTCGTAGACCTGGGCTTCGGTCGGCGCGACGAAGGTCGACTCGCTGTCGCCCCGGTCGCCACGGCGGCCGCCGCGCGGCGCCTTCCAGCCCCCGCGGCTGTTGTCGCTGCGGCCGCTGCCCCCGCCCTTGCCGGCGGCGGCGCGCTTCTTGGCGGCATCGTCGGCCCAGCTCGACGAGAGCTTCTCGGACTTGACGGACTTCTTCTCGCCCGGCTTGGCGGCGCTCGTGCCGGCGCCCGGGGCGCCCGGCTTCGCCGCAGGCTTGTGGATGGTGCCCTTGATGCCGTCCTTGGCGGGTGCGGCAGCGGGCTTGGCCGGCTCTTCCGGCTTCTTGGCGGTCAGCACCTTGCGCGGCGCGGACATCATGGCGCGGATGGCCGCAGCCTCGGCCTCGGCCGCCTTGCGGCGCTTGTCGGCCTCGACCTGGCGGGCCTTCTCCTCGGCCTCGATGTCGGCCGCCTTGACCACGCGCAGCGTGGGCTTGGGCGCGGCGGCGGGTGCCTCGGCCGGTGCAGGCGCGGCCGGCGTGGCCGCAGCGACAGGAGCCGGTGCCGGCGTGGGGGCCGGTGCCGCAGCAGGGGCCGGCGCAGGCGCCGGTGCGGGGGCTGCGGTCATCGTGCGGTGGAGCGGACCGGCCGCTGCGGCGCGGGCAGCGCTCACTTCGGCCTGCACGCGATCGCGGGACAGTTGCTGGGCCACCTTGCGGGCGGCCTGGGCCTCGTCGGCCGAGGCCTGGACCTGGTCCTGGGCGATCTGCACCTGCGCCTTGGCCTCGGCCGCGCGCGCCTCGGCCTCGGCGGCCTCGGCTGCGCGGCGGGCCTCGTCGGCACGGCGGGCTTCCTCGTCCTGGCGGGCACGCTCGGCGGCCTCGGCTTCGGCCGCGGCGCGGGCCTCGTCGGCGCGGCGCTGGGCCTCGGCGGCGGCTTCGGCCTCGGCGGCGGCCTGGGCCTCGGCGTCGAAGCGCTCGGCCTCGGCCACCTCTTCGGCGGCGGCCTGGGCGCCTGCATCGAGCGGCGCGTCATCGCGCTTGACGAAGACGCGCTTCTTGCGCACCTCGACCTGGATCGTGCGGGCCTTGCCGGTGGCATCGGCCTGCTTGATCTCGGAGGTGGACTTGCGGGTCAGCGTGATCTTCTTGCGGTCCCCGCCGGCGGTGCCGTGGGACTGGCGCAGGTAGTCAAGCAGACGTTCCTTGTCGGCCTCGTTGAGCACGTCGCTGACGGAGCCCTTGGCCACACCGGCGGCCTGGAGCTGCTCCAGCAGGGCGTTGGCCGGACGGTTCAACTCGGCGGCAAACTGGGCGACGGTGGTCACTGCCATGGGCGAAATCCTTGGTGTTCTGCGTGCTTGATCGATGAAGGGCGGCGTGCGGCGCGGGCAGCGCTCAAACGTCGAACCAGTGTTCGCGCGCCTTCATGATCAGCGCCTTGGCCTGGGCTTCGTCGACAGCGGTCATCTCGACCAGTTCGTCGACGGCCAGGTCGGCCAGGTCGTCGCGGGTGTGGATCCCGCCATCGGCCAGCTTGGCGATCATCTCGGCGTTCAGGCCGTCGAGATCGCGGAGGTCCTGGGAGACCTCCTCCAGCTTCTCTTCCTTCGCGATCTCCATCGTCAGCAGCGCATCCTTGGCCCGGGTGCGCAGCTCGTTGACGGTGTCCTCGTCGAAGGCCTCGATTTCGAGCATTTCCTGCAGCGGCACATAGGCCACCTCTTCGAGGCTGGTGAAGCCCTCGGCGATCAGGATGTCGGCCACCTCGGCGTCCACATCGAGCTTCTCGGTGAAGAGCACGCGGATGTGGTCGACCTCCTCGGCCTGCTTGGCCTGGGATTCCTCGGCGGTCATGATGTTGATGCGCCAGCCGGTCAGCTCGCTGGCCAGGCGCACGTTCTGGCCGCCACGGCCGATGGCGATCGCGAGGTTTTCCTCGTCGACCACCACGTCCATGGCATGGCGTTCCTCGTCGACGACGATGCTCTGCACATTGGCCGGGGCCAGCGCGCCGATCACGAACTGCGCCGGATCCTCGGACCACAGCACGATGTCGACCCGCTCGCCGGCCAGCTCATTGGTCACCGCGGTCACGCGCGAGCCACGCACGCCGACGCAGGTGCCGATCGGGTCGACCCGCTTGTCATGCGAGAGCACGGCGATCTTGGCGCGGCTGCCGGCATCGCGGGCGCAGCTCTTGATCTCCAGCAGGCCCTGCTCGATCTCGGGCACTTCCTGGCGGAACAGCTCGGTCATGAAGCTCGGCGAGCTGCGCGACAGCATGATCTGCGGGCCGCGCACGGTGGTGTCGACCTCGCCGATGTAGGCCCGCACGCGGTCGCCCGTGCGCAGATTCTCCTTGGGGATCATCTCGCTGCGCTTGAGGCGGCCCTCGACCCGGCCCGACTCGACGATCAGGTCGCCCTTGTCGGCGCGCTTGACCGTGCCGACGAAGACCTTGTCGCCACGCGACAGGAAGTCGTTGAGCAGTTGCTCGCGCTCGGCGTCGCGGATCTTCTGCAGGATGACCTGCTTGGCCGCCTGCGCGCCGATGCGGCCGATCGGCACCGACTCGACGGTTTCCTCGATGTAGTCGCCTTCCTCGATGTCGGGGATGCGGTCCTGCGCGTCGGACAGCAGCTCCTCGGCATCGGGCGACTGCAGGCCCGCGCTGTCGGGCACGACCAGCCAGCGGCGGAAGGTCTCGTACTCGCCCGTCTCGCGGTCGATCGAGACGCGCATGTCGACTTCCGCGCCGTGGAACTTCTTGCTGGCCGAGGCCAGGGCCAGCTCGACGGCGCCGAACACCACCTCGCGATCGACGTTCTTCTCGCGCGAGATCGCATCGACCAGCATCAACAGTTCGCGGTTCATTCTTCGTGACCTCCGTGTTCCTGCACGGGCGCGGGCGGCGGCGTGCCGCGCGCCTTGCGCCCCTTGAAATCGATGACCGGGACCAGGCGCGATTCGCGCAGCTCGGCGAGCGCGAAGCCCAGCACCTGGTCGGTCTTGCCGTCGTGGAAATGCAGCTCCCAGCCGGCCTCGGGGCCGGTGGCAGCGGCCAGACGGCCTTCGTAATGCTTGCGCCCCTGGAAGGGCTGCTTAAGCGAGATGCGGACCTGCTCGCCGACGAAGCGGGCGAAATGCGCCTCGGTCTTCAGCGGCCGGTCCAGGCCAGGGGAGGAGACCTCCAGCCGGTGGTAGTCGACGCCCTCGACTTCGAGCACGTACTGAAGCTGCCGGGTGACCAGCTCGCAATCCTCGACCGTGATGAATTCGCCGCCGCCGGAAGGGTAAGCCCGGCCGGGCAGGCGGTCGATGGTGATCCGCAGCAGGCCCTGGGCGGCGCGTTCGATCTCGACCAGCTCGTAGCCGAGGCCGGTGACGGTCGTTTCGATGGCGGCAGGGCCGTTCATGCAGTCGTGTGGGCGGGTGATCCGGGCTCCTTGCGGAGCAAAAAACCATGACGGCCGGCGACCCCCGGCGTCCCACCCGACCCGGCGCCTTGCGACCGTCGCCAGCCGGCGCCTGGGCGCCCCGCCGTCGCGGACCTGCGGGGCCGGGAAGGCCCTCCGAAAGTCGCCAGACCGAGCCTGCCGTGGCCCGCAGCCTCCTGCGGCCGCGCCGCGCGCCAAAAGGCAAGGCGGGCAGGACGGGCAAGGCGATCGAGGGCCGCATATGACGCAGGCATAAAAAAAGGGCCGGATATCCCGCCCTTTCTTTGTCTATCGGCATGGTCTAGCGAAGGACGGATTCTAGCCGCAATCGGTAGTAGCGGCAAGCAAGAGCAGGTGTCAAGGCCCGGGGCGGTGACAGAATCCGACGCCTACCCAGGGTGCGCGCCGTTCCGGACGCGGCCCGGCTCCAGGAGAAGACCATGGGATTCCTCGCCGGCAAGAAGCTGCTGATCACCGGACTGCTGTCCAACCGTTCCATCGCCTACGGCATCGCCCGGGCCTGCCACCGCGAGGGCGCCGAGCTGGCCTTCAGCTACCAGGGCGAGCGCTTCAAGTCGCGCATCACCGAGTTCGCGGCCGAGTTCGGCAGCCGCCTGGTCTTCGACTGCGACGTGGCCGAGGACGCGCAGATTGAGCGCCTGTTCGCCGAGCTGGGCGAAGCCTGGCCGAGCTTCGACGGCTTCGTCCACTCCATCGGCTTCGCCCCGCGCGAGGCGATTGCCGGCGAGTTCCTGGACGGCCTGTCGCGCGAGGGCTTCCGCATCGCCCACGACATTTCGGCCTACAGCTTCCCGGCCATGGCTAAGGCTGCTGCGCCGCGCCTGAGCGCCACCGCCGCGCTGACCACCCTCACCTACCTGGGCGCCGAGCGCGCCGTTCCCAACTACAACACCATGGGCCTGGCCAAAGCCTCGCTGGAGGCCAGCGTGCGCTACCTGGCTGCCGGCCTGGGGCCGCGCGGCGTGCGCGTCAACGGCGTGTCGGCCGGCCCGATCAAGACGCTGGCCGCCTCCGGCATCAAGGGCTTCGGCAAGATCCTCGACGTGGTCGAGCAGACCGCGCCGCTGCGCCGCAATGTCAGCATCGACGATGTCGGCAATGTGGTGGCTTTCCTGATGTCGGACCTTGCCGGCGGCGTGACCGGCGAGATCACCTATGTGGACGCCGGTTTCCGCCAGGTCATGGGCGGCCTGGACGCCAGCGCGGCCTGAAGCCGGCCGTGCCGCTCCCTCCTCACAACCGCCCGGCAGCGCACAGCCCATGAAGGCCGACAACCTTGTGGTGCACGGCATGTGGATCGGCACGCATCTGAGTCCGATCGAGCTGCTGACGATGCAGTCCTACCTGGCCCACGGCCACCAGTTCGTGCTGTGGCATTACGACGTGCTGACCCAGGACTTGCCGCCGGGCGTGGTGCGCCGCGATGCCAGCGAGATCATTCCCCGCGAGCAGGTCTTCAACTACAAGCATCGCAACCAGTGGGGCCACGGCAAGGGCAGCTACGCCGGCTTCTCGGACATCTTCCGCTACAAGCTGCTGCACGAGGTGGGCGGCTGGTGGAGCGACATGGACGTCACCTGCCTGCGGCCGCTGGACATCGACACCGAATACGCCTTCCGCGAGCACGACGTGCTGCCGGTGGTGGGCAATGTGATGAAGGCGCCCAAGGGCTCCGAGCTGATGCGGCATTGCCACGAGCGGGCGATGGCCTGCGTCGATGCCGATAACACCAACTGGCTGCTGCCGATCGAGATCCTGAACGAGGGGATCCGGCAGTTCGGCCTGACGAAGTACATCCGCCGCGACTTCAGCAACCTCGACCGCTGGGACGTGGTGGTCGAGTACGGTCAGGGCATGCCCAAGTTCCACCCGGACTGGCATGTCTTCCACTGGATGAACGAAGAGTGGCGCACCCGCGGCATCGACAAGCAGAGCTGCCTCAAGCGCTCGCGGCTGCAGCAGCTCTACAGGCAGTACGCGGTGCAGAACGTGCGCTACCTGCCCAACCGCATCTGGCTGAAGAAGCTGGGGCAATCGACGCGCAACGGGATCGGCCGCGGGATCGGCTGGCTGCGCCGCCCGGGCATCCCCAAGTTCCTGCTGCGCAAGTGAGACTGGCGCGAGCCGGCCGGCGTCCGGCCGGCCGGGCCAGGCTTCAGGCCGCGCTGCGCACGCAGTCCACGCCGTAGCGCTTCTGGCCGTCCGGGCCTTCTTCTTCGACGAGGCCGTGCACATCGGTCGCAAAGCCGGGAAAGGCCTCGTTGAACTGGCGCACGAAGCGCAGGTAGTCGACGATCTTCTTGTTGAAGCGCTCGCCCGGGATCAGCAGCGGAATGCCCGGCGGATAGGGGGTCAGCAGGCTGGTCGTGATGCGGCCTTCGAGCTGGTCGATCTCCACCCGCTCGGTGTCGCGATGCGCGATGCGCGCATAGGCATCGGCCGGCTTCATCGCGGGCTGCAGGTCGGACAGGTACATCTCGGTGGTCAGCCGCGCGATGTCGCCCTGGGCATACATGGTGTGGATGGCCTGGCAGAGATCACGCAAGCCCATGCGCTCATAGCGCGGGTGCTTGGCGACGAACTCGGGCAGCACGCGCCACATCGGCTGGTTGCGGTCGTAGTCGTCCTTGAACTGCTGCAACGCGGTCAGCAGGGTGTTCCAGCGGCCCTTGGTGATGCCGATGGTGAACATGATGAAGAAGCTGTAGAGGCCGGTCTTCTCGACGACCACGCCATGCTCGGCCAGGAACTTGGTGACGATGGACGCCGGGATGCCGGTTTCGGCGAACTTGCCGTCCATGTCCAGGCCCGGCGTGATCAGGGTGGACTTGATCGGGTCGAGCATGTTGAAGCCCGCGGCCAGTGGGCCGAAGCCGTGCCAAACCTCGTCGGCATGCAGCATCCAGCCGTCGGCGCGGCCGATACCTTCGTCGACCAGGGCATCCGGGCCCCAGACCTTGAACCACCAGTCGTGGCCGAACTCGGTGTCGACCTTGCGCATCGCGCGGCGGAAGTCCAGCGCCTCGCGGATGCTCTCCTCGACCAGCGCGGTGCCGGCGGGCGGCTCCATCATCGCGGCGGCCACGTCGCAGCTCGCGATGATGGCGTACTGCGGGCTGGTGCTGGTGTGCATCAGGTAAGCCTCGTTGAAGAGGTGGCGGTCCAGCTTCTGCTGCTGCGCGTCCTGCACCAGCACTTGGCTGGCCTGGCTGAGGCCTGCCAGCAACTTGTGGGTGGACTGGGTGGCATAGACCACCGCCTGCTTGGGCCGCGGGCGGTTCTTGCCCATGGCGTGGAAGCTGCCGTAGAAGGGGTGGAAGGCCGCATGCGGCAGCCAGGCCTCGTCGAAGTGCAGGGTGTCGATCCAGCCGTCGAGCTTGGCCTTGATCGTCTCGGTGTTGTAGAGCACCCCGTCGTAGGTGCTCTGCGTGAGGGTGAGGATGCGCGGCTTCACGGTGGCCGGGTCCACGCCCTGCAGCAGCGGGTTGGCGGCGACCTTGCGGCGGATGGTCTCGGGCTCGAACTCGCTCTCGGGGATGGGGCCGATGATCCCGTAGTGATTGCGCGTGGGCGTCAGGAAGACCGGCACCGCGCCGGTCATGATGATGCTGTGCAGGATGCTCTTGTGGCAGTTGCGGTCGACCACCACCACATCGCCCGGCGCCACCGTGTGGTGCCAGACCATCTTGTTGCTGGTGCTGGTGCCGTTGGTGACGAAGAAGCAGTGGTCGGCATTGAAGATGCGCGCGGCATTCTTCTCGCTCTGCGCGATCGGGCCGGTGTGGTCCAGCAGTTGGCCGAGTTCCTCGACCGCATTGCAGACGTCGGCGCGCAGCATGTTCTCGCCGAAGAACTGGTGGAACATCTGGCCGACCGGGCTCTTCAGGAAGGCCACGCCGCCCGAGTGCCCCGGGCAGTGCCAGCTGTAGGAGCCGTCCTGCGCATAGTCCATCAGCGCCTTGAAGAAGGGCGGCGCCAGACTGTCGAGGTAGCTCTTGGCCTCGCGGATGATGTGGCGGGCCACGAACTCCGGCGTGTCCTCGAACATGTGGATGAAGCCGTGCAGTTCGCGCAGCACATCGTTGGGCAGGTGCTGGCTGGTGCGCGTCTCGCCGTAGAGGTAGATCGGGATGTCCGGGTTGCGGAAGCGAATCTCGGCGATGAACTTGCGCAGGCTCAGCACGGCCGGGTCGAGGTCCGGGCCCTGGGTGAACTCCTCGTCGTCGATCGACAGGATGAAGGCGCTGGCCCGGCTCTGCTGTTGCGCGAACTGGCTCAGGTCGCCGTAGCTGGTGACGCCGAGCACTTCCATGCCCTCTTTCTCGATCGCGTCCGCCAGCGCGCGGATGCCGAGGCCGGAGGTGTTGTCCGAGCGGTAGTCCTCGTCAATGATGACGATGGGAAAGCGGAAACGCAGCATGGCGGCAGGGGTCGGAAGGGCGGTTCGGGAGCGGGTCGGACGACCCAGCGGATCAGTGTAGGGGCAGGCCCGAAGCGCACCGTGATGGCTGGGTGACAGACACGAGATACCCCGCGACCGACGGACCGTGGCGGCCCCGCAGGCCATACTGTGGCGACGGGCCGCGGGCCGGCCTGGATCACGCGCCGCCGAGAAGGACCCCGACCATGGACACTGGATTCAGCCCGAGCACCCTGTGGTGGGTGCTGGCCGGCGTGCTGGTGATTGCCGAGCTGACCAGCGGCACCTTCTTCCTGCTGATGCTGGCCCTGGGCGCCGTGGCCGGCGCCCTGGCCGCCCTGCTGGGCCTGTCCCTGAGCGGGCAGTTGCTGGCCGCCGCGGCCACCGGCGGGCTGGCGGTGGCCGGCTGGATCCAGGTCCGCAGCCGCCGACCCCGGCCTCCGGCCGCGCAGGACGCCAACATGAACCTCGACCTCGGCAGCCGGGTCGACGTGCCGGCCTGGTCGCCCCAGGGCCTGTCCGAGGTGCAGTACCGCGGCGCGCGCTGGCAGGCCCGCCATGCCGGCCCGGGCACGCCGCAGCCCGGCTGGCATGTCATCGTCGCCATCGAGGGTAACCGCCTCGTGCTTAAAGCCGCCCAGCCCTGAAGACCCCCGGCCGGTGCCCCCACCGCGCCCGCCCTGCCCCGGAGCCCGCCCCATGGAAGCCATTGCCTTCGTCCTGCTGATCGCGGTCATCGTCTTCGTCAGCCAGTCGCTGCGCATCGTGCCGCAGCAGAACGCCTGGGTCGTCGAGCGGCTCGGCAAGTACCACGCCACGCTCACCCCCGGCCTGAACCTACTGGTGCCCTTCATCGACCGCCTGGCCTACAAGCACTCGCTCAAGGAGATCCCGCTCGACGTGCCCAGCCAGGTCTGCATCACCCGCGACAACACCCAGCTCACCGTCGACGGCGTGCTGTATTTCCAGGTGACCGACCCGATGCGGGCGAGCTATGGCTCCAGCAACTACGTCGCCGCGATCACCCAACTGGCCCAGACCACGCTGCGCAGCG
The DNA here is from genome assembly GCF_016735685.1 of Piscinibacter lacus. Classification (NCBI taxonomy): domain Bacteria; kingdom Pseudomonadati; phylum Pseudomonadota; class Betaproteobacteria; order Burkholderiales; family Sphaerotilaceae; genus Aquariibacter; species Aquariibacter lacus. The sequence continues at coordinate 57,173 of NZ_JAERRA010000002.1, forward strand.
TGATCGGCAAGATGGAGCTGGACAAGACCTTCGAGGAACGCGAGGCCATCAACAGCGCCGTCGTCAGCGCGCTGGACGAAGCCGCGCTGAACTGGGGCGTGAAGGTGCTGCGCTATGAGATCAAGGACTTGACGCCGCCGGCCGAGATCCTGCGCGCGATGCAGCAGCAGATCACCGCCGAACGCGAGAAGCGCGGCCTGATCGCCGCGTCCGAAGGCCGCAAGCAGGAACAGATCAACATCGCCACCGGCGAGCGCGAGAGCTTCATCGCCCGCTCCGAGGGCGAGAAGCAGGCCGAGATCAACAAGGCCCAGGGCGAGGCCGCCGCCATTGGCGCCGTCGCCGAGGCCACCGCCGAAGCCATCCGCAAGATCGCTGCGGCCATCCGCGAGCCCGGCGGCGAGCAGGCCGTGCAGCTCAAGGTGGCCGAGCGCGCCGTCGAGGCCTATGCCCAGCTCGCGCGAACCAACAACACCATGATCGTGCCCGGCAACATGAGCGAAGTGGCTGGCCTGATCGGCACCGCCATGGCCCTGCTCAAGCAGGGTCCGGCCACGGCCCCGCCGCCCGCCGACCCGCGCTGACCCCTTTCACACCCGGACTGCCGATGAGTGAAGCCCCTGAACGCGAGGCCCCGACGGTGCTCGCCCGCAATGTGCTGGGCGGCCCGCTGCAAGCCTGCTCCTACGATCCGCTGACCGGCTACCTGCGCGACGGCTGCTGCCAGGCGCCGCCCGAGGACAGCGGCCGGCACCTGCTCTGCGCCCGCGTGAGCGCCGAGTTCCTGGCCTTCTCGGTCGAGCGCGGCAACGACCTGGTCACCCCGCGGCCGCAGTGGCGCTTCGCCGGCCTCAAGCCCGGCGACCGCTGGTGCCTGTGCGTGCTGCGCTGGAAGGAGGCCCTGCAGGCCGGCTGCGCGCCGCCGGTCGTGCTGGAGGCCACCCACGAACGCGCGCTGGCCTTCGTCACCCTGGCGCAACTCCAGGCGCATGCCCACAAGCCAGTCGGGTAGACTGCGCCGCTTCCCGAAAGGCCGACTGCGTCCTGCCGGGATCCGGAGAGATGGATGAGTGGTTTAAGTCGCACGCCTGGAAAGCGTGTGTGGGTTAACAGCCCACCGCGGGTTCGAATCCCGCTCTCTCCGCCATTCGACAGGCCAGCGCCTTCCGGCCCGAACAAGCAGCAAAGCCCCGCATGACGGGGCTTTTTTGTGGGCATCCAGTCGCTTCCAGAACTGCCGTGAGGAAACCGCGATGAATCTTTGGAACGAAATCCGCGACGAGATCCGCCAGACCCTGCCGCAGCCGCCCGAGCGCGCGCTCTTCGACAGCGATGAGGAGCACCGGCAGGCCATGGGCATGTGGGAGATGCTGGTCGCCCGCTTGCTGGGCACGCGCCACGCCGGCCAGGACGTGTTGCGCAAGCGGGACGACCCGGCGGGCTGAAGGCCGCAAGGCTGCCCCTGCGGCCCCCGCACGCCCCGCCGCGGGGCTCTGCGGCGTCAGGGACTACATTTGAAGCGCGTCTCTCGCAGAGTCTGGCTGTGTGCCGGCCCCGAAGGACCCGTCTTCCGAGGGCCGAGGCCGCCGGCCGGTCCCCTCAGGCCGACGGCAGGTCCGGCCGCCGCCCCACCGGCTCGCCGGTGTGCTTGCTGAGCCGCCCCTGCACCGGGCCGGCCGACTGGATACCTTGATCCTCCTCTCCCCCAGCCCGCTTTCGGGCGGCTCCGGCGCCGTCCGGACGGGCGTGCGCATGGACCTGCGCGTCGATCTGCGCTACGAGATCGATGCGCAGGGCGCAGACTTCATCTTCCACATCCACGCGGCCAACACGGCCTGCCAGACGGTGCTGTCGGAAAGCCTGCGGCTGAGCCAGCCGATCGCACCACGCATGGCCCTGGACCCGGCCACCGGCAACCGCAGCCTGCGCCTGCGCGCGCTGCCCGGCGAACTGCTGCTGCACTACACGGCCAGCGTCGACGTCGAGCACCACCGCATGGATCCGACCTTGGTCGGCGAGGTGCCCGTCTGCCGCCTGCCGGCCGAAGCCATCCCCTACCTCTACCCCAGCCGCTACTGCCAGTCCGATCAGCTCACGGCCATGGCCTGCCAGCTCTTCGGCGGGCACTGGCAGGGGCACGGTCGAGTGCAGGCCATCCAGGCCTGGGTGCAGCAGCACATGCGCTTCACGCCGAACACCTCGAATTCGGCGACTTCGGCGCTCGACACGCTGCAATCGCGGGTCGGCGTCTGCCGCGACTTTGCGCACCTGATGATCGCGCTGTGCCGCGCGCTGAACATCCCGGCCCGCTTCGTGACCGCGACAGACTACGGCGCCGACCCGGCGCTGGGCCCGCCGGACTTCCATGCCTATGTGGAGGCCTACCTCGGCGACCGCTGGTACCTGTTCGACCCCTCCGGCACCGCCATCCCGATGGGCTTGATGCGCCTGGCCACGGGCCGCGATGCGGCGGATGTGGCCTTCGCCACGGTCTTCGGCGGCGTGCGCACCCATGCGCCGGGCATCCACAGCGAGGCGCGCCTCGGCGGCCTGCCGCACCATGTGTTGCCGACGCGCACCCGCGACGCCCTGTCGACCGATGGCGGTCGCGGCCTGCCCGGCTGAGTGGGCCCGCGAGCCGCGGCTATACTTGCGGGCTTGTCGCCGGTGTAGCTCAGTTGGTAGAGCAGCGCATTCGTAATGCGAAGGTCGGGAGTTCGACTCTCTTCACCGGCACCATCGCTCGCGAGAAACCCCCGCTGTCCACCGGACGCCGGGGGTTTTTTCTTGGCTGCAGCAGGCAGCCGCAAGACCACAAGGCCACGCGCTGAGGAGACGGGCCAGAACGGGCCGAGCCGGACGGCCCCCCAAGGGCCACCCAAGGCCGGGCTCAGGCCTGGGTATGCAGCCAGTCCAGGCGGCGGCGGGCGATCTCGTCGATGAGGGCGCAGGCCAGCAAGCGCTTGTCGGCGCTGCGGCCGTCGGCGGGCAGCGGCGTGGCGTGGTGGGCGTCGACCAGCAGCAGGCTGTTGTCGTCGCGGCCGAAGGTGGCCGGGCCGAGGTTGCCCACGACCAGAGGCAGCTTCTTGCGGATCAGCTTGTCGCGAGCATGGGCCTCAAGCTGCTCGCTCTCGGCCGCGAAGCCGACGCAGAAGGGCGGCGCCGGCAGTGCCGCGACGCGGGCGAGGATGTCCTCGTTCTCGCTCAGCTCCAGTTGCGGCGGCACCTTCTTGCCGTCTTTCTTGAGCTTGTGCGGCGCCAGCGCGGCCGGGCGCCAGTCGGCCACGGCGGCGGTGGCGATGAAGACGCCTTGCCGGCCCAGGGCCTGGGCGCGCGGCAGCACGGCCTGCAGCATGTCCTGGGCGGTCTGCACGTCGATGCGCTGCACGCCCGCCGGCGTGGGCAGGTGCACCGGACCGGCCACCAGGGTGACGCGGGCGCCGGCCTCGGCCGCGGCGCGGGCCAGTGCAAAGCCCATCTTGCCGCTGGAGCGGTTGGTCAGGCCGCGCACCGGATCGATGGGCTCGAAGGTGGGGCCGGCGGTGATCAGCAATTCGCAGCCCGCCAGCCGCTTGGGCCGGAAGTGCGCGATCACGGCCTCCAGAAGGGCCTGCGGCTCCAGCATGCGGCCATCGCCGGTTTCGCCGCAAGCCTGCTCGCCATGGTCGGGGCCGAGGATTTCGGCACCGTCGGCGCGCAACTGCGCCAGGTTGCGCTGGGTGGCCGGATGGCTCCACATCTCGCGGTTCATGGCCGGGGCCACCAGCAGGGCGCAGCGCTCGCGCGGGCGGGCCAGGGCGGTGAGGCTCAGCAGCTCGTCGGCCCGGCCGTGGGCCAGGCGGGCGATCAGGTCGGCGCTGGCCGGCGCGATCAGCAGGGCCTCGGCCTCGCGGCCCAGCACGATGTGCGGCATGTGGTTGGGCGTGGCCGCATCCCAGGGCGTGGTGTGCACCGGTCGGCCGGACAGGGCCTGCATCGTCGCCACGCCGATGAACTGCTGCGCGGCCTCGCTCATCATCACCGTGACCTCGGCGCCGGCCTTGCCGAGCAGGCGCAGCAGCTCGGCCGCCTTGTAGCAGGCCACGCCGCCGGACAGGGCGAGCACGAGGCGGCGGCCGGCAAGCTCGGCGGGGGCAAGGGGGGCGTTCATCGGCAGGGGGAGGGGTCGATCGCTGGGGTCGCGAGCTTAAACCGCGAACCCGGGCCGGCTCCGGAGGGCGGGCTCAGCCGCCGCCGCGCTGCATCCACAGGTCGAAGTGCCGCATGAAGGCCAGGCGCGCCGCATGGTCCAGTCCGCTGAAGGCAAAGCGCACCCCCAGCCTGGGCAGGGTCAGCAGGGCGATGCGACGCGGCGGCAGTGCGGACCAGCTCAGCCGCAGTTCCCCCGCATCGATCTGCACCCGGGCGCTGCCGGGCGCCAGGCTCAGGGCATGCGACTGCACCGCACCGGGAAGCCAGCCCAGCCATTCGGTCTCGGTGCAGGCCATGTCGCGCTCGAACTGTTCAGGGTAGGTGGATTGCATGAGGAGGGTGCCGGAGCTCGGTCGGTTCGTGCGGCTGCCCTGGGTCCGCAGGGACCCAGGGCATCGTCCTGACACGCCCACGACCTCGCGGAACTCGGTCGGTTCGTGCGGCTGCCCTGGGTCCGCAGGGACCCAGGGCAGTCCGCACTCACCCACCGGCGATAGGGGGCCAGATGGCGAGGGTGTCGCCGGGCTTCAGGCTGCGGGTGTCGCGTTCCTCGGGGGGCACGTAGACGCCGTTGATCAGCACCAGATGCACCAGGCGCATCGGCAGCGCATAGGGCTCGATGATCTGGGCCAGAGTGGCGCCGTCCGGCACCTCGATGAGAACCTGGTTGCTGCGCCGGGCTTCGGGCGGCAGGTGATCGGTCAGCGAGGCGTAGAGCTTGAAGGTGATCTGCATGGGTCGGGCGGGGCGCTGCGGCGGGTCGGGCAGGCGCGAGCATCGCTGAAAACGACGGCGCCGCGCAGGCCGGACGGACCTGCGCGGCGCAAGGCCTGAACCGCAGTCGCCTCAGGACGCTGCGGTCGTGCACGTTCAGTGCGGTCGGGCGGTGGCCCAGGCCGACTGCGCCTGGGCCTGGGCTAGGTAGGCTTCCATCAGGCGGGTCGGATCGGCCTTGAGCTTGGCCTTCCATTCGCCCAGGCGGATGCGGCCCTCGACCAAGCCGCGCATGACGCCCACATGGTCGGTCCAGCCGATGCTGTTGCAGCCCACCAGTCGCTCACCGGCGTCGAATTGCAGGCTCAGCAGCTTGTAGTTGGCCTCGTCGAGCAGCTCGACCTGCTCACCGCCAGGCACGCCGTCCCAGGCGCCGAAGCTGGCCGAGATCAGGCCCAGGGTGTCGAGCACATTGATCTGCGGCACGCGCTTGAGCACGGCATGGCGGCCGAGCATGTTCATGGCGGCGACGAAAGCCTGGTCGGCGGCATTGGGCTGGATGGCGCTGACGACATGGCTCTTGGTGGCCAGGTCGTAGGCGGCCGCGCAATCGCCCGCGGTGTAGACATCGGGCAGGTTGGTGCGCAGTCGTTCGTCGGCGACGATGCCGCCGTCGATCGCCAGGCCGCTGTCCTTCAGGAACGCGACATTCGGCTTGACGCCGGTGGCACTGATGACGAGGTCCACCTCCAGGGTCTGGCCGTTGGAGAGCTGGACCTGCATCGGGCCATCGGCCGGCGCCGGGGCGGCCGGGGCCGCTGCGGCGCCACCGCCGAGACCGAGGAAGCCCTTGACCTTGTCGAGCAGGCCCCCAGCCTCGGCCGGCGCGGGTGCCGCGGCGGCCGCAGCGGCCGGGCGGATGGCCTCGACGCGGGTGCTGGTGAAGACCCGCACGCCCTTCTTCTCGCACCAGGTCTTGATCATGGTGCCGGCGGTCGGGCCCATCATGCGGGGCACCATGCGGTCACCCATCTCGACGACGGTGAGCTTGACGCCGCGCAGGGCCAGCGCCTCCATGATGATGCAGCCGATGAAGCCGGCGCCCATCTGCAGCACGCGCGCGCCGGGCTGGGCCAGGGCGGCGATGGCGCGGGCGTTCTCCAGCGTCCAGCAGGGCTGCACGCCGGGCAGGTCCATGCCCGGGATGGGCGGGCGCACGGGCTGGCTGCCGGTGGCGATCAGCAGCTTGTCGTAGCCCAGGATGCTGCCGTTGTCGAGCGTGACGGTCTTGCCCGCCGCATCGACACGGACTGCGCGCTGGCGCAGCACCTGGATGTTCTGCGCGCGGAAATTGGCCTCGCTGCGGCGCAGGTAGGTGCCGTCCTCGCCGACCTTGCCGATCAGCAGATAGGGGATGGCCATGCGCGAATAGGGCGGCTCCGGCTCGTCACCGACGACGGTGATGGTGTCGTAGGGCGAGTACTTGCGGATCGTCTCGGCGGCGATCACGCCGGCCGGGCCGGCCCCGAGGATCAGGTGACGCATCGCTCGTCTCCAGGAATCAAGCGTTCAAACAAGACAAAGGGCGGATCAAGTGGCCTTGTCCGCCCTGCCCCGCTCGCGCCTTGCGGCGGGCGGGCTCTCAGCCGATGAGGCTGCGGTGAATCAAGCCCTGGGGCTCAGAGGCTGAGCCGGGCACGGGTCTCGGGCAGCGGACGGCCCTCGGTGTCCCAGCCGCGGATCGCGTAGTACTTCGGCAGCATCTCCGGCAGCTTGTTGACCAGGCCGGTGGCCGGGCCGGTCTTGGCCGGCTCGTTCAGCAGGCGCGGCGGCAGCGAGTCGTCCTTGGCGGTGAAGCCGGCCGCATTGTTGAACTCGCGCTCCATGTTCCAGATGCGCTCGCCGATCTCGTTCAGGTTGTCGAGGGTGAACTCCTCGCCGCAGGCCGCAGCGACCTGCGGCTGCACATCGGCCAAGCCCCAGGCGAAGCTGGTGAAGACGCAGATGCCGGCCGAGTCGAACACGGCGGTCGCGTCCTGGAAGGCCTTGACGAGTTCGGGCTTGCCGTCGGCCGCCAGCGGGTCGGTCTTGACCGGGATGCCCAGCACTTCCGAAGCCACGGTATAGCCGCGCAGGTGGCAGGCACCGCGGTTACTGGTCGCATAGGCCAGGCCCATGCCCTGGATGCCGCGCGAGTCGTAGGCCGGGAACTCCTGGCCCTTGACGCTCATGCTGAGTTCCGGGTGGCCGTACTTGGCGGTCAGCCGGGCCGAGCCCATGCCGATTTCCTTGCCGAAGCCGACACCCATCGCGGTCATCTCGGTGAGCTGCACCAGGGCCTCGGCCGAGCCGAAGGGTGCATCGACGCCGATCTGCTCGCGGGTCAGCGCGCCGATCTCGTACAGCTCCATCACCGCGCCGATGGTGGCACCGAAGGAGATCGGGTCCATGCCCTGCTCATTGCAAAGGGTGTTGCAGTACTGCAGGGCTTCGAGGTCGCTCACGCCGTTGGCATTGCCCAGGGCCCAGGCGGCTTCGTACTCCAGGCCGCCGGTGGCGCCCCAGTACTGCGGCTTGTTCTGCACAGAGAAGTGCGTCTGGTCGATCTTGCTGATGCGGCCGCAGGCGATGGTGCAGCCGAAGCAGGCTTGGTTGGTCACCAGTTGCGCCTTGCCGTCGCTGGCACGCGGGGTGGCCATGGCTTCGGCAGAGATGTCCTTGGCACCTTCAAACTGCACGTCACGATGGTTGCGGGTCGGCGAGGCGCCGATCTCATTGATCACGTTCATCAGCACCTGGGTGCCATAGGTCGGCAGGCCCTGGCCGGTGACCGCGTTGTCGGCCAGGATCTTCTTCTTCTCGAAGGTGGCCTTCATGAAACCCTTGGGGTCGCGGATGTTGCCGACGCCCTTGGTGCCCCGAACCGCGATGGCCTTGAGGTTCTTGCTGCCCATCACGGCTCCCACGCCCGAGCGGCCAGCCGCGCGGTGCAGGTCGTTGACGACGGCGGCATAGAGCACGCCGTTCTCGCCCGCCAGGCCGATGCTGGAGACGCGCACCAGCGGATCCTGGTGCTGCTTCTTGATGATCTCTTCGGTCTCCCAGACCGACTTGCCCCAGAGGTGCGCGGCATCGCGCAGCTCGACATGGTCGTCCTCGATCGACAGGTAGACCGGCTTGTCCGACTTGCCTTCGAAGATCAGCATGTCCCAGCCGGCGAACTTGAACTCGGCGCCCCAGTAGCCGCCCGAGTTGGAGCAGGCGATGGCGCCCGTCAGCGGGCCCTTGGTGACGACGGTGTAGCGGCCGCCGGTGGAGGCCATGGTGCCGGTCAGCGGGCCGGTGGCCCAGATCAGCTTGTTGTCGGCCGACAGCGGATCGACCTTGGGGTCGATCTCGCTGATCAGGTACTTGGACGCCAAGCCGCGCGAGCCGAGGTAGGCCTTGGCCCACTCCATCTTCAGCGGCTCGCGGCTGATGGCGCCGGTGCTCAGGTTGACGCGGAGAATCTTTCCAGCCCAGGACATTTGCGTTTACTCCTTATGCCGTCTGGTTGCCGAGCTTGTCAGCCCAGGCTTGCATCTTGTTCAGACCGGTCCAGTTGGCGTCGATGTAGGTGATGGCGCCGGTGGGGCAGGCTTCGGCGCAGGCCGGCTCGCCGCCGCACAGGTCGCATTTCTGGACCTTACCGGTTTCCTGCACGTAGTTGATCGTGCCGAAGGGGCAGGAGATCGTGCAGACCTTGCAGCCGACGCAGGTGGTCTCGTTGACAACCTTGGCGCCGGTCACGGCGTCCAGGGTGATCGCTTCCACCGGGCAGGCGTGCAGGCACCAGGCCTCGTCGCACTGGGTACAGGTGTAGGGCACCTTGCGGCCGGTGTGATGGAAATCAAAGACCTTGATGCGCGACTTGCTCGGCGCATAGGTGGCGTAGTTCTCGTAGGAACAGGCCATCTCGCACTGAAGGCAGCCGGTGCACTTCTCGGGATTGATGTGCAGTGTTTTCTGCATGGCTGGCGGGCTCCGCGGGCTATGGGGGCTGAAGTCGGGTCAGCGGTCGGGTTCGGCGCAAAACTTCAGCAGTTCACTGCCTATCTTCAGAGGGCCGCCCCCCTGCCGATAGCGCAGGTTTTCCCTTAGGGATGCTCCATGCCGCAGCATCACAAGGTGGAAAAAAGGCTCCCGAAGGAGCCCTTGGCATCGTTGGGTCGGAGAAGACCGCTTCAGACCTTGCGCCAGCTCACGCCGGACGCGCTGAAGATGGCTTGAAGCTCACCCTTGTCGGCCAGGGTGTTCATCGCAGCCTGCACCGCCTGGGCCAGCGCGGTGGCGGATTTCTTCACCGCGCAGCCGACGGCCCAGCCGTCCTTGGGCGCGCGCGGCACCGGCAGCGGCTCGATGGCGATGCCCGCTTCGCGGGACAGCACCGATTCGAGCTCGGAGGCCGCACCCGCCACGACATCGAACTCGCCGGCCTTCATGGCCCGGGCGGCGGCCACGCCGTCGGGCCAGCGCGTGACCGTCTGCGCGGCGTAGGCGCCGTTGTCCGTGCCCAGCACCAGCCAGCCGGCCAGCGACTGGCCCGCCACGGCGACGCGATGCTTGCCCAGGTCGGCCATCTGCTCCAGTTTCGGCAGCACGGCGAGGCGACGCGCCATCACGACCCGCTCCCGGTAGTAGGGGGCGAAGGCCAGCACGCCGGGGTTCTCCTGCATGAGCCGGGTGTCCACGGGCACGTGCAGCATCACGTCGGCCGGGCCGAAGCCCATGTAGTGGCCCCGGGTGACCATGTGACGCAGGTCGTCGGCCATTTCCTCGTCGGCCTGGAAGGGCAGCAGCGAGAGCTTGAAGCCCAGTTCGCGGGCGAGCGCCTGGGCGACCAGCACATCGATGCCTTCGCCCTTGACATGGAAGGGCGGCAGGTCGTTGTAGACGGCGACCGTCAGCACGCCGCGCTTGCGGATGGCTTCCAGATCACCGGGCTCGGCCCGTGCCGCCGAAGCGCCCAGGCCCAGTCCGAGGGCGGTGAACAGCCCGCGTGCCAGGGCGTCGCGTCGCCCCGGATCGCGGGGCTCGGTGATCGGCGGCTTCATCAGAGCGGCTTCTCGCGGCGCGACTCGAGGTAGGTCTTGATCGCCCAGACCGCCTCTTGCTGCAGCAGGCCCTCGAAAGGCGGCATGTAGACGGCGCCGTTGCGCACGCGGCCCTTGAGCACCACCGAGGTGTAGTACTCGTTGAACTCGATCACGCAGGCTTGCTTCTTCTTCGGATCGGTCTTGGTCGCGCATTCGGCATCAAGCTTGCGCAGGTCAGGGGCGATACCGCCAGAGACCGCTTCCAGGCCATGACAGCGGGCGCAGTTTTGGTTGTAGGCCGAGGAGCCAACGCGCAGCGCCTCTTTGTTGCCGATGTACGGGTTCTCTTGGCTCCACTTTTCGCCGAGCTTGGGCAGCGTGCTGACGTCCACCGATTGGGGCGTGACGTCACCGTGCGCTTGCACCAGACCCGAAGCCGCAAAGGCAAGGGCACCAACCACGAGGCGCAGGGCGTGCGCGGACTTTTGATTCAGGGAAAACACCAGTGTCTCCATCAAGGTGAAGCAAGAAATCGAAGCGTCGGAACGCTGTGGGGTCAGGGGTGCAAAGGGCATGCCACAAGCCCGGCGGGCGGCGCGTCGGCGCAAGGGCCTGGCGCGTCTCATGGGAGACAGGGGCTGCGAGGCCGCGGCTGGGTGAAAGGTTCAGGCCCCCCGGGCAAGTCCCGGGAGCCAAAGTCCACTGCTCCAGCTTCAACCACTTCGTGTCCGAGTTGAACAAGGGCCGCGCATCGCCTAGCATGCGCGACCGCTGCGAAGCCGCCTGGCTTGCGACGGGAACGACACACAGCGTCCTGCAAACGGCGCAAGCAGCCTGAGGAGTCCGATCATGAGCAGCAACCCACCCAGTGCTTCGGCGCTCAGCGCCAGCCGTCGGCAGCGGGAACTGCTCCAGCAGCGACCGATTGCCGCCAGCCTCGCGCTTGATGGCCAGCACCTGCATTCCATCGAAGAGTCGCACCAGCGCTGCGCCGCGCTGGGCCTGCGCCGCATCGAGTCGCCCGACTATTCGCCGCTCGGCCGCTCCGACCTGCGCCTGGTGCGCGAGCGCAACCAGCGGCTCTATGTCCATGCGGCGCCGATCATGGAACTGCTCTTCGAGCAGATCGTTCGCACCCAGAGCCTGGTGCTGCTGACCGATGCCCAGGGCACCATCCTGCACAGCATCGGCGACGACGAATTCATCGACAAGGCCTCGCGCGTGGCCCTGCAACCGGGCGTGAACTGGTCGGAATGCGCCAAGGGCACGAATGCCATCGGCACGGCCTTGATCGACGAATCGCCGACGCTCGTCCATGCCGACGAGCACTTCATGCATGCCAACCACTTCCTGACCTGCTCGGCCGCGCCCATCCTCGACCCACGCGGCAACATCCTCGGCGTGCTGGATGTGAGCAGCGACTACCACGGCTACCACCAGCACACCATGGCGCTGGTGAAGATGTCGGCGCGGATGATCGAGAACCACTGGCTGAACGAGGACTTCCGCCATGCCATGCGGCTGCACTTCCACGGCCGGCCGGAGTTCATCGGCACGCTGATGGAGGGCATCGTCGCGGTCGGTCGCGACGGCAAGATCCTCGGCGCCAACCGCAGCGCGCTCGACCTGCTGCAGATGAGCGGCGCGGCCGTGCGCATGCACAGCGTCACCAGCCTCTTCGGCACGCCGGTCGGCGCGGTTGTCGACGCCTTCCGCTCGCCCGTCGCCGGCCCCTTGCGCCTGCTGCTGCCCAATGGCCAGCCGGTGCATGTGCAGGCCCGCTGCAACTGGCCGACCTGGCATGGCGGCTGGCAGGCCGGCACCGAGACCGGCAGCCGCATGGAGCCGGTGGATGAAGTGGGCCCCGAAGGCCTCACCGCGCCCGAGCGCAAGAGCGAGGCGAGCGAAGCCGTGGTGCTGCAGGAAACCGCCCTGCGCACGGCCCGTGGCACCGGCGAGACCCTGCCCCCCGGCGCCACCGTGCCGGGTGAGGACGGCCGCGCCAGCCCCGAGGGCATGGCACGCAGCAGCCCGCCGCGCAGCCGCGGCAGCGACAGCGCGCCGGTGGCCAATCTGCGTGCCCTGCAGACGGGCGATGCGCAGATGGAGGCCGTGATCGGCAAGGTCCGACGCGTGCTCGACCGCGACATCCCCATCCTCATCCTGGGCGAGACCGGCACCGGCAAGGAGGTGCTGGCCCGCGCCATCCACCAGGACTCGGCCCGCGCCCGCCAGCCCTTCATCGCGGTGAACTGCGCCTCGATCCCCGAGACCCTGATCGAGTCCGAGCTCTTCGGCTATGCCGATGGCGCCTTCACCGGCGCGCGGCGCAAGGGTGCGGTCGGCAAGATCGTGCAGGCGCATGGCGGCACGCTCTTCCTCGACGAGATCGGCGACATGCCGCTGGCCCTGCAGGCCCGCCTGCTGCGCGTGCTGCAGGAACGGCAGGTGACGCCGCTGGGCAGCAGCAAGTCCATCGAGGTGGATGTGACCGTGATCAGCGCCACCCACCGCAACCTGCGCGAGATGATCGAGGCGCAGAGCTTCCGCGAGGACCTCTACTACCGCCTCAACGGCCTGGCCGTGAAGCTGCCGCCGCTGCGCGAGCGCAGCGACCTGCTGGCCCTGGCCCGCCTGCTTCTCCAGCGCGAGAAGGGCGGCCCGCGCGTGCCCGAGCTGGCGCCCACCGTGGTCGACCTCATGACCCGCTACCCCTGGCCCGGCAACCTGCGCCAGATGGGCAATGTGCTGCGCACCGCCGTGGTCATGGCGGGCGACGAGCCGCAGATCACGCTCGATCATCTTTCCGACGATTTCATCGAGGACGCCCGGCGCAGCCCGGCCGCGCCGGCTGGCGCAGCCGCACGGCCGGCCGCCCCGGCGCCGCTTGCCGCCCCGCAGGCTGCCGACGAGACGGACGAGGCTCCGGCCGTCCCGGGTGCAGGCGAGCCGGCGCCCGCCCTGGGCGTGCCCGGCGAAGGCGAAAGCGGCACCCTCGAAGCCATGGAGCTGCAAGTCATCCGCCAGGCCCTGGAGGCCGCGGGCGGCAACATCTCGGTGGCGAGCAAGCGCCTGGGCATCAGCCGCAACACCATCTACCGCAAGCTGCGCTGGCGCAACGGCTCGGCGACCTGAGCGGCGCGGCCGGCCCGCAGCGCGGGCGACGGCGCCAGCCTCAGGGCCGGGCCGTGGCCAGCCAGCGCCGCGCCCAGGCCTGGGCGCTGGCCTGAAGGCGCGGGGCCAGGCGCTCGTCGCCCATGCGGTGGCCGGCGCCCTCGACACGGTCCACCACCGCATCGGGCCACAAGCGCGCCAGGCCATCGACCACCGCCGGATCGCAGCAGGCATCGGCCCGGCCGCCCACGATGGCGCGCGGCCCCAGCGCCAGTACCTGCAACGCCCGCGCCTCGACCCAGGCTCCCGCGCCGGCCTGCGGCCCGCTGCACGCCCCGCCCCAGGCCTGCAAGCCGTGCAGGGCATGGATGGCCCAGGATCGCATCCGCGCCCGCTCGGCCTCGGCATCGGCGGGCGTGTCGGTCCAAAGGGCCGGATCGGCGCGCAGCTCGGGCCGGGCGTCCAGGCCGCCGGCCGCGGATTGCGCCTCGTCGAAGGCCTGCCAGACGCGGGCCAGACGCGGCTCATCCAGGCTGGCGGGCAGTTCACCGGCCGCTGCTGCGGCCGCCAGGGCGGGATCGGCCGGGGCGGCATACAAGGCCTCCAGCGCATCCACGGCAGCCGGCCCCAGGGCGGCACGGCCAGCCTCGCCCAGCCAGCGCCGCCAGGGCGCGATGTAGCGCTGCGTCTCCGCCAGACTGCCGAGGAAGGGGCTGCGCAGCCAGAGGCCGCTGACCCGCGAGGGATGGCGGGCGGCATAGGCCAGGGCCAGCCGGCAGCCCCAGGAGCCCGAGGCCAGGCCCCAGGCCGACAGGTCCAGGGCCCTGCGCAGCGCCTCCAGGTCGGCGACCAGGGCGTCCAGCGTCTGCCCCTGGCGCTCGCCCGGCGGGCGGCTGCGGCCGCAGCCACGCTGGTCGGCTGCGATCCAGCGCAGCGGCAGGCCGTCCCAGGGCGTGAGGCTGGCCGGTCGGGTCTGCCCGCCGGGCCCGCCATGCAGCAGCAGCAGGGTCGGCAAGGGCTCGGCCCCGGCCTGCCAGGCCGCCGGCGGGCCGGCCTGAACTGCCATGAACTGCCCCTCGTCCAGCGCCAGCTCGCCGGCAAGACCCAGGGAAAACCCCTGGCTATGGCCGGGATCGGGGGGCAGGAATTCGAGCTTCAGGGTGGGCATGGCTTGGCACAATCCAACGTGAGTGCGAACGACGCTGCTGCGGCCGAGTCTCGCAACCTTGACGAATCGTGGCTGCGCCCCGGCGCGACGGATTCGGACCCCCTTCAAGATCAGGTCCCGGCCGCTTGGCCAGGCTTGTCACGCACCCTGGTGCGGGCCGCAGCGAGCGCAGCCATTGTGGGGGCGACGACTCTCCGTCGCGGGCCGGACCCGGCCCCTCCCTGACCCCCACCCGACTCCCCCATGAAGATTGTTGTGCTTGGTTCCGGCGCTGGCGGCGGCAGCCCCCAGTGGAACTGCAACTGCGCGATGTGCGCCGCCCAGCGCGATGCCGCCCGCGGCATCCCCGTCCGCACCCAAAGCTCGATCGCGATCTCGCAGGACGGCGAGGACTGGATCCTGCTCAATGCCTCGCCCGACATCGGCACCCAGTTGCGCAACACGCCCGCGCTGTGGCCCAAGCAGGGCCTGCGGCACACGCCGATCAAGGCCGTCATCCTGATGGACGCGCAGATCGACCATGCCACCGGCCTGCTGAGCCTGCGCGAAGGCCCGCCCATCCACCTGCACATCACGCCCTGCGTGTTCGAGGACCTGACGACCGGCCTGCCCATCCTCAGCGTGCTGGAGCACTACTGCGGCGTGCGCTGGCACATGCTGCCGGTGGCGGGCGACCAGCGGGTCGCCGAGTTCACGGTCGACGGCTTCGACGGCCTGCGCTTGCGCGCCATCGCCATCCCGGGCAAGGCGCCGCCCTACTCGCCGCACCGGCACAACCCGACGGTCGGCGACAACATCGCCCTGTCGGTGCTGGACGAGCGCAGCGGCAAGCGCTTCTTCTATGCCCCGGGCCTGGGCGAAGTCGGCCCGCTTGAACTGGGCTGGATGAACGAGGCCGATTGCGTGATGGTCGACGGCACGCTGTGGACCAACGACGAGATGATCGTCCGCGGCCTGGGCAGCAAGACCGGCGCCGACATGGGCCACCTGCCGCAGCGCGGCAGCCCGGGGCAGCCGGGGATGATTGCCGCGCTCGACCAGGTCGAGGCCGAGCGCAAGATCCTCATCCACATCAACAACAGCAACCCCATCCTCGACGGCCAGGGGCCGGAATGCGCCGAGCTCGCCCAGCACGGCATCGAGGTGGCCTTCGACGGCATGGAGATCACGCTGTGAGCGCGAGCCTGAACCCCAACTTCCCCAACGAGGTGCCGGCCAACGACGGCCGCACGCCCTGGACCCCGGCCGAATTCGAAGCCCAGTTGCGCGCGAAGGAAGCGAAGTACCACATCTTCCACGCCTTCAACAAACGCCTGAACAGCGGCGCGCTCCAGCCCTTCCAGGTGCGCGGCTGGGTCGCCAACCGCTTTTATTACCAGGCCGCGATCCCGATGAAGGACGCCGCGATCATGGGCAACTGCCCGGACCGCGCGACCCGCCGCCGCTGGCTGGAACGCATCACCGACCACGACGGCCACGGCGATTTCAATGTCGAGGAAGGCCGCGGCGGCGGCATCGAGACCTGGACCCGCCTGGGCCTGGCCACCGGCCTGACGCGCGAGGACCTGTGGTCCTTCAAGCATGTGCAGGCCGGCACGCGCTTCGCGGTCGATGCCTACGTCAACTTCGCGCGCAAGGCGCCCTGGCAGGAGGGGATCATCTCCTCGCTGACCGAGATGTTCGCGCCCAAGATCCACGCCGACCGCCTGGCCACATGGCCCAGCGCCTACCCCTGGATCGACCAGAGCGGCCTGGGCTATTTCCGCAGCCGCATCCCGCTGGCGCAGCGCGATGTCGAGCACGGCCTGGAGGTCGCGCTCTCCTGGTGCGACACCCGGGCCAAGCAGGAGCGCGCCATCCAGATCCTGCAATTCAAGCTCGACGTGCTGTGGAGCCTGCTCGACGCGGTCGAGAAGGCCTATCCCGACGACCTGGCCGAGGAGCTTCGCCCATGAGCGCCGACACCGGTGACCGCCGCTTCGTCGTGAGCGA
The DNA here is from genome assembly GCF_016735685.1 of Piscinibacter lacus. Classification (NCBI taxonomy): domain Bacteria; kingdom Pseudomonadati; phylum Pseudomonadota; class Betaproteobacteria; order Burkholderiales; family Sphaerotilaceae; genus Aquariibacter; species Aquariibacter lacus. The sequence goes on from NZ_JAERRA010000002.1 coordinate 73,427, forward strand.
CGAGGCCATTCCCCGCCTGCCGCACGGCTTTCGCATGCAGTTCGAGCCGGCCCAGGACAGTTGGGTGCTGCTCTACCCCGAAGGCCTGATCCAGCTCAACGGGCCGGCGGCCGAGATCCTCAAGCGCGTCGATGGCAAGACCACGGTCGCGCAACTGATCGCCGACCTCAGCGCCGCCTTCAACGGCGCCGAGCTGCGGGCCGATGTCGAACACTTCCTGAAGGAGGCGAGCAACTATGGCTGGATCGTCTGAAGCCGCCGTGGGCACCGCGCGCGACCCCCGCCTGGCCCCCGGCGCCGCCCCCGTGGCCCGCACCCTGAAGAAGGGCGGGCCGCCGATGTGGCTGCTGGCCGAGCTGACCTACCGCTGCCCGCTGCACTGCGTGTTCTGCTCCAACCCGGTGGACTACGCCGCCCATGGCCAGGAGCTGGACACCGAGACCTGGAAGCGCACCTTCCGCGAGGCCCGGGCCATGGGCTCGGTGCAGCTCGGCCTGTCGGGCGGCGAGCCGCTGCTGCGCGAGGACCTGGAGGAGCTCGTCGCCTATGCGCATGAGCTGGGCTTCTACACCAACCTCATCACCTCGGGCATCGGCCTGACCGAGAAGCGCGCCCAGGCGCTCAAGGACGCGGGGCTGGACCACATCCAGCTCAGCTTCCAGGACTCGTCCAAGGAGATGAACGACTTCCTGTCGTCCACCCGCACCTTCGACCACAAGAACAAGGTCGCCAAGATCATCAAGTCGCTCGGCTACCCCATGGTGCTGAACTGCGTGATGCATCGCTACAACCTGCCGCAGGTCGAACGCATCATCGAGATGGCCGAGGCCATGGGTGCCGAGTTCCTGGAGCTGGCCAACACCCAGTACTACGGCTGGGCCTGGCAGAACCGCGCCCAGCTCATGCCCACGCCCGACGAGCTGCGCGAGGCCGAGGCCAAGGTCAATGTCCACAAGGCGCGGCTGGCCGGCAAGATGAAGATCTTCTGGGTCTCGCCCGACTATGTGGATGCCAAGGCCAAGCCCTGCATGGCGGGCTGGGGTGCGGTCTTCCTGGTGGTCGCGCCGGACGGCACCGCCCTGCCCTGCCACAGCGCGCGGATGCTGCCGGGCTTCGACTTCCCGAACGTGAAGACGCATGACGTCGCCCACATCTGGCGCGACAGCGATGCCTTCAACCGCTACCGCGGCACCGACTGGATGAGCGAGACCTGCCAGAGCTGCGACCAGAAGGAAATCGACCACGGCGGCTGCCGCTGCCAGGCCTTCCTGGTGACCGGCTCGGCCGAGGCCACCGACCCGGTTTGCCCCCAGAGCCCGGATCGCGGCCTGATCGACGAGGCCCTGCGCGCGGCCGTGGCCCAGGCCGAGGCTGGTGCGCCGGGCAGCACCCATGCGCTGAAATTCGTGCCCAATGCGGCGCGCGGCGGCGAGATGTTCTACCGCACCGACGCCAACTCGGCCGACCTGGTCGCCCGCGGCGCCGTGGGCCGCCTCACCGCCTGAGCCGCCGCGAGGCGGGGCCGCGCGCCGGCATCGGATTGAACCTGGGGCAAGCCCCAGGGCTCACACCTTGCCGCGCGACGCCGGGCCTGCGGGCCGCCCCCGGGTGTGCAAGCCCGGGGGATCGCGCTTATCCTCGCCCGCGCTCCGTGCCGGGACACCGTCCCGCCCTGTGGCGGCCCCCTGCCCGACCCTGCCTTCCATGAAACCGCTGCACCGAGACCCACGACGAGGCCCCGCATGCTGAGCATCCGCGGACTGACCAAACGCTACGGCGAGCGCACCGCGCTCGACAAGCTGAACCTGGAGATCGCGCCGGGCAGCTTCACCGTGCTACTCGGCCCCAATGGCGCGGGCAAGTCCACCTTGTTCCAGGTGCTGACCGGCCTGTTCGCGGCCGATGAGGGCGAGGTCACGGTGGCCGGCTTCTCGCACCGCAGCGAGCCGGCGGCCGCGCTGCGCTCGCTGGGCGTGGTCTTCCAGCAGATGTCGCTGGACCTGGACCTGTCGATCCGCCGCAACCTCTCGCTGCAAGCCGATCTGCACGGCCTGCCGCGCAAGGTGGCGGCCGAGCGCATCGTCGAAGGCTGCCGCCGCCTGAATGTGGATGTGGACCTGGACCGCAAGGTGCGCGAGCTGTCCGGCGGCAACCGCCGCAAGGTCGAGCTGGTGCGCGCCGGCCTGCACCGGCCGCAGGTGCTGCTGATGGACGAGGCCACGGTGGGCCTGGACCCCAAGTCGCGCCGCGACCTGCTCGCCGCCCTGCACGAGGATGTGGCTACCCGCGGCTGCAGCGTGCTGTGGGCCACCCACTGGGTGGAGGAAGCCGAGCAGGCCGACCGCGTCGTCGTGCTGCACAAGGGCAAGCTGCTCGCCGATGGCAGTCGGGAAGAAGTCACGCGGGCTTTGGGCGAACCTAGCCTGGAGCAGGGCTTCATTGCCCGCACCACCTGAGGTGGTCCGCGGCCCGCACCGGGCCTGCCCCTTTCCCCGATGCCAGGAGATCCCCGCATGAGCCCCCGCCCCTCCCCCTTCCTTCGCTGCGCCCTCGCCACCCTGCTGCTGAGCGGCGCGCTCGGCGCCGCGCAGGCGCAGACCGCCTATGTGTCCAGCGAGAAGGACAACGCGCTGACCCTGATCGACCTCAAGACCCTGACCGTCAAGGGCACCCTTGCCACTTGCAAGCGCGCCCGCCACTTGCAGATGCTGCCGGGCGGCAAGCAGCTCATGGTGGCTTGCACCGATTCCAATGCGGCCGACGTGATCGACCTGGCCAGCGGCAAGTCGGTGCGCCGGGTGCCCCTGGGCGATGAGCCCGAGGCCTTCGACCTCTCGCCCGACGGCAAGACGATCTATGTGTCCAACGAGGACGAGGGCGAGGCCAGCTTCATCGACGCGGCCACCGGCAAGGTGCTGAAGAAGGTCAAGGTCGGCGAGGAGCCCGAGGGCGTCAAGGTCAGCGCCGACGGCAAGACGCTCTACATCACCTCCGAGGTCGCCAGCCTGGTCCATGTGATCGACACCGCCACCGGCAAGGTGGTCAAGAACGTCAAGGTCGGCCAGCGGCCGCGGCGCTTCGCGCTGACGCCCGACGGCAAGGAGCTGTGGGTCACCAACGAGCTGGACGCGACCGTCTCCATCCTCTCGACCGCCGACCACACGGTGATCGGCACGATCAAGTTCGAGGTCAAGGGCGCCCGCGCCGAGGACATCTCGCCCGTCGGCATCACCATGACCCGCGACGGCAAGCGCGCCTATGTCGCGCTCGGCAAGGCCAACCATGTGGCCTTCGTCGACGTGGCGGGCCGCAAGGTCACGCAGATCACCCTGGTCGGCAAGCGGGCCTGGAATGTGGCGCTGGACAAGGCCGAGGCACGGCTCTTCGTCGTCAACGGCCTGAGCGACGACCTGACCGTGATCGACACCCAGAGCGGCAAGGCCCTCAAGACCGTGCCGGTCGGCCGCGTGCCCTATGGCGTGGTGATCGCGGAATGAGGCCGGCCATGCGACTGCCCACCCTGCGACCGGCCGCCCTCGGTGCGGCCCTGCTGCTGGCCGCGCTCGGCGCCCAGGCCGCCACCCTCAAGGCCGCGCTGCTGAGCCGCGAGGACGATCCGCGCCTGGAGCGTTCGCGCGCCGAGCGCGCCTACCTCGGCCACCCCACCGGCTTGCCCGAGGACGGCGTGCGCCTGGCGCTGGAGGAAGGCGGCTTCGAGCTGGAAGCCGTCGGCGCCAAGGTGGAGCTCGACAGCCGCGCCGTGGCCGACCTGGCCGCGGCCCGCGCCGCCGCCCTGGCCGCCGAGAAGGCCGGCGCGGCGGTGATCGTCGCCGAGCTGCCGGCCGACTGGCTGCTGGCCGTGGCCGATGCGGTCAAGGTGCCGGTGCTCAACATCGGCGCGGCCGAGGACCGCCTGCGCGCGGCCGACTGCCGCGCCCGGCTCTTCCACCTGCTGCCCAGCGAGCGCATGCGCGCCGACGCCCTGGCCCAGGGCCTGTTGCAGCGCAAGTGGCAGAAGGTGCTGGTGCTGGCCGGTTCCAGCCCGGCCGATCAGGCCCGGCTGACGGTGGTGCAGGCGGCGATGAAGCGCTACGGCCTGCAGCCGGTGGGCGCAGTCAAGCCCTTCAAGCTCTCGGGCGATCCGCGCGAGCGCGACCTGGCCAACCCGCTGCTGCTGACCGCCGGCGCCCAGTACGACGCGGTCTGGGTGGTCGACAGCGACGGCGAATTCGCCCGCAGCCTGCCCTATCGCACGGTGCTGCCGCGGCCGGTGGTGGGCGATGCCGGCCTGGTCGCCGTGGGCTGGCATGCACAGTTCGAGCGCTTCGGCGCGCCGCAGGTCTCGCGCCGCTTCGCCAAGGCCGCCAAGCGGCCGATGACGGCCCACGACTGGACCGGCTGGATGGCCGGCAAAGCCCTGGTGGCCCTGGCCGCCGCCCAGCCCAAGGGCAATGCCGCGGCCTGGGCTGCGGCCCTGCCCAAGCTGGCCCTGGACGGCAGCAAGGGCGTGAGCATGAGCTTCCGCCCCTGGGACGGCCAACTGCGCCAGCCGCTGCTGCTGACTGACGGCCAGGGCGTGATCTCGCAGGCCCCGGTCGAAGGCATCCTGCATCCGGTCAATGTGCTCGACACGCTCGGCGCCGATGCGCCCGAGAAGCTCTGCAAGACCCCGCGCTGAGCCGGGCCTGCCGCGTCCGATTTCCCACCGATTCCGTAGCCCGAGCCTGCAATGACTGCTGCCGTCCCCTCAACCCCGCCCGATGCCCGCCGGGCCGGCGACCCGCTGGTGCGGCGCGGCCTGCCGCATGCCTTGCAAGCCCTGCAGGCCATCGTCACCCGCGAGGTGCTGAAGTTCATGCAGCAGACTGGCCGCCTGGTCTCGGCCCTGGTGCGGCCGCTGCTGTGGCTGGCGGTGTTCGCGGCGGGCTTCCGCAATGTCTTCGGCGTGGCCATCGTCGAGCCCTACGACACCTACATCCCCTACGACGTCTACATCGCGCCCGGGCTGATCGGCATGGTGCTGCTGTTCAACGGCATGCAGAGCAGCTTGGCCATGGTCTACGACCGCGAGATGGGCCTGATGCGCCTGCTGCTGACGGCCCCGCTGCCGCGGCCCTGGCTGCTGTTCTGCAAGCTGGCGGCCACGGCCCTGCTCTCGCTGCTTCAGGCGGTGGCCTTCGTGATCGTCGCCTGGCTGATCGGCACCGAGCTGCCGCTGCTGGGCTGGCACGGCCTGCATGCCCTGCTGGCTGCGCTGTCGGCCGCGCTGATGCTGGGTGCGCTGGGCCTGCTGCTGTCGGTGCACATCAAGCAACTGGAGAACTTCGCGGGCACGATGAACTTCGTCATCTTCCCGATGTACTTCCTCTCCACCGCGCTCTATCCGCTGTGGAAGTTGCAGGAATCGGGCGCCGAGTGGGTCTACCAGATCGCGCGCTTCAACCCCTTCACGCATGCGGTGGAGTGGATCCGCTTCGCGCTCTACGACAAGGACCCGGGCTTCGCGCCCTTCGTCGTGCTGGGCTGCACCCTCGTCTTCTTCACGCTGGCCTGCTGGGGCTACGACCCGCAGCGCGGTTTCGGCCAACTCACCAAGCGAGGCTGAGGCCATGCTGCGTCATCTGAGCGCCCTGGGGCGGAGCGTGTTCGCGCCCGGCCTGTCTGCCGCCGATGCGGCCGCCCCGGCCCCCGGCCGCGCCCAGCGCCTGCTGCCCCGCCCGGGCGGCACGCCGCTGGAGCGGCGCCTGAACCGCCTGGCCTGGGGCTGGTGGGTGCTGGCGGGCGTGCTGGTCTTCGTCGGCTGGTGGGTCAAGCATCGCGGCCTGCTGGCCGAGCTGCACCGCGGCGACCCGAGCGGCATCAGCCTGGGCATCCTGGCGCTGACGGTGATCGTCAGCGTCTGGGCCGGCCTGCGCATGCACCGCCTCGCCGCCGAGGCCAGGCCCGACAGCCCCTGGCGCCTGGCCTACCGCGCCGACCGGGCCGAGCAAGTGCCCGAGACCTCGCAACGCCTGGCCGAGCGCACCCACGGCCCGCACGAGACCGCCTGGTGGTTCGCCTCGGCGGCGATCAAGCTGGGCCTGCTCGGCACGGTGGTGGGCTTCATCATCATGGCCACCCAGATCGCGAACTCCAAGGTCTTCGAGCTGGCCGAGATCCAGGCCCTGCTGCAGCAGATGACGGCGGGCATGGCGATCGCGCTCTACACCACCCTGGTCGGCCTGATCGCCAACCTGTGGATGGGCTTCCTGCTGCTGGTGCTCGACCGCTCGGCCGACGCCCTGGCGGCCGACATCCTGCGCGAGCCGGGCCGGGAGACTTGACATGGCCCTGCTGCGCAAGCGTCGCCAGGACGACATCGACCCCTTCAGCGACCTGCTCTTCAACACCCTGCTGGCCTTCGTGATGCTGTTCGCGATCGCGCTGATCGCGATGAACCCGAAGGCCAAGACCGGGGTGATCGATGCCAAGGCCGAGTTCATCATCACCGTCACCTGGCCCGACCTGAACCCCAATGACATCGACACTTGGGTGCAGGACCCCGGCCAGAACCTGATCTGGTTCCGCCAGCGCGAGGGCGGGATGATGCACCTGGACCGCGACGACCGCGGCCTGGCCAACGACACGCTGATCGTCAACGGCCAGCAGATCGTCAACCCGCTGAACCAAGAGGTGGTGACGGTTCGCGGCTTCGCCCCTGGCGAGTACACGGTCAACCTCTTCTACTACGAGAGCAAGAACAGCGACCCCGTCGAGGTGACGGTGTCGGTGGTCAAGGTGAACCCGCGCGCCGAGGTGGTTTTCTATGGCACCACCCAGCTCGCCCGCAAGGGCGACGAGGTCACGGCGGTGCGCTTCACCGTGGCGGGTGACGGCCGCGTCACCGGGGTGAACACCCTGCCGAAGTCCCTGGTCCAACGCATCTGAGCCCATGAGCAACCTGCCCGCCGACAGCAACAGCCTGCTCTGGGCCTATGTCGCCCTGGCTGCCCTGGCCGCCCTGGCCCTGGTCGCCTCCAACTGGCCCAAGTGGGGCAAGGCCCTGCTGGTGCTGGGCGTGACCGGCCTGTACTTCTTCGCCCACCAGGTGCTGCTCGATGTCTGGGGCTGGCCCAGCCGCGAGGCCATGCCCGAGCGCTTCGTGCTGCTGGCCACCGTGATCGAGGAGCCCAGCCCCAAGACCGCCGGTGCGCTCTATGTGTGGGTCAATGCCCTGGAAGACGGCAAGCCGGTGGCCGAGCCGCGCGCCTTCAAGCTGCCCTACAGCAAGGAGATGCACAGCGACCTGAGCGAGGCGATGAAGAAGGTCCGCCAGGGCGTGAGCCAGATGGGCACGACCAGCACCAAGGCCGGCAGCGGCACCTCCTGGCTGCGGCCGGGCGGCGAGGTGCTGGACGTGAAGATCCGCGACATGCCCGTGCCGCAGTTGCCGGAGAAGTGAGCATGCCGCGCCATCCGCTCCGCCGCCTGTCCGGCGCCCTGCCCCGCCTGCTGGCCCCGCTGGCCGCCCTGCTGCTGCTTGCGGCCTGCCAGCCCTCGGTGCCGCGCGGCAGCGAGCTCTTCCCGCTCGACGCCGGCCGGGTCTGGACCTACCGCGTCATCACCGAGCGCGAGGACGAGAGCCGCGAGGTCGAGACCCTCACCCTGCGCACCCTGGGCCCGGAGATGCTCGACGATGTCGCCGCCCGCAAGCCCGGCGAGGCCTGGCGGCGGCGCAGCGACAGCGGCGTCGACTACTGGCTGCGCAGCGATGCGTCCGGCATCTACCGCGTCGCCTCCAAGAGCGACTTGCAGGCCGAGCCCCAGCCCGATGCCCAGCCGCGCTATGTGCTCAAGCAGCCCTATGCCGAGGGCACGAACTGGACGGGCGAGACCACGCCCTACCTGCTGGTGCGCACCCAGGACTGGCCGCGCGAGATCCGCCATGTCCACCCGCAACTGCCCATCACCTACGCCATCGTCGCCACCGCGGTCGAGGTCAAGGTCAACGGCAAGGTCTACAGCGACTGCCTGAAGGTCGAGGGCCGGGGCGCGCTGCATCTCTTCGTCGACCCGGTGGTGGGCTTCCGCGACGTGCCCGTGCTGCAACGCGAGTGGTTCTGCCCCGGCAGCGGCCTGGTGCGGCTGGAGCGCGAGGAACTCACGGGCTCGCGCTACACCTACGGGGGTCGTCTCCTGATGGAACTGATCGAGGAAACCTGAGGATGAGTCCGAAACCGATCCGCCGGCGCCACTGCCTGGCCGCCGGCGCGGGCCTGCTGCTGGCGGGCACCTGGCCGGCCGGCCTGCGGGCGGAAAGCTTTCCGTCGCGGCCCCTGACCCTGCTGGTGCCCTGGCCGGCCGGCGGCGGCACCGACCTGAGCATGCGCATCCTGGCGGAAGCCGCCGGCCAGCACCTGCGCCAGAAGGTCAACATCGAGAACCGCGCGGGCGCCGGCGGCACCCTGGCCATGCCGGCGCTGCAAACCGCTCAGCCCGACGGCTACACCCTCGCCCAGTTGCCGCAGACGGTCTTCCGCGCCCCGCACACGCAGCGCGTGCTGTGGGACCCGCTGCGCGACACCACGCCCATCCTGCAGCTCAGCGGCACCACCTTCGGCATGGTGGTGGCCACCGACAGCCCGCTCCAGTCGGTCGAGGATGTGTTCGAGGCCGCGCGCCAGCGCCCCGGCGAGATGACGGTGGCGAGCAATGGCGTGGGCACCACGCCGCACCTGGTCATCGACGAGCTGATGCAGCAGCGCTTCCTGCGCTACACCCATGTGCCCTACAAGGGCGCGTCGGAGCAGGCGCTGGCGGTGGTCTCGGGCCAGGTCAAGGTGGGCGTGGGCTCGACCGGCTTCGGCAGCTTCATCGACCAGGGCCGGCTGCGGCTGCTGGCCACCTTCGGCGCCAAGCGCAGCAAGCGTTGGCCGAATGTGCCCACCCTCAAGGAGCTGGGCCACAACATCGTCGCGACTTCGCCCTACGGCCTGGCCGGGCCGCGCGGCGTGCCCGAGCCCATCGTCCGCATCCTGCACGACGCCTTCCGCGCCGCCATGCTGGAGCCAGCCTACATCGCCGAGCTGGCCAAGTTCGACCAGGAACTGGTCTACCTGGGCAGCAAGGACTACGCCCAGGCCATGCGCGAGACCTATGCCGAGGAAAAGCGCGTGGTCGAGCGCCTCGGCCTGGGCCGCGCCAACGGCGGCTGAGGCTCAGGGCCTGAGCCCGGCCCCGGCGCCCTGCCGGTGGCCGGGGCTCACAGCTCCATCAGGCGATGCTGGCGCGCGTAGTGCAGCAGCTCGATGGCCGTGCCCACGCCCAGCTTCTGGCGGATCAGGGTCTGGTAATTGGCCACCGTCTTGGCGCTGAGGTGCAGCAGGCCGGCGATCTCGTCGACGCCGCGGCCGGCCAGCAGGTGCTGGAGCACATCGAATTCGCGCGGCGAGAGGCGCTCATGCGGCGGGCCGTCGCGCTCGGCCTGCTCGGCACTGCGCGGCCAGACTCCCTCGCCGCGGCCGCTGCGGCGCACGGCATCGATCAGCACCTCGGGTTCGCTGCTCTTGGTGACGAAGCCGCGGGCACCGGCTTGGCGGCACTGGCTGAGCATGGCCGCGCCGTCATGCATGGTGAAGATCAGCACATGCAGGGCCGGCAGGCGCTGGCCCAGGCGACGCAGGATCTCCAGGCCGCTGCGGCCCGGCATCGACAGGTCCAGCACCAGCAGGTCGGCCGGGCAGGGCTGGGTCTGGGTGAGGGCGAAATAGGCGGACTCGGCATCGCCGTACTCGGCGACGACCTGGATGTCGGGCTCAAGCTCAAGCAGGCGGCGGTAGCCCGCCCGCACCACGGCGTGGTCGTCGGCCAGGGCCACGCGCAGGCTGCGCACCGGTTGGATCATGAAAGCTTCTCCAGCAGTTCGGCGGTTTCGGGGGGGCCGTCTCGAAGGGGGGCAAGGGTTTCGCCGCCCCCGGGCAGGTCCAGCAGCAAGCGGGTGGCCAGGCGCCAGCCTCGGCCCTCGCTGCCCGGGCCCCATTGCAGCTCGGCGCCCAGGGCCCACAGCCGCTCGCGCAGGCCAGCGAGGCCAGTGCCGTGCTGCAGGGCGGCGGCGGGGTCGGCGACGCCGCGGCCGTCATCCTCGACCGACCAGCGCAGCGCCATGGGCCGGCGCGCCGTCCAGGCCCGGTCGCCGGGGGCGATCACATCCAGGGCCGGCTCGACGGCCGCCGTTTCCAGGGTCAGGCAGAGCCGCACCTGACGGGCCTGGGCATGGCGGGCGACATTGGTCAGGGCTTCCTGGCTGATGCGGTAGAGCGCCAGCAGCACGGCACGCGGCAGCATCAGGCCGGCCGCCTCGGCGCGGTGCCATTCGCGCTCGCTGCCCTCGGGGCGGCGCAGGCGCAGGTCCAGGTGCACTTGCAGGCCGTGGCTGGGCGCGCTGTTCCAGCCGCGCACCAGGGCGCGCAGCAGCTCGTGCAGGCGGACGGCGGTCTCGTCGCGGCCGGCCTGGTCGGCCAGGGGGCCCAGGGGTCGCAGCTCGGCCAGCAGGGCGCGGGTGTCCTGGTGGATCAGGCGGCATTGCTCGCTCATGCCCTCCACCACGCTGCGCAGGGCCGAGCCTTCGTCCAGCCGGCGCAGCAGCCAGGCGGCATCGGCGCGCAGCGCGGTCAGACGCTGGCCGAACTCGTCATGCAGCTCGCGGGCCAGGCGGGCGCGCTCATCTTCTTGCAGGCTGAAGATCTGCTGGGCCAGCACGCGCCGCGCGGCCTGGGCCTCGTCGAGCGAGGCCGACAGGCGGCGCAGGGCCTCGGCCACCGCGTCCAGCTCGCGCACCGGCATGCGCGGCAGGCGCAGGATGGCGCTGCTCTGGCCATGCTCCAGGCCGGCGATGGCATCGAGCAGCGATTGCAAGGGCCGCAGCGCCCGCCGCAAGTTGATGTGCATGACGGCCAGGGTGCCGGCGCAGGCCAGCACCAGCATGCCGAACATGTCGAGCCAGTTGCTCAGGGCCTCGCGCTGCTCGCGTTCGGGCGAGACGCGCAGCAGCACCAGCCAGGCCCGGCCGTCGGGGCGCGGCAGGCTCCAGCGCAGGTCCTCGGGCAGCGGCGGCGGGAAGAGGCGCTGGTTCAGCGCCAGCAGCAACTGCATGCTGGCCGAAGGCTCGGGCAGCGGCTGCGGGCCGACGAGCTGCTGGCCCTGGGCATCGAGGATCTGCATCGACCAATGCCGCGCCGCCGGCGTGGCCTGCAGGGCGCGCAGGCGCAGCAGGGCGCGCTCGTCATCGTCGAGCGAGAGCGTGGACAGGGTCTGGCTGAGCAGCGCCGTCTGCGCCGCGTCCTGCAGCTCCGTGCGGGTGTCGCCCTGGGCGCGCCACAGGCCGAGCAGCAGGGCCGCGACCAGGCAGGCCGAGGCCAGCAGGCCGGCGCGGCGCATGACCAGGCGGGGCAGGTCCAGCGGCGCGGCAGGCCGGGTCGAGGCGGAGGGGGCAGGGGCGGACGGAGGCGGCACGAAAGGTCCGGCGACGGGAGACATCCGGGCGACCGGCGGGCCGCGAGCTTACGACGCGGCCGGGACCGCTCCGGGGCGATGAAGCCGCTCCGGCCCCCTGCCGGACGGCCTTCTAGGGGCAAGCCCCAAGGGCCGCCGGAGTGGGTCAGGATTTATTCCCGGGAAAACATCCCAACGACCTCGGGATGATCTCGATTCGTTGCACTTGCCACGCTCGGCGACTTGCTCGCGAGATCAAGCGACCGATGATGGTCGGGCCCTGCAGACGGCCGACCCATGTTCCCGAACCGGATTTCCCATGCCCAAGACTGTGTCCCGCCCCCCGGCCCACCGGCCCCGCCTCAAGCCCCTGAGCGCCCTGCTGCGCGGCCTGCTTCTCGGCGCCCCCGGCCTGGCGCTGCCTGCCCTGGCCCAGCAGGCGCCGGCCGGCGCGCAACTGCCCGGCGTCGAGATCATCGGCACCAGCCCGCTGCCCGGCCAGGGCATCGACCGCGACCTGCTGCCCTACTCGACCCAGATCCTCAAGCGCGAGCAGGCCGACCGCGCGCAGCCAACGAACCTCGGCGACTTCCTGAACCGCACGACCGCCGGCGTGCAGGTCAATGACATCCAGGGCAGTCCCTACCAGGGCGACCTGACCTTCCGTGGCTTCCGCGCCTCGCCGCTGCTCGGCGCCGGACAGGGCCTGTCGGTCTACCTCGACGGCGTGCGCATCAACGAGCCCTTCGGCGATGTCGTCAACTTCGATCTCATCCCCGAGTTCGCGGTGCGCACCATCGGCCTGGTACCGGGTGCGAATCCGGCCTTCGGCCTCAACAGCCTGGGCGGCGCCCTGAGCTACACCACCCACGACGGCCGCAGCGCGCCGGGCGCACGGGCCGAGCTGTCCTACGGCAGCTTCGCCCGTAAGAAGATCGGCGTGTCCTACGGCCTGAGCGACGACAGCGGCTGGCACAGCTACATCGCCGCCAGCGCCTTCGACGAGAAGGGCTGGCGCGACCATTCCGACGGCACGCTCGGCAATGTGCTGGCCAAGGTCGGCCACGACAACGGCACGTCGGACTGGACGGTCTCGCTGCTGGCCGGCCGCAGCAAGCTGGTGGGCAACGGCCTGCTTCCGGCCTTCGAGGTCGACGACGACGCGCTGGAGAAGGACCTGTACTTCGAGCGCCGTGGCGCCGTCTACACCCATCCCGACGAGACCAAGAACCGCCTGCTGCAAGTCGCCATCAATGCCAACCATGCGATCGACGCGAAGACCACGCTGTCGAGCCTGCTCTATGTGCGCGATTCCAAGCGCGACACGGTCAACGGCGACGAGGCCGAGGAAGATCCCGTCAACCCCGGCGATCCGACCGGCTCCTTCAACACCAGCCTGACCGAACAGACCAGCGTCGGCGGCGGCTTGCGCCTGGCCTCGACGAGCGGCGCGCACCAGTGGCAGGTCGGCGCCCAGTTCGAGGCCAGCCGCACCCGCTACGCCCAGTTCGAGCAGGAAGGCATGCTCGACGACAGCCGCGGCGTCGTGCCCATCGCGGGCGAGGAGCGCGAGCTCAGCGCCCGGGTGCGCGGCCGGGCCAGCTCCATCGGCCTGTATGCCAGCGACACCTATGCCCTGGGTGCCCGCACCCATGTCACCGGCACCCTGCGCTACAACCGCAGCCGGGTGAGCAACAGCCTGACCACGCGCGACGACGACACCGACATCGTCGAGGTCAAGCCCAAGGAGACCTTCACCTACAACAGCCTGAACCCGGCCCTGGGCATTGCCCACAAGCTGGCCGGCGGCCCCACCCTGTTCGCCAACTTGGCGCGCAACACTCGGGTGCCGACGGTGATCGAGCTGGGCTGCGCCGACCCGGACGAGCCTTGCCGCCTGCCGGCCGGCCTGCAGGCCGACCCCTTCCTGGAGCAGGTCAAGTCGACCACGCTGGAGTTCGGCTTCCGCTGGCCGCTGAGCCGCGACACGCGGCTGAACCTGGCCGTCTTCCGCACCGACAACCGCGACGACATCCTCTTTCGCACCGCCCAGCGCATGGGCTTCGGCTACTTCGAGAACTTCGACAAGACCCGCAACCAGGGCCTGGATGCCGAGATCAGCAGCCGCTTCGGCGCCGTCGACCTGAGCGCGAGCTACAGCTACCTCAAGGCCACCTACGAAGCCCGCGACAACATCCAGCAGGGCGAGCGCAGCGTGACCGTGACGCCGGGCACCCGCATCGCCGGCCTGCCCAAGCACACCTTCAAGGTGGCTGCCGACTGGGCCGTGGGCCAGGGCTGGACGATCGGGGCCGATGCCGTGCTGCTGTCTTCGCGCACCGTCTCGGGCAATGAGGACGGGCTGCTGGAGGACGACGATGGCGATCCCGCGACCGACCCGGAAGCTCGCCGCCTGAAGGTCGGCGGCTATGCCATCTTCAACCTGCGCACCCAGTGGCGCTTCAAGCAGGACTGGACCTTCTACGCCAACGTCGCCAACGTCTTCGACCGCCGCTACGAAAACTTCGGCGCGCTGGGCGAGACCATCTTCGACCCGCAGGGCGGCAATGCCTATGCCGACGAGCGCGATGCGCTCTTCGTCGCGCCCGGCACGCCGCGCAGCTTCACCATGGGCCTGCGCTACCGCTTCTGAAGCTGCGCCCGCAGGGGCGCAAGGGCTTCACGCACAAGGGGTCGGCCTGGGGGCCGGCCCTTTTTTTCATGGTGCTCAGAGCTGCACCAGGCCGTAGCGGGCGGCAAGCCGCAGCAACTGGAAGTCGCTGGGCGCATCCAGCTTGCGGCGGATCAGCGACATGGTGTTGAACACCGTCTTCTCGCTGAGCTTGAGCGAGGCCGCGATGCTGCGGATCGCATGGCCCTCCACCGCGAGGCGCAGCACCTCGAACTCGCGCGGCGTGAGCTGGGCCAGCGGGCCACGGCCCTCGGCCGTCTCGCCCAGCACGCTGTACGTCACATCGGCCGAGAACACGCGCCGGCCCTGCGCCACCTCGCGCACGGCGTCCAGCATGCGGGCCGGGTCGCTGTCCTTGGTCAGGTAGCCCAGGGCACCGGCCCGCAGGGCTTGCAGGGCATAGCCGCTGTGGGCATGCATGGTGAAGACCAGCACCTTCAGGCCCGGCACCCGGGCGCGCATGCGGCGCACGGCCTCCAGGCCGCTGTCGTCCTTCAGGCTCAGGTCGACCACGGCAACATCGACCACATGATGGCGCAGCGCCTCGCAGGCCTGGGCCGAGCCCGAGGCCTCGGCGACCACGCTCATGTCGGGCTCGGCATCGATGAGCTGGCGGTAGCCGGCGCGGACGACCGCATGGTCGTCGAGCAGCAGCACATGGATCACGTCAACACTCCTTCCAAGGGCCAGGCGTCCGCGTCCTCTTCAGGCGCGTCGACGGCCGTCATGCAGGGCACCGACAGCGTCAGTGCCAAGCCCGGGCGGCCCGGCGGGCCGCCTGCGGGTGCGAGATCAAGCCGGCCGCCGACGCGGGCCGCCCGCTCACGCATGGCGAGCAGGCCGGTGCCCTCATTGCCCGGTCCGTCCGGTGGCAGGCCGCAGCCGTTGTCGACGATGTGCAGCCGCACCTGCCCGCCGCCCGGCGCCGCCAGGTGGATGCGCAGCGCGCGGGCCTGGCTGTGGCGGAAGGCATTGGTCAGGCCCTCCTGCAGGCCGCGGTAAAGCACCAGCACGGCCTCGTCGTCGATCGGCGGCAGGGGCTCGTCGAGTTGCAGCGCGATGTCCACCTCGGGGCAGCGCGCGCGCCAGTGCTCGACCAGCAAGGCCAGCTCGTCGGGCAGGCCGGCCGCGCTCAGGCCGTGCGGGCGCAGTTGCGAGAGCAGTTGGCGCAGTTGCTGGCTGACGCAGCGCAGCTCGGCCTGCAGCGCCTCGGCGCTGGCCTGCACGCGGGCCGGCGAGAGCTTGTCGGCATGGCGTTGCAGCAGCGCGACCTGGGCGGCCATGCCGGTCAGGTGCTGGCCCAGCTCGTCGTGCAGGTCGCGGGCCAGGGCGCGGCGCTCTTCCTCCTGCAGGCCGATCAGGCGCTGCGTCAGGCGCTGCTGGGCGCGGTGGGCCTGGCCCAAGCGCAGGGCCATGTGCTCGATGCCCTCGGCGATCGCCGCGTACTCGCGCAGGCGGAAGCGGCCGAAGCCCGGGCTGGCCGCGCCCCCTTCCAGCCGGATCAGGCCGGCGCAAAGCTCGCGCGCCGGGGCCAGGGCGCGGGCCACGATGACGCCGACGCCGGCCATCATGCCCAGGCCGATCAGCAGCCAGGCCAGCAGCAGCGGCAGGCTGTCGTCGACGATCTCCTCGATCTCGGCATGCGGGTCGGGCGAGAGCAGCAGCAGCCGGTCGCCGACCGGAATGCGATGGCTCAGCGCCGGCGCCGCCGCGGCCTCGACCATACCGAGCTTGCGGCCCAGCCAGACCGCAGGACCGGTCGGCGGTTCAGGCGGCTGGACGTCGCGGGCCAGCGGCCCCTCCACCTCGGGCGGGGCCTCGGGCCCCTGCGGCGCCCAGCGCACCAGCAGGTGCCGAACCCGCTCCGACTCGACCAGGGCATTGAGCCGGGCCAGGGGCTCGGGCCGCGGGTCGACATGGGCCTCGCCCGCGAGAATCAGCAGCTCGGTCAAGGCATGGGCGCCGGCCGATTCCTCGGCCACGCCCCGGCGCAGAGTGAAGGCCGTGAGCAGCAGCGCAATCCCCAGCCACAGCAGCGCGCCCAGCCCCAGCCAGGCCATCAGGCGGGCGCGCAAGTCCAGCGGCGGCAGGGGAAGGGAGGGGCTCATGGGCGATGCACGGCGCGGGGCGCAGGGACGGGTCGCCATGGTCGGCGCGGCTGCGGCCGATCGATAGGGAACCCTTCCCGA
This sequence comes from Piscinibacter lacus, assembly GCF_016735685.1. Classification (NCBI taxonomy): domain Bacteria; kingdom Pseudomonadati; phylum Pseudomonadota; class Betaproteobacteria; order Burkholderiales; family Sphaerotilaceae; genus Aquariibacter; species Aquariibacter lacus. The sequence continues at coordinate 89,777 of NZ_JAERRA010000002.1, forward strand.
GCCGCTCGGGTGAGTCTCCCGAGACGCTTGCCGGACCGCTCCCTAAACTGAAGTTGTCTTGCATCAACACGGTTTCTGAATTCCCTCCGGAAACTGCGCCGACGCCGGATGTCTTCGTGGGGTTACTCGGCCTTCAAGCCGCAAGTCACCTTTTCAGGCCACCGCTTGCGGTGGCCTTTTTCTTGGCCGCTTGATTTCGCCCAGGCCGCGCTCGCAGGCGGCCCGGAGCGCCGTTGTGGCAGCTGGACCGATCCCTGCCACCCGGCCACGGGCCTCGATGTGCGGGACTGGAGCAGTCCCAGGCAAGGCTCCCGGGCGGGCGGGATGTCTTCCTGCTCCAGGCAGAAGGCTTCCCGGCAACGGCGGGCGAGCTTCACGGCCCCGCCGCGCGATCCCCCGGGGACAGCGATGCGAACCCGATTCCTAGACTGGCTCGGCGTCGAAACATGCGATGCCTGAGCCACGAGAAACTATTTTTGAAATCGAGGAGTTCCATCATGCGAGTCACGCAAAACCCTTTCCGCCTGCGCGCCCTGACGCTCGCGCTGGGCCTGGCAGGCGCCACGCTGGCCCTGCCGGCCCTGGCGGTCAAGCCGGTCGCTTGGGACGACCTGGCCAACGACCACAAGACCACCAGCGATGTGTTGAGCTACGGCCTGGGCCTCAAGGCCCAGCGGCACAGCCCGCTGAAGACGATCAACACCAAGAATGTCAGCAAGCTGGTCCCGGCCTGGTCCTTCTCGTACGGCGGCGAGAAGCAGCGCGGCCAGGAAGGGCAGGTGCTGGTGCATGACGGCGTGATGTACGTCACCGCGTCCTACTCGCGCTTCTACGCACTCGACGCCAAGACCGGCAAGCAGCTTTGGGCCTACGAGCACCGCCTGCCCGAGGACATCCGGCCCTGCTGCGACGTCGTCAACCGCGGCCCGGCCATCTACGGCGACAAGGTCTTCTTCGGCACCCTGGACGCGAGCATCGTCGCCCTGGACCGCGCGACCGGCAAGGTGGTGTGGAAGGAGAAGTTCGCCGACCACAAGGTGGGCTACACCATGACCGGCGCGCCCTTCGTGGTGAAGGACAAGAAGACCGGCAAGGTGCTTCTGGTGCACGGCTCCTCGGGCGACGAGTTCGGCGTGGTGGGCAAGCTCTTCGCCCGCAACGTGGACACCGGCGAGGAGGTCTGGATGCGCCCGCTGGTCGAAGGCCATGTCGGTCGCCTGAACGGCAAGGATAGCGTGCCGACCGGCGATCCCAAGGCCCCGACCTGGCCGGATGATCCCAACTCCAAGACCGGCAAGGTCGAGGCCTGGGCCCAAGGCGGCGGCGCCCCGTGGCAGACCGCGACCTTCGATGTCGAGACCAACACCATCGTCGTCGGCACCGGCAACCCGGCACCGTGGAACACCTGGAAGCGCACCGGCGCCGACAAGAAGCCGCTGAACTGGCCCAGCCTCTACACCTCGGGCCAGGCTTACATCGACGCCTCGACCGGCGAGCTCAAGGGCTTCTTCTCGCACACCCCGAACGACGCCTGGGACTTCTCGGGCAACAACTCGGTGCTGCTCTTCGAATACAAGGACTCGAAGACCGGCAAGCTGGTCAAGGCCTCGGCCCATGCCGACCGCAATGGCTACTTCTTCGTGACCGACCGCGAGAAGCTGGCGGCGGGTGGCGGTCATCCCTGGAAGCAGAACGCCATCATTGGCGCCTGGCCTTTCGTGGACGGCATCACCTGGACCAAGGGCTTCAACCTGAAGACCGGCATGCCCGAGGTGCCGATGGAGCAGTACCCGCCGGAGCCGAAGCCGGGCGCCGACAAGGGCGACTCGATCTTCGTGTCGCCGCCCTTCCTCGGCGGCACCAACTGGATGCCGATGGCCTACAGCCCGGAGACCGAGCTGTTCTACATCCCCGCCAACCACTGGGCGATGGACTACTGGTCCGAGAACGTGACCTACAAGGCTGGCGCGGCCTACCTGGGCCAGGGCTTCCGCATCAAGCGCCTGTTCGATGACCACGTCGGCGTGCTGCGCGCGATCGACCCGAAGACCGGCAAGATCGCCTGGGAGCACAAGGAGAAGCTGCCGCTGTGGGCCGGCACGGTCACCACCGCGGGCGGCCTGCTCTTCACCGGCACCTCGGACGGCTATGTGAAGGCCTTCGACGCCAAGAACGGCAAGGAGCTGTGGAAGTTCCAGACCGGCTCGGGCGTGGTCTCGGTGCCGGTCACCTGGGAACAGGGCGGCGAGCAGTACGTGGCCATCCAGTCGGGCTATGGCGGCGCGGTGCCGCTGTGGGGCGGCGACATGGCCGAGCTGACCAAGACCGTCACCCAGGGCGGCGCGATGTGGGTCTTCAAGCTGCCGAAGTGACCGCGCGCGGCGCTTGATGTCCCGAGGGGTCGGCGCGCTCGCGCCGACCCCTTCGTCTTCCCTCACGAGCTGTCCCCATGACTGCCCTTCCCAAGTTCGCCGCCGCGCTGGCCCTGATCAGCGCGCTGGGCGCGGACCCGCTCCACGCCATCGGCGCCGAGACCGAGGTCAAGCCCCCGAAAGACCACTACCACAAGGGCTGCGGCATCTGGCCGCGCATGCGCTGCCCGGGCGCCGACCTGCGCGGGCTCGACCTGTCCACCCGCAATCTGGCCGGGGCCGATCTGCGCGGGGCCGACCTGCGCGGGGCCGACCTGAGCCTGGCCAACCTGGCCGGCGCCAACCTCGACGGAGCCGACCTCAGCGGCGCCAACCTGAGCAAGGTCAATGCGCCAGCCACCTCCTTCAAGGGCGCACGCTTCGTCGGGGCGAACCTCGAGCATGCCCGCCTGATGCGTTCGGACTTCCGCGATGCCGACTTCACGCGGGCCAATATGGAAGTGGCCCGCGGCATGTACGCCTGGTTCGTCGGCGCGAAGTTCATCGAGACGAACCTGCAAGAGGCCAAGTTCAACTCGGCCAATTTCGCCAAGGCGACGATGCGCGACACCGTGTTGCGCTTCACGATCTTCCCCGGTGCCTTCTTCGAAGGCTGCACCGGTTGCCCGGAAGGCTGGTGACCCCATGACGCTCCCCCTGATCAAGCGACTGCAAGCCCTGGCCGCCACGGTCCTGCTGGGCCTGGGCTGCAGCCTGAGCCTCGCGACCGAAGCGCCGCCGACCCCGCCCGCCGCGCTGCTCAAGGACCTGCCGCCGCTGGGCGAGACCTGGCGGGTCGACAACCCCTACCGCGGCGATGCCCGGGTGGCCGCCATCGGCCGCAGCCTCTACAACGAGTCCTGCGCCCGCTGCCACGGCCCGGAGGGCGACGCGACCCGCTACGTCGGCAACGACCTGCGCATGCTCGACATCTACTGCCACCGGCGGATCGAGGACCCGGCGGTGCGCGCCCACTGCGTGCGCGACAACGACGACTTCTTCAAGCTTTCGGTGCTGGAGGGCAAGCGCCGCGCGGGCGTGACGCACATGCCGGCCTGGAAGGATGTGCTGTCGCAGGAAGCGATCTGGGCCATCCGGACCTTCCTCGAAAGCCGCCGGCCTGCCAAGGGCGACAAGCTGCCTTCGGGCGCCGGGGGCTGAGCCCCGGCGCGCCGGACGCGACTCAGGCCACCAAGCCGCAAAGCCCGGCGCGCAGGCGCTCGGGCTCAGTGCGTGAGATCAGCTCGATCGGGAAGGGCGCGCCGCGCGCGGCCTGGGGGAAGGCGCGGTCGAGCACGCCGGCCGCGCTGAGCGCGTCCAGGTCCAGCGGCGGCGGCGGCACCGGGCAGCTCTTGACCAGCACCAGGCGCTCGGCATGCAGGCGCAGGGCCAGGCGCAGGGCCAGGGTGTCGGCGCTGCTGTCCCAGGCGGTCAGCGGCGGCTCGGGACGCTCGCGCAGCAGCTCGAAGGGCAGCCAGACGGCAACCCGGCCCTGGCACAGCGCCGGGCGCAGCTCGGCCTCGCGCTGCGCCAGGCTCATGGTCCGAGCCAGGGCGGGCTGGCGCGTGGCCAGCAGGGCATGCAGCATCAGGCCGGTCTGGCACATGGCGAGCACGGCCATGTTGTGCGCGGTCAAGTCATCGTGGCCCCAGTGGCGCTGGTGGCGGCGCACCTCGTCGGCGAAGCCGCCGCCACCGGGCACCAGGATGACCCGGCCGCCGCCCTGGGCGGCGATCAGCTCCAGCCAGTCCGGCAGGGCCGGGTCCAGGTTCAGGCTGCCACCGAGCTTGACGACCCACATCTCAGTTCTCCTCGTCCCCAAGGGCCAACCGCGCCACCGCCAGGCTGGGCGCGGCGACGCCGGCCCAGGCTGCTTCTCCGGCCAGTGGCGGCGCGCCGGCCGGCCAGGGCTGCGGCCCGTCCGCGGCCAGGCGCCACAGCGGGCGGCCGCGCGCCGCGGCCAGCGCCTGGGCCAGAAAGGCGCCGCAGCCGGCCGCCACGATCGGCGCCTGCGGCGGCAGGCCGTGGGCCGAGACCAGGGCATCGAGCGGCCCGGCCAGGCGTTCGATCTGGCGGGCGCGAAAGGCGGCGGCCAAGGCCTGCCAGGCCTCGGCCGGCAGCTCGGCCGCATCGCGCCCGACCATGCGGGCCAGGCGCTGGCGGCTGCCGGCGGCATCCTTGGTGCCGCCGTCGGCGGGGGGCTGCTGGTCGTGGGCCGGATCGAGCATGCCGAGCAGGCGATAGACATCGGCCGTGGTCGCGAAGAACTCGTTCATCAACCCGGTCTCGCGGCCATCCACCGGCAGGCTGGGCCCCAGCGCGCACAGCGGCGTGCGCACCACGCCCTGGTAGACCAGGGCGCCGCTGTGCAGGCGATCGGCATCGCTGGCGCCGGCCTCCATCACGCAGCCGGCGCGCAGCACGATCAGGTCGCTGGTCGTGCTGCCCACGTCGATCAGCAGGGCCTCGGGCAAGCTGCGCGCCACCCAGGCGGCCGTGGCCTGCCAGTTGGCCGAGGCCACCTCGGCCCAGCGCCGGCCGGCATCCGACGGAAGGCACCAGCGCCCGTCCGGCCCCTCGCCGGCATAGACGCGCAGCGGGCCGCGCAGACGGGCGACCAGATGACCCACCAGGGCCTGCACGCCCGCGGCACGGTCCGGGAAGGCATCGACCATCTCGCCGCTCATGGTCAGGGCATGGGCGCCCTCGGGCAGATCGGGCCAGCGCATGCAGGCTGCGTCGAGGGCGACATCCAGCGCGGCCAGGCCGGTCCACAGCGGGCAGGGCCACTGGCCGACCTCGACCCGGCCGGCCGCATCGAGCCGGGCGATCTTGAGGTGGGCACCGCCCACGTCCCAGCCGTGCAGGGCGCGACGCGGCGCGGTGCGTGCGGCCGGGGCGCGGCTCAGCATGCGGCCCCCTCCGCCTTGGGCTGGCGGGTCCCGGGCAGCGCCTCGGGGCCCAGGCCGAAATCGGCCAGCATGGCGCGCAGCAGCGCGCGGCGCCGGGCGGGCGGCAGGCTGACGTAGGCGCTGGTCAGGCGCGGGTTCAGCTCCAGGCCCACCAGGCCGTGCTGCGGCGAGAGCACGGCATCGATGCCGACGAAGCCGGCCAGGCCCGGCAGGGCCGCCACCGCCCGGGCGGCCCAGCCGGCCCAGGCCGGGCGGCGCGGGTCGGCATCGAGTGCGCCGCTGTCGACCGGGCCCAGCTCGGCCACGTCCCGGCCGCCGGCCGACCGCCAGTGCAGGCGCTGGCGGTTGCAGGCCAGCAGCTCAGGCGCGCCGCCGCCGGGCGGCACGCGCAGCGAGAAGCTCAGGGCCTCGCCCGCGATCCAGGGCTCGACGCGCACCGCCTCGCCGGCCGCGCGGCGCCGGGCGGCCTCGGCCTCGGCCGCTGCGCGATGGGGGTGGCGGTGGGTGTGCAGGCCGCCGGCGCCGTCCTCGGGCTTGACGATCCAGGGCGCATCGGCCGGGGCCTGATCCGGCGCGGGCGTGTGGAGGCCGGCGGCGGCCCAGGCCGCCAGGGTCAGGCCCTTGGATGTGGCGCGGCGGATGGCCTCGGGCCTGGAGCCGATCCAGCGCGCCCGGCCGGCGGCGGCCACCGCCTCGGCCCAGGCGAGCAGCTCGCCGCCGCATTCGGGCGCGATGGCCCAGACGGCGTCGTGGCGGCGGGCGGCGTCGCACAGCCGGGCGAGCGGCGTGGCGCCCGGCTGCGGCGCCTCGCCGCCGGGGCGCGGGGCTTCGTCGGGCCCCAGGGCCAGGGTTAGATGCAGGCCGGGCAGGGTGGCGAGGTCGGCCGCCAGGGTGTCGCGCATCGCGCGGCCCTCGGCCTGCATCGCGATCTCATCGGGCCCCGCGCCGGCGGGCAGGCCGGCGGCGCTCAGCGCCTCGTGCAGCCAGAGCCGGGCCGGCGCGGCGGCGGGCGGATGTGGGCCGCTCACGGCCGCCCCCCGGCGCGGCTGCGGTAGGGTCGGGCCATGAGCCCGCCGCTGCGCCTGATTCCCGTGCTGGACCTGCGCGCCGGCCAGGTGGTGCGGGCGCGGCGTGGCGAACGCGCGTCGTACCAGCCGCTCAGCGGCTCGGCCCTGGGCGCCGGGCCCGAGCCGCTGGACTGCGCCCAGCGCCTGCTGGCCGCCTGCGCCAGCCGCGTGCTGTACCTGGCCGACCTGGATGCCCTGCAAGGCGGCGCGCCGCAGACCGCCGTGATCGCCCGCCTGCTGCGCGCCCTGCCCGGCCTGACGCTGTGGCTGGACGCCGGCTTGCGCCGGCCGGCCGATCTGCAAGCCCTGGCCGAGACCTTGGGCTGCCCGCTGGCGGCCGGCGCCCCGCTGGACGCGAATGCCAGCCCCGGCCTGCGGCCGGTCTGGGCCAGCGAGGCCTTGTCCGATGCCGCCGCCTTGCAAGCCGCGCTGCCCGATGCGGCCGCACGCACGACCGGCCTGCTTTCGCTCGACCGGCGCGGCGACCTACCGCTGGACCCGGCCGGCTGCTGGGACCGGCCCGAAGCCTGGCCCGACAGCCTGATCCTGATGACGCTGGAGCGCGTCGGCAGCGGCGAGGGCCCGGACCTGGCCCTGCTGCGCCGGCTGCGCGCCGCCGTGCCCGGCAAATGCTGGATCGGCGCCGGCGGCCTGCGCGGCCCGGCCGATGCCGAGGAAGCCGCCGCCGCTGGCGCCTCGGCCTGGCTGGTCGCCTCGGCCCTGCATGAGGGCCGCCTGGGCGGGCTCGCAAGGGCGTGAAGGGCAGGGAAGTCGGGCACCATGGGACGGCTGAATCAGGAAGCGTGCCGGGCGATGCTGCCCCCGCGCGACCGGACCCCGAGTGGACCGTGCCGGCCCGGGGGACGCATCGGGGTAAAACTCCCGGGTGGCGTGGGGCGCAGGGGCAAGAATCCAGGCCGCGCAAGGCCGGCGGGCGGCGGCCACAGCCCGCCGTCGCGGTCGCCCGAGCGGCTCAGCCTGCGCCGGCCGGGAGACGGAGGGTGACAGCCCGTCTCTGCCCCGGCCGCTGCCGGGGCGCACCCGCCCCGGCCACAGGCTCCGACGGCCGGGCACATCGCTTGCGAACCTTCCTCCCTCGATGAGCACCTCCTCCCCCACCCCCCTGCCGGCCGCTGGCTGGGTCAGCCCCTGGACGGCGCTGCTCGATGCCGACCAGCGCCTGGCCCGCGCCGCCGACGGCACGCTCGCCCTGGCTGCCGACACGCCCGCGCCCTGCCCCCTCACTGCCGCCGCCCTGGCCCTGCGCGCCGCGCGCCGCGATGCGCCGCGCATGCCCACGCTCGACGGCCAGCCGCTCGATAGCGCCACCGCCCACGCCACCGCCGCGCGCTGGCTGGCCCAGGCGCAGCAGCCGCTGATCACCGGCCTGGCCGCCGATGTGGACGGCCAGCGCGCGCTGTTCCGCCTGGCGGCGGCCTGCGGCGCGATCAGCGACCCGGTCGGCGGCGCCACCTGGGCCGAGGCCCTGATGGCCCTGCAGGACCGCGGCCAGTTCACCACCACCCTGTCGGAAGTGCGCGAGCGGGCCGACCTGGTCCTCTTCCTCGGCAGCACGCCCGAGGCGCGGCTGCCCTCCTTCCTGCGCCGCGCCGGCCTGGACGGCGCGCCCAGCCGGGCCGCCCACCCCGGCTCGGCCTGCCCGGTGCCTGCCGGCCGCAGGCTGCGGGTGCTGGGTGCGCCGGCGGGCGAGGCGCTGGCCGCCCTCGGCGCCACGGCGATCGACGGCCTGGACCTGTTCGGCGCCCTGGCCCAGCTCAATGCCCTGGCCGCCGGCCGCGTGGCGCGCGATGCCGACCCCGCCCTGCACGCGCTGGCGGCCGAGCTGCATGCGGCGCAGTACGCGGTGCTGGTCTATGAACCGTCCAAGCTGCCGGCCCAGGGCGGCCTGCTGATCGAGGGCGTGCAGCGCCTGGTCGGCACGCTCAATGCCAAGGGCCGCGCGGCCAGCCTGCCGCTCTCGGGCCACCATGGCCTGGCCACCGCGCACTATGCGCACACTTGGCTCAGCGGCCTGCCGCTGCGCACCCGCGTCGGCCCCCTGGGCCTGGAGCATGAGCCGCGCCGGCACGATGCGGCCCGCCTGATCGCCACCGGCGGCGCCGACCTGCTGCTGTGGGTGGCCGCCTTCGGCAACGAACCGGCCGCGCCGGCCGCCGCCGGCCTGCCGCGCATCGCCCTGGTGCCGCCCGGCGCGCCGGTGCCCGAGGGCACGGGGCCGCTGCTGGTGATCCCGGTCGGCACGCCCGGCCTGGACCATGCCGGCCACCTCTTCCGCAGCGAGGGCACGACCGTGCTGCACCTGCCGGCCGGCGACCCGAGCGAACTGCCCGCGGTCGGCACCGTCGTCGCGGCCGTCGCCGAGGCGATGGCCGGCGCGCCCGCCCCCTCTTCCCCGCACGCAGCCAAGGCCCCCGCATGAGCGCGTCCTCCCCCACGATCCGCATCACCGGCGCACGCGTCGTCGATCCGGCCCGGCCCGGTGCCAGCGCCGTGCGCGAGGTCGGCATCCAGGACGGCCGCCTGGTCGAGCTGCCCGCCGGCCAGCCGGCCGACCAGACCATCGACGCCAGCGGCCACACCCTGATGGCCGGCGGCATCGACCTGCACAGCCACATCGGCGGCGGCAAGGTCAACCTGGCCCGCCTGCTGCTGCCCGAGGACCACCGCGGCAACTTCGAGCCCCTGCCCCTGCCCGAGAACGCGCTGGAGCTGCCCTCCTGCGGCACCTGCACCCCCGGCACGCTGGCCACCGGCTACCGCTATGTGGAGATGGGCTACACGGCCGCCTTCGAGCCGGCCATGATGGCCGCCAATGCGCGCCACACCCATCTGGAGATGGGCGACACGCCCATCCTGGACCACGGCGCCTATGTGATGCTCGGCAACGACGAGCTCTTCCTGCGCCTGCTGGCCGAGGGCCGCGACTTCGAGACGATCCGCGACTACGTCGGCTGGACGATGAACGCCAGCAAGGCCCTGGGCGTGAAGGTGGTCAATCCGGGCGGCATCTCGGCCTTCAAGTTCAACCAGCGCAAGCTGGACGTGGACGAGGGCCACCGCCACTGGCAGGTCACGCCGCGCCAGGTGGTGCAGACCCTGGCCCGCGCCCTGCACGAGCTGAAGGTGCCGCATCCGCTGCACATCCACGGCAGCAACCTGGGCGTGGCCGGCAACATCGAATCGACCCTGGCCACCATCGACGCGCTGGAGGGCCTGCCCGGCCACCTGACGCACATCCAGTTCCACAGCTACGGGACCGAGGGGCCGAAGAAGTTCTCCTCCGCCGCGCTGCGGCTGGCCGAGGCGGTCAACCGGCACAAGAACATCAGCATCGACGTCGGCCAGATCATGTTCGGCCAGACGGTGACCGCCTCGGGCGACACCATGCGCCAGCATGCCAATGCCGGCCTGGCCGACCCGCGCAAGTGGATCGGCGCCGACATGGAGGGCGAGGCCGGCTGCGGCGTCGTGCCCTTCAAGTACCGCGAGCAGAGCTATGTGAACGCCCTGCAATGGGTGGTGGGGCTGGAGATCTTCCTCAGCGTCGAGGACCCCTGGCGCGTGGTGCTGACCACCGACCATCCCAACGGCGGCCCCTTCACCAGCTACCCGCACCTGATCCGCCTGCTGATGGACCGCGCCTTCCGAGAGGAGCAGCTTGCCAAGCTGCACCCGGAGGTGGCTGCGAACTGCGCGCTCAAGGAAATGAAGCGCGAGCTGACGCTCGAAGAGATCGCCATCATGACCCGCAGCGGCCCGGCCCGCCTGCTGGGCCTGAAGGACCGCGGGCATGTGGGCGTGGGCGGCGCCGCCGACTTGGCGATCTACCGCGACGACGCCAACCCCGAGACCATGTTCCGCACGCCGGCCTGGGTCTTCAAGGACGGGCTGCTGGTGGCGCGCGAGGGGCGCATCGTCGCAGCACCCGCGGGCGGCACCCACTTCGTCGAGCCCGAGTTCGACCGCAGCATCGAGAAGACGCTGCGCGCCCACTGGCAGGACCATCAGAGCACCGAGCTGGAGGGCGTGCCCATCGGCCATGACGAGCTCTGCGCCTGCTGCCGCGGCGGCCGGCTGCTGCCGGTCGAGTGCTTCAACCTTCAGGAGGCCGGCGCATGAGCGAGGCCCAGACCCCCGTGACGGCTGCGGCCGCGCCCTTGATCGCACCCCTCGTTGTGAACGGCGTCAGCATCGACGAGAGCTTCGCCGAAGCCTTCCCGATGCGCGCCACGCGCCTGATCGTCACCGCGCACAACGCCACCTGGGCGATGCATGCGGGTGCCGCTGCCACCGGCTTCGCGACCAGCGTGATCGCCTGCGGCGCCGAGGCCGGCATCGAGCGCGTGCTCGGCCCCGACGAGACGCCCGACGGCCGGCCCGGCCTGGCCTTGCTGATCTTCGCGATGAGCAGCAAGGAACTCGCCAAGCAGCTTGAGCGCCGCGTCGGCCAGTGCGTGCTGACCTGCCCGACCACGGCCGTGTATGCCGGCCTGCCGATGGACGCCAGCGCCGACACCCTGCCGCTGGGCAAGAACCTGCGCTTCTTCGGCGACGGCTGGCAGATCAGCAAGATGATCGACGGCGTTCGCTACTGGCGCATCCCGGTGATGGACGGCGAATTCGTCGCGCAAGAAACCACGCCGATGCTGCGTGCGGTGGGCGGCGGCAACCTGCTGTTCTGCTGCACCGGCACCGACGAGGCCCTGGCCGTGTCCGAGGCCGCCGTGGCCGCGATGAAGGCCGTGCCCGGCGTGATCATGCCCTTCCCCGGCGGCGTCGTGCGCTCGGGCTCCAAGGTCGGCAGCAAGTACCCGGCGCTCGGCGCCTCGACCAACGATGCCTACTGCCCGGCCCTGATCGGCCTGGCGAAAAAGACCGAGCTGACGCCCGAGGTGCGCTGCGTGATGGAGATCGTGATCGACGGCCTGAGCGAGGCCGCCGTCGCCCAGGCCATGCGCGTGGGCATGCAGACCGCGGTGGACCACGGCGCCGCACGCGGCGTGCTGCGCATCGCGGCGGGCAACTACGGCGGCAAGCTGGGGCCCTACCTCTTCCACCTGCGCAAGATCTGGCACGAAGGCGCGCCCGGCGCGGCCGGACAAGGAGCGCGCGCATGAGCCGCATCACCCTGAGCCCGCGCCAGGCCCCCGCCGACGACACCGGCCTGCGCCTGGACCTGCGCCGCATCCACCCCGCCGCCTGCGCCGGCCTGGATGCCGCCGGCATTGCCGCCCTGCCCGTCTGGCAAGGCCGGCAGGCCGCCGCGCTGGGCGATTTCTTCGACATCACCCTGGCCGATGACGGCCGGCCCGAGCCCACCTTGGTGGTGGCGGGCGGCGCCGCCCGCTGCGACCGCCTGGGCTGGTGCATGGACGGCGGCACGCTGCTCGTGCACGGCGATGCGGGCGACTTCTTCGCCGCCGGCCTGCTGAGCGGCCGCGTCACCCTGCACGGCTCGGCCGGCCTGCAGGCCGCGATGGGCCTGCGCGGTGGCAGCCTGGTCGTGCACGGCAACCTGGGCGACTACGCCGCCGGCGCCCTGCCCGGCGCGATGGACGGGGTGCGCGGCGGCGTGATCGTCGTGCACGGCTCGGTCGGCTCGCGCTTTGGCGACCGCATGCGGCGCGGCGTGGCCATCGTCGGCGGCGATGCGGGCGATTTCTTCGCCTCGCGCCTGGTCGCCGGCACCCTGGCCCTGGGCGGCCGGGCCGGCGCCCATGCCGGCTACGGCCAGCGCCGTGGCAGCCTGCTGTTTGCCGGCCCGGCGCCGATACCGCCCGCCACCTTCGTGCCCACCCGGCACACGGCGGACGTGGCCTGGCAGCTCATCGCCCGCGACGTGGCACGACTGGCCCGGGCCCATGGCCTGGACGCGGCCTCGCCGATCCATGCCCTGCCGCAGCGCAAGCCCAGCCGCTGGGCCGGCGACACCGCCGCCGACGGCCGCGGCGAATGGTGGCTGGCCGGGGCCTGAAGCCCGGCGCCGAGCCCCCCTTTCCCGGACAGGCCCTGCCCCGCGCGGGTGGGGCCCGGTCCCTTATGCTGCCGCCCCGTCGGGGCAGGCCGCTCATTCCCCCGCCCCCTGAACCGCCCCTGGAGACCCCATGAGCCAGCCCTACACCTTCCACGCCGGTGAAGCCACCGTCCTGGCCGCCGACGGCCAGTTCACCGATGCGATGCCCGAGATCCTGATCGGCCGCACCGACGGCCCGGTCGGCGCCGCCTTCGCGAACATGATGGCCCAGAGCAAGGGCCACACCGCCATGTTCGCCATCCGCGCCTGCAACCAGATGGTCCGCCCGGCGACCATCACCGTGCCCAAGGTCACGCTCAAGGACAGCGCCAACATCGACCTCTTCGGCGGCGTGGTGCAGGCCGCCACCGCCGATGCGGTGATCGACTGCGTGATCGAAGGCGTGATCCCCAAGGACGTGGCCAACGAGCTGTGCATCATCAGCCTGGTCTGGATCGATCCGCGCTGTGCCAAGGACCCGAACCTGGACAAGAAGGACATGTACCGCACGAACTACGAGGCCACCAAGCTGGCCATCCGTCGTGCCCTGCACAACGAGCCCTCGATCGACGAGCTGATCGCGAACCGCCACGCCATCAAGCACGACATGGACGACTGGTCCTGATCCGCCGCGCATGAACCCCACCGTCTTCGCCCTGCTGGACGACCGCGAGTCCACCCCGGCGCGGCCGACGAGCCGGCTCTACACCGGCTTCGTCCGCGAGCACCGCTGCGAGGATGCGGCCACGCTGGACGCCGTCTGGGCGCAGGTCGAGGCCGACCAGGCCGCCGGCCTGCAAGCCGTGCTGCTGGCCGATTACGAGTGGGGCGCCCAGCTCGTCGGCGCCGGGCACCGGCCGCCGGAGCCGGGGCAGCCGCCCTGGGCGCTGCGGGTGCTGATGTTCGAGCGCCTGGAGCGGCTCTCGCGCGAGGCCGCCGGCGACTGGCTGGTCGCCCAGGAAGCGCGTGAGGATGCCGCCACGCCCTGGGGCGTGGCGGCACCCGGCGGCGACCCCCTGGCCGAGTCGCCCGGCCCGGCCGGCATCACCGGCTTGCAGGCCAGCCTGGACCGGGACGCCTTCCACCGCGACATCGAGACCATCCGCGAGGCCATCCGCAACGGCGAGACCTACCAGGTCAACTACACCTACCGCCTGCACTTCGCGGCGCATGGCACGCCGGCCGCGCTCTACCGGCGGATGCGAGCACGCCAGCCGGTGCGCTATGGCGCCTACCTGGCCCTGCCGGCGGTGCCGGGCTTCGAGGGCGCCGGCCCCAGCCATGTGCTGTCCTGCTCGCCCGAGCTTTTCGTGCGGATCGAAGGCGGCGGCCTGATCGCCCAGCCCATGAAGGGCACGGCCCGGCGCGAGTTCATCCCCGAAGGCGACAGCGAAACCGCCCGCGGCCTGCATGAGGACGTGAAGAACCGCGCCGAGAACCTGATGATCGTGGACCTGCTGCGCAACGACCTGTCGCGCATCGCCGAGGTCGGCACGGTCAAGGTGCCGGCCCTGTTCGCGGTGGAGGCGCATGCCACCGTCTTCCAGATGACCTCGACCATCGAGGCCCGCCCGCGCGCCGGCCTGACGATGCCCGAGCTGCTGCGCGCGCTCTACCCCTGCGGCTCCATCACCGGCGCGCCCAAGCACCAGACGATGAAGCTGATCCGCAGCCTGGAGGGCACGCCGCGCGGCCTCTACACCGGCGCGATCGGCTGGTTCGAGCCGCCGGCGCCGGGCGCAAGCCTGGGTGCGGGCTGCTTCTCGGTCGCGATCCGCACGCTGACGCTGGATGCACCGCGCGCCGACGGCCTGCGGCCCGGCCGCCTGGGCATCGGCGCGGGCATCGTGCTCGACAGCGAACCCGAGGCCGAGTACCAGGAATGCCGCCTGAAGGGCCGCTTCCTCACCGGCCTGGAACCCGGCTTCACCCTCTTCGAGACCCTGCATGCCACCCGGCGCGAGGGCATCCGCCAGCGCGAAGCCCACCTCGACCGCCTGGCCCGCAGCGCCGCCGCCCTGGGCTTTGCCTTCGACCGCGCGGCGGCCGAGGCCGCGCTTGATGCGGCCCTCGGCCTGGGCCCGACCCGCCTGCCCGCCACCCTGGCCGAATCGGCCCTGGCCCGCAGCGCCTGGGCCCATCGGCTGGCCGAGGCCGTGGCTGCCGGCCAGGCTGGCGAGCACCCCGCCCAGCCCGATGCCCGCCCCGACAGCCGCGCCCCCGATGCGCTGGACCAGCCCCGCCGGCTGCGGCTGGACCTGCACCCCAGCGGCCGGCTCGACACCCGCAGCGCCACCCTGGCCCCGCTGCCCGCAGCCCTGCACGATGCGCGGGGCCGCATCCGCCTGCACCGCGCCGCGCTGGCCCTGCCCGACATTCCGCACCCCCTGGCCGCGCACAAGACCAGCCGCCGCCAGCATTACGACGACGCCGTGCGCGTCGCCGAGGCCGCGGACGCCTTCGACGCCCTCTTCTTCACCGTCGACGGCCGCCTGGTCGAGGGCGGCCGCAGCAGCGTCTTCGTCCGGCTCGACGGCCGCTGGTACACCCCGCCGGTCGCCGACGGCGCCCTGCCCGGCGTGATGCGCGCCGCCCTGCTCGCCGACCCGGCCCTGGGGGCCCGCGAACGCTCGATCACCGCCGCCGAACTGGCCCGGGCCGAGGAACTGATCGTCTGCAATGCGCTGCGCGGGGCGCTGGCGGCGGTGTTCGAAGACGGAGCCGCGCTCTGAACCCGCCCTCCCCCTGGCCCGGCCTGGCCCTGTTCGACCTGGACCACACCCTGGTGCCCTTCGACACCGGCATGGCCTGGACGCAGCACCTGATCGCCGAGGGCGAGCTGGAGGCGCATTACGCCGACGAGTACCTGGCCGCCTGCCAGGCCTATGTGGCGGGTACGCTGGACATCCTGGCGCTGCACCGGCGCATGGTCGGCGCGATTGCCGGCCATCCGCGCCCGCGGCTGGAGGCCCTGCGCGCCAGCCTGAGCGAGGCCATGCAGGCGCGGGTGCCGCAGGCCACGCGCGATGCGGTGGCGGCGCATCGCGCGGCCGGCCATGCCTGCCTGATCGTGACGGCGACGACGCGCTATGTGGCCGAGGCCTTCGCACCGCTCTTCGGCATCGACACCGTGCTGGCCACCGAGCCGGCGGTGGATGCCGCCGGCCGCTGGACCGGCGAGGTCGAGGGCGAGCCCTGCTTCCGCGCCGGCAAGGTCCGCCATGTCGAACGCTGGCTTCAGGCTCGGGGCCTGAGCCTGGCCACGGCCGGGCCGAGCTGGTTCTACAGCGATTCCATCAGCGACCTGCCGCTGCTGGAGGCCGTGGACCATCCGGTGGCCGTGCGGCCCGATGCCCGCCTGGCCGCGCTGGCGGCCGAGCGTGGCTGGCCGATCCGACGCCTGGACGGCAGCGACCCGGCCTGAAGCCGCCCGGCCGCCGGGCGCAGGCTCAGCGCTCGGGCGGCATGGCGCTGGCCGAGCGCAGCAGGGCCAGCACGTCGGAGTGGAACTCGCGGCGGTAGAGGATCCAGAGCACGCCCGCCGTGGCCGCCGCGAAGACCAGCGGCGAGAAGAACCAGCCGATGGCGGCGAAGCTCATGTAGTAAGCCCGCAGGCCGTCGTTGAAGGTCTCGGCCGCCAGGCCGGCGACGCGGCCGGCACGGTCGCCAAAGCCTTCGCGCAGGGTCTGGGCCTCGGCCTCATCCATCGCATTGAACTGCCGCAACTCGGGCGTGGTGGCCACCAGCATGGCCGCGAAGCTGTACTGCCGCATCGACCAGGTGAAGCGGAAGAAGGCGTAGACGAAGATGCCGGCGAGCAGCAGCAGCTTGAGGTCGAAGACCAGGGCGGTGGTGCGGGCGGCGAAGGGGATCTCCTGCACCAGGTCGCTGGCCTTGTCGCCCGCGCCCAGCACGGC
This sequence comes from Piscinibacter lacus, assembly GCF_016735685.1. Classification (NCBI taxonomy): domain Bacteria; kingdom Pseudomonadati; phylum Pseudomonadota; class Betaproteobacteria; order Burkholderiales; family Sphaerotilaceae; genus Aquariibacter; species Aquariibacter lacus. The sequence continues at coordinate 106,118 of NZ_JAERRA010000002.1, forward strand.
CAGCAGGCCGCCGAGGATCAGGATGGTCGTCGAGGCGAAGAAGCTCGCGCTCGACGACAGGCTCTGCATCACCACGCTGTCGATCAGCCGCACCTCGCGGAAGGTGGATTGCAGCATCCACTTGCGGCGGATCAGGTTGGTCGTCGCCAGGATGGACGGCTTGCGCTCGGCCCGGCGGCGCGCAAAGTGGGCATAGCCCGCCCAGGCGATGAAGAAGCAGGCCAGCACCAGCCAGTCGGCCCAGGGCAGGAGGCTGAGGACGGTGAAGGCGGGCGACATGGCTTCGACACGGCGGGCGGCTTGGTGGCGCGATCAGGCCGCCGGGGCGCGCAGTGCGGCGGCGGTGCTGCGCAGCTCGGCAAGCACGGCGTCCAGCGCCTCCAGGCGCGCGGCTTCGGCGAGGCCTCCGGCCGCGTCGAAGGCCTTGCCCGCACCGCCCAGCGCGAACTGCGAAGGCAGCACCAGGAAGCCCAGGTTCACCGCCAGGAAGTTGCGCAGCACCAGCAAGCCGCGCAGGCCGCCCAGCGCGCCGGGCGAGGCCGAGACCATGGTCACCGGCTTGCCCTGCACGGCGGCCTTGAAGCCGGGGCGGCGGCTGGCCCAGTCCAGGGCATTGATCAGCAGCGGGGTGGGGAAGGCGTTGTACTCGGGGCTGGCGATCAGCAGCGCATCGGCCGCAGCCAGGGCATCGACAAGCGCCTGGGCGCCAGCCGGCTGGCCCTGGGCGGCTTCCAGATCGCCGTCGTAGATCGGCAGGGCCAGGGCGCCGAGGTCGAGGCGCTGGGGCTCGGCCCCGGCCTCGCGCAGGCGGGCGGCCGCCAGGTCAAGCAGGCGGGTGTTGAAGCTGTCGCGGCGGGCGCTGCCGCTGATCAGCAGGATGCGCAGGGGGGCGGTCATCGGGGGGCTCCGGGAGGGGTCGGGTCGGGTCGACGAGGGCAGAGTCTCGCCGAGACGAGACTGGGCGGGGTCAGGACAGGATAGAGGGCAAGGGCCGATCCCGATCCCGCCCGGCGATCCCGCCCTGCGCGCAGGCTCAGGCCCCGAGCCTGGTCCGGGGCCGGCCCCCGCAGGCTCAGCCGCGCGCCGCGGTGCTGGCCTTCAGGCGCTCGCCGAAGGCGCGGGCGGTGGCCAGGTCGCCCGGCACCATCTCCTCGGGCGAGGCGTCGGAGGGCGTGGCCGTCATCAGGCCGGCGAAGGAGGCCACATAGTTCAAGCTGTCGCGGGTGGCCGCCTTGTTGTTGCTCGGCATCAGGCCGCTGCCCACCCACAGGCCGCCGTGCTGCATGGCCAGGGTGATGAAGTAGTGCAGGGTCGAGTGCTTGTCGCCGTTCATCGACGCGCTGTTGGTGAAGCCGGCGAAGAGCTTGTCCTTCCAGGCCTGGGTGAACCAGGCCTTGCTGCTGGCGTCGGCGAACTTCTTGAACTGCCAGCTCACGCTGCCCATGTAGGTGGGCGAGCCGAAGACGATCATCTTGGCGGCCTGCAACTGCTCCCAGCCGCCTGCGGGCAGCTCGCCCTGGGCATCAAGGGCCAGCAGGCTGGCGCCCGAACCGGCGGCGACGGCTTCGGCCACCTTGGCGGTGTGGCCGTAGCCGGAGTGGTAAACAATGACGATGTCGGACATGGGGATCTCCTTGCGGGGTGAAGGGAAGGGCCGGGGACGGGCCCGCCCGGCGCGGGGCCGGACGGGTGGGCGCTCAAGGGCGCAAGGGCTCAGGAACTCAGGGGCTCAGATCGCAGCGAGGTCGAAGACCAGGACCTCGGCGTCCTCGCCGGCTTCCAGGCGCAGGCTGGATTCCCCGGCCAGGCGCAGCGCATCGCCCGCTTCCAGGCGCTGGCCGTTGACGGTCAGCGCGCCACGCGCCAGGTGCACATAGGCCAGGCGGGACGGGTCCAGCGCCAGGGTGGCGGCCTCCTCGCCGTCGAACAGGCCGGCATGCAAGCGCACATCGGCCTGCACCTGCACGGCGCCCTCGCCCGCCACGCGGCCGGCGATCAGGGCCAGGCGGCCACGCTTGGCCTCGGCCGGCACATGGGTCTGCTCATAGCCCGGGGCCAGGTTGCGGCTGTGCGGCAGCATCCAGATCTGCAGCAGGTGGGTGGTGGTGTCGGCGGCATTGAACTCGCTGTGGCGCACGCCGGTGCCGGCGCTCATGCGCTGCACATCGCCGGGGCGGATGGTCTCGCCATGGCCCAGGCTGTCTTCATGCGCCAGGGCGCCCTGCATCACGTAGGTGACGATCTCCATGTCGCGGTGCGGGTGCATGCCGAAGCCGGTGCCGGGCGCGATCCAGTCCTCGTTGATGACGCGCAGATTGCCCCAGCCCATTTGGGCCGGGTCGAAGTAGTCGGCGAAGGAAAAACTGTGGGCGCTCTTCAGCCAGCCGTGATCGGCATGGCCGCGTTCGGCCGAGCGTCGCAGGGTCATCATGGCGGGGCTCCTTTCGGGGTGGGCACCGGGGCATCCGGTGACGATGGGAGAACTGTAGGCAGGCCCCCCGCCGCCAGGGCTGCGCGCGCTTGACGGCCCCGTTCAAACGGCTTGAAGGCATGAGAATCCCGCCACCGCCTGCTGACCTGCCCACGCCCTGCCCTGTCCGACGATGAGCGACCGCCGCCACGCCCTGAGCCCCGAAGCCCTGACGATGATGGATGCCATCGCGCGCAGCGGCAGCTTCGCCGCGGCAGCGCGCGAGCTGGGCAAGGTGCCCTCGGCCCTCACCTACAGCGTGCGGCAACTGGAAGATGCGCTCGACGTGCTGCTCTTCGACCGCAGCTCGCGCCAGGCCCGCCTGACCGCCGCCGGCGAGGAACTGCTGCGCGAGGGCCGCCGCCTGCTGACCGAGCTGGACGCGGTGGCCAACCGCGTGCGCCGCATCGCCACCGGCTGGGAGACGCAGCTCACCCTGGCGCTGGACGGGATCCTCGCACCCAGCGCGATCTACGACCTGGTCGAGGCCTTCTATGCCTTGCGCCTCACCCCGGCCGGCGGGGGCGCGGCCACGGCCCCGCCGACCCGGCTGCGCATCCGCAGCGAGGTGCTGTCGGGCACCTGGGAGGCCCTGGTCACTGGCGAGGCCGACCTCGCCATCGGCGGCGCCTTCGACCCCGTCAGCCAGCCCGGCTTGCAGATTGCGCCGCTGGGCGAGATCGCGATGTGCTTCACGGTGGCGCCGCACCATCCGCTGGCCGCCGCGGCCGAGCCGCTGACGCCGCAATGCATCGGTGCGCACCGCATCGTCGCGATCGCCGACACCGCCCACCGCATGGCACCGATCACCACCGGCGTGCAGCCCGGCCAGGATGTGCTGACCGTGCCCAGCCTCGCCGCCAAGCTCGAAGCCCAGTTGCGCGGCCTGGGCTGCGGCTGGATGCCCGAGCCGCTGGTGCAGCGCCATGTCGAGGCCGGCCGCCTCGTGCGCAAGGCCACCGAGACGCCCGCCCGCCACGTCCGCCTGCACTACGGCTGGCGCAGCCCGGCGCAGGGCCCGGTCGGCCTGGGCCTGCAGTGGTGGCTGGACCAGCTCGCGCAGCCTGTGACCCGCCGCGCGCTGCTGGAGCGGCACGCCGGCCTGCTGCTGTGAGGCTCGGACCATGAGCCTGGCGCCTGGCGGGGGCGACTACGTCGGCCGCTTCGCGCCCTCGCCCACCGGGTCGCTGCATGCGGGCTCGCTGGTCGCGGCCCTGGCGAGCTGGCTCGATGCGCGCGCGCACGGCGGCCGGTGGCGGCTGCGCATCGAGGATGTCGACATGCCGCGCTGCCCGCCCGGCGCGGAGGCCGAGATCCTGCGCCAGCTAGACGCGCTGGGCCTGCGGGCCGACGCGCCGCCCAGCCGCCAGTCGCAGCACGGGGCGCGCTATGCGGCGGCATTGCAAGCGCTGGTCGAGGCCGGCCGTGCCTACCCCTGCGACTGCACCCGGGCGCAGATTGCCGCGGCGCAGGCGGCGCGCTTCGGGCCGCCGCAGCGCCATGTCGAGCGGCCCTACCCCGGCACCTGCCGGCCGGGGCGGGACTGCGGCACAGCCGGCAGGGCCGAGGGCAGCTGCGATCGGCGGGCAGGGACCGGGGCCTGGCCTGCCCCTGCACCCGGTCCCGGCATACGCCCGGTGGCCTGGCGCCTGCGCCTGTCCGACGACGCGGCGCTGGCCTGGACCGACCGCCGCCTCGGCCCCCAGCAGCAGGATGTGGCCGCCCTCTGCGGCGACTTCGTGCTGCGCCGGGCCGACGGCCTCTGGGCCTATCAGCTCGCGGTGGTGGTGGACGATGCCGCCGAGGGCATCAACCATATCGTGCGCGGCGAGGACCTGACCGACAACACGCCGCGCCAGATCCTGTTGCAGCGCGCGCTGGGCCTGCCGACCCCCGTCTACCTGCACACGCCGCTGGTGCGCGGGCCGGACGGCGAGAAGCTCAGCAAGCAGCACGGCGCGCCCGGCCTGGGCCTGCGCGATGCCGACGAGGTGCTGGCCGCCCTGCAGGCCGCCGGCCGCGTGCTGGGCCTGGACCTGCCGCCCGGCCGCTGGGCCGGCAGCGCGGCGGACTGGCGCGCGGCGGCCGTGCGCGCCTGGGCCACGCGCTGGGGGCCCGGCGCCGGGCGCGGCATGCCCGACCGAATGTCCGAGGGAAAGCCCGACGGAGTGCCGGGTTAAAACAAACGTTTGATTAAGGGCTTAGCATCCGCGCCGTGAGCCCTTCCGCCCCGCCCCCGCCCCCAGCGCATGCCCCGGCCACGGCCGAAGGCACTGACGCGCGTGCCCGCCTGCTCGGCACCGCCATCCGCCTGTTCGCGCAGCAGGGCTACAGCCGCACCTCGACCCGCGAGCTGGCCGAGGCTGCACAGGTCAATGTGGCGGCCATCAGCTACTACTTCGGCGACAAGGCCGGCCTCTACCGCGCGGCCTTCCTGGAGCCCATGGACCCCACCGAGGACCTGGCCCGCTTCACCGACCCGGCCCTGCCCCTGGAAGCCGCCCTGGCCGGCTTCTATGCGGGCTTCCTGGAACCGCTGCGGCACGGCGACGAGGCGCGGCTGTGCACCAAGCTGCATCTGCGCGAGATGCTGGAAAGCACCGGCCTGGTCGAGAACGGCCTGGTCGCCAGCATCCAGCCCCTGCACGATGCCCTGCTCGGCCTGCTCACCCGGCAGCTCGGCCTGCCGGCAGCCGACGAGGCCTTGCAGCGCCTGGCCCTGTGCATCGCCGGCCTGGGCGTGCACCTGCATGTGGGCCTGGACATCAACGAGGCCCTCGCCCCCGGCGTGAACACCGCGCCCGGTGCCCTCGACCGCTGGCAGCAGACCCTGGTGCAAGCCGCCCTGGCCATGGTCGAGGCCGAAGCCCGGCGGCGCGCGCCGCCCCCGCCTGCCCCCAAGGACACCGTGTCATGAGCCGCTGCCCGACCGGCGCCCTGTTCGCCCTCTCCATCGTCCTGCTGGCCGGCTGCGCCACGCCGGTCGACCGCCCCCCGGCGACCCTGCCGGCGGCGGCGCAGGCTGCGGCCTGGCAGGCGCCGCGGCCGCCGGCCGACCTGCCATCGGACCCCGGGGCTGCGCGCCCGGCGGGCTGGCCGCTGTTCGACGATCCGCTGCTGAACCGCCTGGTCGAGGCCGCCCAGGCCGGCAGCCCCAACCTGGCCGCGGCGCAGGCCCGCATCGCCCGGGCCCGCGCCGGCCTGGCGGGCAGCGAGGCCCAGGGCCTGCCCCAGGTGGAGGCCAACGCCAGCGCCCAGCGCAGCCGCAGCCTGCCGGCCTCGGGTGGTTCAGCGGCCGGGGCCGGCGGCTTCGGCTTCGGCGGCGTCAGCAACAGCCGCCAGATCGGCCTGCAATCGAGCTGGGAGATCGACCTCTTCGGCGGCGTGGCCGCCAGCGTGCGGGCCGCCGCTGCGCGACTGCGCCATGCCGAGGCCGGCTGGCATGCCGCCCGGGTGGCGCTGGCCGCCGAGGTCGGCACGGCCTACATCAGCCTGCGGGCCTGTGAAGCCCAGCTTGTGCAGACCGAGGCCGACGCCCGCTCGCGCGAGGCCACGGCCCGGCTCAGCGAGCAATCGGCCCGTGCGGGCTTCACCGCGCCGGCCGACGCCGCCCTGGCCCGGGCCGGGGCGGCGCAGGCCGCCAGCGCGGTGCGTGCCCAGCAGGCGCAGTGCGACACCCTGGTCAAGGGCCTGGTCGAGCTGAGCGACTGGACCGAGCCGGCCCTGCGCCGCGAACTGGCCGAAGGCGCGGGCCGCTTGCCGCAGACCCCCGGCCTCGGCCCCCTGCCCCTGCCGGCCGAGCTGCTGGGCCAGCGGCCCGATGTGGATGCCGCCCGCGCCGCCGTCGAGGCCGCCGCGGCCGACGCCGACCTGACCCGCCGCGACGAAAAGCCGCGCCTGAGCCTGGGCGGCTCCATCGGCCGCAGCGTGACGCGCGGCGGCGGCTTCGATGCCGAGGGCGGTGTCTGGTCGCTCGGGCCCCTCACCCTGAGCCTGCCGCTCTTCGACGGCGGCCGGCGCCGCGCCGCAAGCGCCGGGGCCGAGGCCGCCTACGACGAAGCGCTGGCGCAATTGCAGGGCACGCTGCGCCAGGCGCTGCGCGAGGTCGAGACCGCCCTCGTCGCCCTGGACGCCAGCGCCGCCCGCGAGCCGGCCCTGCAAGCCGCCGCCGAAGGCTTCGAGGCGGCCCGCCGGGCCACCGAGGCCCGCCAGCGCGGCGGCCTGGCCAGCCTGCTCGACCTGGAAACCGCCCGCCGCAATGCCTTGCAGGCCCGCGGCGCCCTGATCGAAGTGCAGCGTGAACGCGCCAGCGCATGGATCACGCTCTACCGCAGCCTCGGCGGCGGCTGGCGCCCCGGCGAAGCGCCTCGCGCCGCCGCCCGCGCCGGCACGCCGGACTGAACCCTTTCCATGCCGCAAGCCACCCTGGACATGAGCCCCGCCTGGATCAAGCACCCCCTGACCCTCGTCAGCGCCGCGCTGCTGCTGGCCGGCCTCGCCTTCGTCGGCCTGAACAGCCGCCCGGCCGCTGCCGGTGCCCCGCCCGCCCCCGCCGCCACCGTACGCCCGGCGCTGACGGTGAGCCTGGTCAGCCCGCAGCGCAACAGCCTGGCCGACACGGTGAGCGCCAACGGCAGCATCGCCGCCTGGCAGGAAGCCATCGTCGGCGCCGAAGTGCAGGGCCTGCGCCTGGCCGAGGTGCGGGTGAATGTGGGCGACATCGTGCGCCGCGGCCAGGTGCTGGCCATCTTCGACCGCCGCAGCAGCGAGGCTGAGCTGGCCCAGAGCCGCGCCGCCGTCGCCGAGGCCGAAGCCGCCCTGGCCGAGGCCGCCGCCAATGCCGCCCGGGCGCGCGAGCTGGAAGACAGCGGCGCCCTCAGCGCCCAGCAGATCACCCAGTTGCTGACCGCCGAGCGCACCGCCGCGGCCCGCCTGGCCGCCGTGCAGGCCACCCAGCAGCTCCAGCAACTGCGCCTGACGCAGACCGAGGTGCGGGCGCCCGACCATGGCGTGATCAGCGCCCGCAGCGCCACTGTGGGCGCGGTGCTGGCTTCGGGCACCGAGCTGTTCCGGCTGATCCGCCAGGGCCGCCTGGAATGGCGCGGCGAGGTGGCCGCCGACGAGCTGGCGGCCCTGCGCCCGGGCCAGACCGTGCAGGTGCAGGCGCCGGGCGGCGCGACCGTCGCCGGCCGGCTGCGCCAGGTCGGGCCGACGGTGGATGCCACGACCCGCAATGCCCTGGTCTATGTGGACCTGCCCGACAGCGCCGGCCGCCTGAAGGCCGGCATGTTCGCGCGCGGCAGCTTCGAGCTGGGCCGCAGCACCGCGCTGACGCTGCCGCAGGCCGCGGTGCTGCTGCGCGAGGGCTTCAGCTATGTCTTCGTGCTGGAGGGCGCGGACCGGGTGGCGCAGCGCAAGGTGCGCACCGGCCGGCGCAGCGCCGAGCAGGTCGAGATCCTCGAAGGCGTCGGCCCGGCCGACCGGGTGGTGGCCAGCGGCGCGGGCTTCCTGGCCGATGGCGACACGGTGCGGGTGGTCGCCGCGCCGGCCCCGGCGACGGCAGGCAGCGCGCCGCAGCGCAACGACTGAAGCCGGGAGCCCGCCATGAACGTTTCCGCCTGGTGCATCCGCAACCCCATCCCCTCGGTGATGCTGTTCGTGATGCTGACGCTGGCCGGCCTGCTGGGCTTCCAGCAGATGAAGATCCAGCAGTTCCCGGACATCGACCTGCCCACCATCACCATCAGCGCCAGCCTGCCCGGCACCGCGCCGGCGCAGATGGAGACGGAGGTCGCGCGCAAGCTGGAGAACGCGGTCGCCTCGCTGACCGGCGTGAAGAACCTCTACACCAAGGTGCAGGACGGCACGGCCCTGGTCACCGTGGAATTTCGCCTGGAGAAGAACACCCAGGAGGCGCTGGACGATGTGCGCAGCGCCGTGGCCCGCGTGCGCGCCGACCTGCCGGCCGAGCTGCGCGACCCCGTCGTCACCAAGCTCGACCTGGCGGGCTCGCCGATCCTGACCTACACCGTGGCCTCGCCGCGCATGGACGAGGAGGCGCTGAGCTGGTTCGTCGACGACACGGTCACCAAGGCCATGCTCGCGGTGCGCGGCGTGGGCGCCGTCAACCGGGTGGGCGGCGTGACGCGCGAGGTGCGCGTCGAGCTGGACCCGGACAAGTTGCTGGCCCTGGGCCTGAGCGCCGCCGAAGTCAGCCGGCAACTGCGCGCCGTGCAGGCCGACGCCCCCGGCGGACGGGCCGAGGTGGGCGGCATCGAGCAGAGCGTGCGCACCCTGGCCAATGTGCAGAGCGCGGAGGAGCTCTCGCGCCTGCAACTGGCCATGCCAGACGGCCGCCTGGTGCGCCTGGACCAGGTCGCCACCCTCAGCGACACCGTGGCCGAGGTGCGCAGCGGCGCCCTGATCAACGGCAAGCCAGCGGTCGCCTTCGAGATCCAGCGCAGCCGCGGCGCGGGCGAGACCGCCGTGGCCGAGGGCGTGCGCCGGGCGCTGGACACGCTGCGCGCCGAGCGGCCGGACATCGAGATCGTCGAGGCCTTCAACTTCGTCCAGCCCACGGTGGAGAACTACGAGGGCAGCATGGTGCTGCTGCTCGAAGGCGCGGTGCTCGCCGTGGTCGTGGTGTGGTTCTTCCTGCGCGACTGGCGCGCCACCCTGGTGGCGGCCACCGCCCTGCCGCTGTCCATCGTGCCGGCCTTCGCGGTGATGCACTACGTCTTCGGCTTCACGCTCAATGTGGTGACGCTGCTGAGCATGAGCCTGGTGGTGGGCATCCTGGTCGACGATGCCATCGTCGAGATCGAGAACATCATGCGCCACCTGCGCATGCCCGCCGCCGGGCTGTCCCAGGGCGGGCATTCCCCCTCGGGGGGCATGGGGGCCCATGTCCTCAAGACGCCCTACCAGGCGGCGATGGAAGCGGCCGACGAGATCGGCCTGGCGGTGATCGCCACCACCTTCACGCTGATCGCCGTCTTCCTGCCCACCGCCTTCATGGCCGGCGTGCCGGGCAAGTTCTTCGTGCAGTTCGGCTGGACGGCGGCGATCGCGGTCTTCTTCAGCCTGGTCGTGGCGCGCATGCTCACGCCCATGATGGCGGCCTACTTGCTCAAGCCGCCGCGCACCGAGCACACCGAGCCAGGTTGGATGCGGTACTACCTGGGCTGGGCGGCCTGGTGCCTGCGGCATCGCATCCTCACCATGCTGGCGGCGGCGGCCTTCTTCGTCGGCAGCTTCGGCCTGGTGCCGCTGTTGTCCACCGGCTTCATCCCGCCGGACGACATCAACCAGACCCAGGTCACCCTCACCCTGCCGCCGGGCAGCAGCTATGCCCAGACCCTGGCCGCCGCCGAGCAGGCCCGCCTGCTGGTGCAGCGCAACCCGCATGTGAAGCTGGTCTACACCGCGGTGGGCGGCGGCAGCACCGGCGCCGACACCTTCACCCCGGGCGCCGGCCTGCCCGAAGTCACCAAGGCCACGCTGACGCTGAACCTGACCCACCGCAGCGAGCGCAGCCCGCTCTTCGGCACCAAGACCAGCAAGCAGGACATCGAGGCCGAGCTGCGCAAGGCCCTGGCCGATCTGCCCGGCGCGCGGGTGAAGGTGGGCTTCGGGGCCAGCGCGGAGAAGTACGTGCTCGTGCTGGCCGGTGCCGACGGCGCCGTGCTGCAGCAGCATGCGGCGGTGGTGGAAAAGGAGCTGCGCGGCATCCCCGGCATCGGCGCGGTCACCAGCTCCTCCAGCCTGGTGCGGCCCGAGCTGATCGTGCGGCCCGACAGCGCCCGCGCCGCCGACCTGGGCGTGACCAGCGCGGCCATCGCCGAGACCCTGCGCATCGCCACCGCGGGCGACTACGACCAGAGCCTGCCCAAGCTCAACCTCAGCCAGCGCCAGGTGCCCATCGTCGTGCGCCTGCCGGCCGAGGCGCGCACCGACCTGAGCCTGCTCGCCCGGCTGCCGGTGCCGGGCACGCGCGGTCCGGTGATGCTGGGCAATGTGGCGACGCTGGAGCTGGGCAGCGGCCCGGCCAGCATCGACCGCTACAACCGCCAGCGCAATGTGAACTTCGAGATCGAGCTGAACCAGCAGCCGCTGGGCGCGGTGAAGGCCGCCGCGCTGGCCCTGCCCAGCTTGCAGCAGTTGCCCGCGGGCGTGACGCAAACGGAAATCGGCGACGCCGAGGCCATGGCCGAGCTCTTCGCCAGCTTCGGCCTGGCGATGGCAACCGGCGTGCTCTGCATCTACATCGTGCTGGTGCTGCTGTTCAAGGACTTCGTGCAGCCCGCCACCATCCTGGGCGCGCTGGTGCTGTCGATCCCCGGCGCCTTCCTGGCGCTCTATGTGACGCAGACGGCCATCTCCATGCCCAGCATGATCGGCCTGATCATGCTGATGGGCATCGCGACCAAGAACTCCATCCTGCTGATCGACTACGTGATCCTGGCGCGGCGCGACCACGGCATGGACCGCTTCGAGGCCGTGCTCGACGCCTGCCGCAAGCGCGCCCGGCCGATCGTGATGACCACCATCGCCATGGCCGCCGGCATGCTGCCCATCGCCCTGGGCCTGGGCACCGACCCGAGCTTCCGCAGCCCCATGGCCATCGTCGTGATCGGCGGCCTGATCACCAGCACCTTCCTGAGCCTGCTGGTGATCCCGGTGCTCTTCACCTATGTGGACGACGGCATCGCGGCCATGCAGCGCCTGCTGCGGCGGGGCCGCGCGGCCCGGCCGGCGCAGTCCGGGGCGACGGCATGAGGCGGCGTCTGCTGCTGCAGGGCGCAGCCGCCCTGGCCTTGGCGACATCTCCCGCGCTGCGCGCTGCCGAGGGCGCGGCCGGCTTCGACACCCTGGACCTGGACTGGACCGACACCGCCCGTCAACGCCCGGTGCCGGTGCGGCTGCACCTGCCGCAGCAAGCGACGAAGGCCCGGCCGACGCCGCTGTTCGTGATCTCGCATGGCATCGGCGGCTCGCGAGGGGGCTACAGCTGGCTGGGCCGGCATCTGGCCTCGCAAGGCATTGCCTGCCTGCACTTGCAGCATGTGGGCAGCGACCGCAGCCTCTGGGGCGGGAGCGTCCTCGGCCTGGTGGGCCGCCTGCAAGCTGCCGCGCAGGATGAGGAGGCCCTGGCCCGCACCGAGGACTTCCGCTTTGCGCTGGACACCCTGCTGACCAGCGAAGCGGGCGAGCGCATCGACGTGCGCCGCATCGTCGCGACCGGCCACAGCTACGGAGCCAACACCAGCCTGCTGGTCGCCGGAGCCCAGGTGCAGCGCGAGGGTCAGCCCCTGCTGCTCGTCGACCCCCGGGTGGCCGCCGTCGTGGTGCTGAGCGCCCCGCCCTTCTATGGCCAGGGCGAGCCCGGGGACATCCTGGGCAACGTCAAGGTGCCGAGCCTGCACATCACCTGCACCGAAGACGTGATCCGCATCCCTGGCTACTGGAGCGACCTGGCAGACCGTCTGCGCGTCTATGAAGCCATCGGCAGCCGGCGCAAATGGCTTGCCGTCTTCCAGGGCGGTGCGCACAGCATGTTCACCGACCGCAACGGCCCCGGCGGCGCGCTCAATCCCCAGGCCAAGCGGGCGAGCCAGGCCTTGGTCACGGCCTTCATGCATGCAGTTTTTGAAGGGGACGAGCGCGCCCTGACGGCCTGGCCCGGCCAGCATGCGGACATCCTGGCGCGCTTCCAAGGGCCCACGGCCTGAGGCGGGCGGATGCGACACAGCCCGACCGCGGCCCGGTCCTAGGCCGGAGCCCTCGCACGGCAGTAGACGGTGTTGAGCCGGCTGCGGTGCTGGGGCCGGAAGCCGCGCGCATGCAGGGCGGCCGGCAGGTCCTGGCGCCAGAGGTGCTCGGAGTTCTCGATCACCAGGCAAACCGGCAGGCGCGCCTCGGGCTGGTGGCGCAGGTAGTCCATCAGCGCGCTGTCCTCGGCGCCCTCGATGTCGATCTTGATCGCGTCGACCCGCTCGATCCCCTGGGCGTCGAGGATCTGCGCCAGCGGCCGGCAGCTCACCGTCGAGACCGGCGCCTCGGGCCGGGTTGCCGCACCGGCGTCCGCGCCCGACCGGCCGCGCGGCAGCAGGCTGGAGCCGCCGAGATTGCCCGGGTCGAGGTGCAGGCGCAGCTCGCCGCCGGCGTCGTGCACGCCCAGGCGCTCGATCTGCACCCGCGGCCCGTCGGGCCGGTCGGCCAGGGTGGCCTGCACATTGAAGCGCAGGCGCTCGAAGGTGGGCGGATGCGGCTCCAGCGCCAGCACCCGGCCCCGCGGGCCGAGCTGGGTGGCGATGTCCAGGGTGTAGAGGCCGACATTCGCCCCGATGTCGACAAAGGTCCCGTCGGGGCCCAGGGCCTGCACGATCAGCCGGCGCTCCTCGGCATCGAAGCGCCAGGGCATGAAGACGAACTTGCGCTCGGAATGGTTGTCGCGCAGCCAGCAGCGCAGGCGCAGCCGGCCGACGACGACATCAAGCGGCAGCGCATGCCGGCGCAGCACCAGGGCCCGCACGAGCTGCGCGAACTGCTGGCCCAGCCAGTTCCGCGGCGCGGACTGGGCCAGGCGGATCAGGTGGCCCAGACGGGCCGAGGGCGCATGGGCGCCGAAGCCGGCATCGGCAAGAGGGGCGGACCGCCGGGTCGGGGAGAGAGGGGGCATCGGGGCACTTCGAGGCGGGAAAGCGCGGCTTGTAAGCCCCGGGCATGAAGACCACCTGAAGTTGCCATGCGGGGCAGCACCCGCCCGGCCCCGCGCCGCTCAGCCCCGCGCGCCCGAAAGGTAGGCCGCCGTCAGCGCATGCTCGGGCGCCTCGAACAGGTGGCTGCCCTGCTCGACCAGCTGGCCGACCTGGCCCTGCAGCCAGAAGAAGGCGGCGTAGTTCGCGATGCGGCGCGCCTGGGCCAGGTTGTGGGTGACGATCACCACGGTGTAGCGGCCGCGCAGGCGGACGATCAGGTCCTCCACCACGGCCGAGGCCAGCGGGTCGAGCGCGCTGCAGGGCTCGTCCATCAGCAGCACCTCGGGCCGCAGCACCAGCGCGCGGGCCACGCACAGGCGCTGCTGCTGGCCGCCGGACAGGCCCAGGGCCGGCGCGTCCAGGCGCCCGGCCACCTCGTCCCACAGGCCGACATCGCGCAACGCGGTCTCGATGCGCGCCTCGCGCTCGCCGCGGTCGGCCACGCCGTGCTCGCGCAGCGGCAGGTCGAGGTTGCGGCGGATCGAAAGCGGAAAGGGATTGGGCCGCTGGAAGACCATGCCGATGCGGCGGCGCAGGGCCATCAGGTCCAGCGCGGGGTCGAGCAGGTCCAGGCCGTCGAAGCGCAGCCGGCCGCTGACGCGCGCGCCGGGGCTGATGTCGCTCATGCGGTTGAGCGTGCCGAGGAAGCTGGTCTTGCCGCAGCCCGAGGGGCCGATCAGGGCGGTGATGCAGCCGCGCGGGATGTCCAGGCTGACGCCGGCCAGCACGGTGCGCGGGCCGTAGGCGACGGCCAGCTCGCGCACCTCGATCAGGGTCTCGGGCCGGCAGCAGGGCCGGCCCAACTGGACCTGGCCGAGGGTGTGGGCGGGCACGGGCGCTTCGGGGGGCATGGCGGGTTCGTTCACACCTTCTCAGGCCGGACCCATGCGGCGCCGGACCCAGCGGTCCGAGGCGCGCAGGGCCGCGAGGTTGAGGACGAGGATGAGCGCGACCAGCACCAGCGCGCTGGCCTGGGCGGCGCGGTCGCCGCCGCTCACGTTCATGGACAGCTCGTAGATGTGCACGGCCAGCGAGCGGCCCGAGTCGAGCAGCGAAGCAGGCATGCGGTCGGCATAGCCGCTGGTGAAGAGCAGCGCGGCGGTCTCGGCCGTGGCACGGCCCAGGCCCAGCATCACGCCGGCCAGCAGGGCCGGCGCGGCGGCCGGCAGCAGCACATGACGCAGCGCGGTGCTGCGGCGCAGGCCCAGGGCGGCGGCGCCGCGGCGCCAGTCGGGGTCGACGGCGTGCAGGCCGGCCTCGGCGCTGCGGATCAGCAGGGGCAGGATCATGCAGGCCAGGGTCAGGCCGCCGGCCAGCAGCGAGTAGCCCAGCCAGGGCCCGAACAGGGCATGGCCGGCCAGGCCGAAGACGATGGAGGGCACGCCGGCCAGCACGTCCAGGCTGAGCCGCAGCCCCCGCGCGGCCGGGCCGCCGAGCCGCGTGAACTCGACCAGCCAGACGGCCGTGGCCAGGCCCAGCGGCAGGGCCACGGCCAGCGCGATCAGCACCAGGGCCAGGGTCGAGACCAGGATGGGCGCGATGCCGCCGGCCCGGCCCGAGGCGCGCGGTTCGCTGACGAGGAAATCCCAGGAAAGATGGCCGAAGCCCTGCACCGCCAGGTCCAGCAGCAGGGCGAACAGGGCGGCGAGCAGGGTCCAGGCCGCCGCGCGGATGCCGAGGTCGAACAGGCCGTCCTTGAGCCGGGCGCGGCGGGTTGCGCGGGGACGGGCGGTGGCGGCAGGCATGGAGAGTTCGTTCACGCCTTCTCAGGGCAGGGGCCGCAGCGCGGCCGGGGCGGCCGGGGTATCCGCCCCCGGCAAGGTCTGCGCGCGGCCGGCGCGCAGGCCGCGGCCAGCCAGCAGGCCCAGGCCGGCCAGCAGCAGCACCAGGGCGGTGAGCAGCAGGCCGGCGGCATAGAGGCTGGCGCGGTGCAGGCCCTCGGCATAGGCCATCTCCAGGGCGATGTTGGCGGTCAGCACCCGCAGCGGCTCGAACAGGCCGGCGGGCCAGGCCACGACATTGCCGGCGACCATCAGCACGGCCAGGGTCTCGCCCAGGGCGCGCGCCAGGGCCAGCAGCAGGGCGGCCCACAGGCCGGACCGGGCCGCCGGCAGGGCCACGCCCAGGACGATGGCGCGGCGGCTCAGGCCCAGGGCGGCGGCGCCTTGCAGCACCGACCGGGGCACCTGGGCCAGCGCGGCGCTGGCCAGCAGGGCCACGGTCGGCACGATCATCAGGGCCAGCACCAGCATGGCGGCCAGCAGGCTGGCGCCGGGCGGCTGCCAGCGGCCGATCAGCGGCACCAGCACGGTCAGGCCCCAGAGGCCGAAGACCACCGAGGGGATGCCGGCCAGCAGGCCGATCGCCAGGCGCTGCAGCCGCGCCGTGCGCGGGCCGGCCAGGAAGTGTTCGTGGATCGCGCAGGCCAGGCCGAAGGGCGCGGCCAGCAGCAGGGCGCCGCCGGCCGCGGCGGCGCTGGCGGCGATCATGGGCGAGAGGTCGAAGCGCCCCTCCAGCGGATGCCAGCCGCCCGGCCCGCCGTCCAGGCCGAGCAGGCCGCCCAGGCCCGGCGCCTGCGGCCCGGCGAGCACCGGCCAGGACCGGATCAGCAAGTGAGCGACGATGCCGAGCAGCAGCACGCCGCTGAGCAGGGCCAGCGCGCCCAGCGCCCGGCCCAGGCCGCGTTCAGACCGGGACAAAGAACTGCTCCCGCACCAGGTCGTGCACGGCGGGCGAGCGGGCATAGGCCAGGAAGCGCGCGGCCAGGCCGGTGGGGGCTTGGGCGCTGACGAGGTTCAGCGGCCGGCTGATGGGGAAGCGGCCGCGCTGCACTTCAGCCACGGTGGCCGGCACGCCGTCCATGGGCAGCAGCCGGATCGGCGTGCCCAGGCCGGCCTCGAACTCGGCGCTGCCGATCGAGACGTAGCCGATCGCGCCCGGATTGCCCGCCACGGTCTTGATGCCCTGGGCGTTGTCGCCGATCACCACCTGCGGCTTGACCGCGCTGCCGGGCAGACCGAAGTGCTGGAGAAACAGCTCCTGCGTCGAGCGGCCCTCGGCCTTGTGGACCACGCTGATCGGCCGGGCCGGGCCGCCCACCGCCGCCCAGTCGCGCACCTGGCCGGTGTAGATGGCCTGCACCTGGGCCGCGCTCAGCGCCACCACCGGATTGCTGCGGTGGACGATGAGGCCGATGCCGTCGCGCGCCAGGGTGTAGGCCTGTAAGTCGGCTTCCTCGGGCTTGAGCGCACGCGAGACCATGCCGAAGGCGACACGACCCTGGCGGGCATCGGCCAGGCCGCGGCTGGAGCCGCCGGTCTGCACCTCGATGCGCACGCCGGGGTTCAGCGACTCGAAGCGCTTGGCGATCTCCAGCACCAGGGGTGCGACGGTGCTGGAGCCGCTCAGCAGCAGGCGCTTGTCCGCCTGCGCGCGCAGGCCGGTCGGTCGGGCGGCCAGCAGCGGGGCCAGCAGGCCGACCGCCAGCAGGGGACGGCGCGACAGCATCGCACGCGGCTCAGCAGCAGGCGCCCGAGGCGCCGGAGCCGGCCGCCGCGGTGTCGAAGGGCATGCTGCTGCCGCAGCCCTCGAACAGGCCGAAGTGGCGCGAGAAATCGCCGATGAAATCGAAGTGCTGTGCGAAGCGGGTGCCGTGCAGCATGTGCCAGGTGTTGCCGCAGACCGGGAAGACGCGGCCGGTGGCCAGGTCATGGTGCTTGTCGAGCACGAAGCGCTGCGGATGCTCGGGCACGGTGCCGCGGTAGATCACGGCCTGGCCGTAGTCCTCGCAGGCGCTCTCCAGCGCCTCCAGCTTGAACAGGCGGTAGGTGGCCGAGAAGAAGCGCAGCGGCGCGGCGCGGGCGGCCAGGGCCGGGTCGGTGATGTCGAGCGGGCGGTCGTCGACCAGGCGCGGATCGGCAAAGCCGTGGCGCTGGGCCAGGCGCAGGAAGTCGTTCCAGTACAGCGCGCCGCCCAGGCATTCGCCGTAGAGCACGGCATCGTTGCGCACGGCCTCGGGCACGCGGCGGTCGGCATAGACATCGGAGAAGTAGAACTCGCCGCCCGGCTTGAGCAGGCGCTGCACGCCGGCCAGCACGGCATCCTTGTCCGGCGAGAGGTTGACGACGCAGTTGGAGACGATCACGTCGAAGCTGCCCGGGGCGAGGTCGAGCTCGTCGAGGCGCTCGATGTAGCCCTGCAGGAAGCGCACGTTGTCGTAGCCGAAGAGGGCGGCATGGTGGGCGCGGTGGCGCTCGGCCACGGCGAGCTGCTCGTCGGTCATGTCGACGCCGACGACCTCGCCGCGCGGGCCGACGAGCTGGGCCAGGGCATAGACATCGCGGCCGGCGCCGCAGCCCAGGTCGAGCACGCGGCAGCCTTCGAGCAGCGGCGGGCAGACCAGGCCGCAGCCGTAGTAGCGGTCCAGCACCTCGGGGTGGATGCGGGCCAGCAGCGGCCGCAGCCAGATCGGCACCGCGCTGGCATCGCAGCAGGCGCTGGTCTTGAGATCGGCCGTGCCCTGGAGCTGGCGGCCGTAGTAGTCCTTGACCTGATCCTTGACTTGATCCTGCTGCATGGTGGGAAAGCGGAGGGTTGAAACGGAAGAGAAAGGCGGGCGCCCGCAGGCCCCCAGTGTGCTTTTGCGTCGCCCCGCCGGGGCAGACCTTACAGCGCCAGCAGATGCTGCCGGTAGTAAGCCAGCTCGTCGATGGATTCGTGGATGTCGGCCAGCGCGGTGTGGGCTTGCTGCTTGCGGAAGCCGTCGAGGATGGCCGGCTTCCAGCGCTTGGCCAGTTCCTTGAGCGTGGACACGTCGAGGTTGCGGTAGTGGAAGAAGGCTTCCAGCTTGGGCATGTCCTTGGCCAGGAAGCGGCGGTCCTGGCAGATCGAGTTGCCGCACATGGGCGAGCCGCGCTCGCCGATGTAGGCCTTGAGGAAGTCGATCACGGCGGCCTCGGCCTGGGCCTCGTCGACGGTGGAGGCGCGCACGCGGTCGATCAGGCCGCTCTTGCCGTGGGTGCCCTTGTTCCAGGCGTCCATGCCGTCGAGCACGGCATCGCTCTGGTGGATCGCGAAGACCGGGCCTTCCACGCGCACGCCAAGCTGGGCATCGGTGACGACGACGGCGATCTCCAGGATGCGGTCCTTCACCGTGTCGAGGCCGCTCATCTCCAGATCGATCCAGATCAGGTTGTCGGCCTTCTTGGGCAGGCCGGGCGCGGCGGGAGGGTCGGTCGGAAGGCTCATCGGCGGGACTTCGGGATGCGTGGGTTTACGGGCCGCGGCGCAGTGTGGATGCGGCGCCGTGCCGGGTCGGGCGATTGTGGGCCAGCCCTTAAACTGGATCGATGCATCCCCTGGCCTTCACTGCCCTCTTCGCCACCTTCCTGCTGGCCTCGCTGGCGCTCAAGCTCTGGCTGGCGACACGGCAGATGCGGCATGTGGCCCGCCACCGCGGCCAGGTGCCGGCAGCCTTCCAGGGCGTGGTCAGCCTGGCCACCCACCAGCGCGCGGCCGACTACACCCTGGCCAAGGGCCGCTTCGGCCTGGTGCAGATCGCCTGGTCCACGCTGCTGCTGCTGGGCTGGACCCTGCTCGGCGGCCTGGAGGTGCTGAACCAGTTCGTCGCGATCCAGGTCGGCGATTCGCTCGGGCCGGTGGCCCACCAGCTCCTGCTGCTGGCGGCCTTCGCGCTGCTGAGCGCGCTGCTGGAGGCGCCGCTCGATGCCTGGCACACCTTCAAGCTGGAGCAGGCGCATGGCTTCAACCGCATGAGCGCGGGCCTGTGGCTGGGCGACCAGCTCAAGGGCCTGGCGGTCGGCGCGGTCTTCGGCG
Source organism: Piscinibacter lacus (assembly GCF_016735685.1). Lineage (NCBI taxonomy): Bacteria > Pseudomonadati > Pseudomonadota > Betaproteobacteria > Burkholderiales > Sphaerotilaceae > Aquariibacter > Aquariibacter lacus. The sequence goes on from NZ_JAERRA010000002.1 coordinate 125,183, forward strand.
GCGCGATCGCCGCCCTCATCCTCTGGCTGATGGGCGCGGCCGGCCCGGCCTGGTGGCTGTGGGCCTGGGGCGCCTGGATGGGCTTCAACCTGCTGATCCTGGTGCTCTACCCGGGCGTGATCGCGCCACTCTTCAATCGCTTCGAGCCGCTGCAGGACGAGGCCGTGAAGCGCCGCGTGCAGGCCCTGATGGCGCGCTGCGGCTTCAGCGCCCAGGGCCTCTATGTGATGGACGGCAGCCGCCGCTCGGCCCATGCCAACGCCTACTTCACCGGCTTCGGCGCGGCCAAGCGGGTGGTCTTCTTCGACACCCTGCTGGGCAAGCTCAGCGGGCCCGAGCTGGAAGCGGTGCTGGCCCATGAGCTGGGCCACTTCAAGCACCGCCACGTGCCCAAGCGCATCCTGGGCATGTTCGCGCTCAGCGGCCTGGGCTTCGCGCTGCTGGGCTGGCTGGGCCAACAGGCCTGGTTCTACACCGGCCTGGGCGTGACGCCGCAACTCGCCGCGCCGAACGATGCGCTGGCCCTGCTGCTCTTCCTGCTGGCCGGGCCGGTGTTCAGCTTCTTCCTCGGGCCGGTCTTCGCGGCGATGTCGCGGCGCGACGAATACCAGGCCGATGCCTATGCCGCAGCCCAGACCGACGCCGCCGACCTGCGCGCCGCCCTGCTCAAGCTGATCGAGGACAACGCGGCCACCCTGACGCCGGACCGGCTCTACGCGGCCTTCTACTACTCGCACCCGCCGGCCGCCGAGCGCCTGGCCGCGCTGCAGGCCCTGGGGCCGGCCCCGCAGGCCGCGTGAAGCGCGCCCGCGCCGCGCACGGCGACCGCCCGGCCGCCACCCCCGAGGGCCTGCAGGAAGGCCGGGTGATCGCCGGCCACGGCCGCCACCACAGCGTCGAGACGGCCGAGGGCCGCCGGGTGCTCTGCACCTCGCGCGGCAAGCGCAACGAGGCCGTGGTCGGCGACCGGGTGCGCTGGCGGCCGACGCAGGACGGCCCGGCCGGCGCGGCCGAGGGCCCCGAGGGCGAGGTCGCCCAGGGCGTGATCGAGGCCGTCGCCCCGCGCCGCAACCTCTTCTTCCGCCAGGACGAGCTGCGCACCAAGAGCTTCGCGGCCAATCTGGATCACCTGCTGGTCTGGATCGCGGTGGAGCCGGTCTTCAGCGAGATGCAGCTCACCCGCGCGCTGATTGCCGCCGAGGCCGCGCGCATCCCCGTGACCCTGGTGCTCAACAAGACCGAGCTGCCCGGCGCCGACACCGCCCGCGCCCGGCTGGCGCCCTATGCGGCCATGGGCTACCGGGTGATCGACGGCGCGCTCAAGCCGCGCGACCCGGCCCGGGCCGCCGGCCAGGCCGAGGCCCTGCTCGCCCGGCTGCGGCCGCTGCTGGGCGGGGCCACGCTGGTGCTGGGGCCCTCAGGCAGCGGCAAGAGCACGCTCATCAATGCCCTGCTGCCCGAGGCCGAGGTGCTGACCGGCGAGATCTCCACCGCCCTCAACAGCGGCCGCCACACCACCACCCACACCCGCTGGCACTGGCTGGACCGCGTGCCCGGCACGCTCGACGGCGCCGCGCTGATCGACTCGCCGGGCTTCCAGGAATTCGGCCTGCGCCACCTCGCGCCCGAGGACCTGGCCGGCTTCATGCCCGACCTGCGCCAGGCGGCCGAGGCCGGCTGCCGCTTCCACAACTGCAGCCACCGCCACGAACCCGGCTGCGCGGTGCGCGCGGCCCTGGCCGAGGGCCGCATCAGCCCGCTGCGCCATGAGCTGTACCAGAGCCTGCGCGAGGAGCTGGAGGCGCCGCCGCGCTACTGAGCGCCCCGCAGGGCGCAGGCAAGCTTGGGGCGGCCCGGTGTTTCCTGCGCGCCCAGTGTTTCCTTGCGCGCCCGGCGGCTCGCGCGCGGCATCGGCCGAAGCCCGCTCAGCGCCGCGCGTAGGGGGCGGCCAGGGGCTCGCCGATGAAGAGGCTCTGGCCCGGCCAAGCCACGCTCTTCCAGTAGGCCTCGATCGCGGTCGCGCCCTGCAAGTAATGCAGCAGCAGGACCTGCGGATGCGGGAACTTCTGGAGGTGGTTGCAGGGCTCGCTGACCGTGCCGTGGCTGGCCGTGGCGCCGGCGGCGATCCAGGCCAGGGCGGTGCTCTGGCCATGGTGGCCGTCGAGCGCGCCGCCCCAGGAGGTGAGGTGGTCGGCCAGGGCGCCGGGCACGAACTGCAGGGCATCCAGCGCCGGCAGGCGCGCCACGCCCATCTGTGCCAGCAGCACGCGGTCCAGCGCGGGCGGCGGATCGGCGGCGGCCTGCACCACCTCGGCAGGCAGGCCGCGCAGCGGGCCGGGCGGCGGGTAGAAGACGCTGCGGACGTCGCGACGGGCATCGTTGCTGCGCAGCAGGGCCAGTTGCACCGGCGGCGCGCCGCGCAGGCCCAGGCGGCCGTCGGCGGCGACGCCGCGGTCGATCAGGGCGCGGGCGGCGGCCTCGTCGGGCGCGGCCAGCAGCATGGCCGGGCGCAGGCCCAGCTCGGCCGCGGGCCGGAGGCTGGCGCTGTTGAAGTAGGGCGAAGGGGCGGTTGCGGCACAGGTCTGCGTGCAATCGACCGCTTCGGTACCCAGGGCCAGCGCGCCGGTGATCGAGGCGCAGCCCACCGCATAGGGCTGCTGCCAGGCCAGGGCCAGGGCCTGCACCCGGCTGCCCTCGATCGGGCCGAAGCGGCTGGCGATGCGTTGGCGCAGGGCCTCGAATTCCTCGCCGCTGAGCGTGCTGCGCAGCGGCAGGCTGACGCGCAGCACCTGCTCCGGCCGCAGGCCGCGGGCGGCGATGTAGTGCTCGCCAACGGCCAGGGAATAGGGATCGGCGGTGTTGATCAGCAGGCCGATGTCGGCCGCCTGCATGCGGCCGCGCAGGCGCGGCACGCGCAGCAGGGTGGCCAGGCCGGCTGCCGCGCGGGGTCGCGTGCCGCTGCGCAGCGCGGGCGCGGCAGGCTCGGCCGATGCGGCAGGGCCCGCCGGCGCCGGCGCGGTCAGGGGAAGCGCCGACTCGGCCGCGCGCGGGGCCTGCGGGCCCGCCGCGTCATCGGCCGCGCCGAAGACCGCGCCCGCGCTCAGGCCCAGGCCCAGGCCCAGCAGCAGGCCGAGGCCGCGGCGCAAGCCACCCAAGCGCCCAGCCGCCCACGCCCCAGGCCGGGCCGGCCTGCAGGCGGGGGCGACCGGGCGGTGCTCAGCCACCCTGGGCGTCGCGCCGGGCGCGGTAGAGGTCGCGGAAGGTGCGGCCGGTGGGCACGGGCAGGTCGCGGCCCACCGTCCAGCCGCCCGCACCGGGCAGCTTGTGCAGCCGGCCGTCGGGCGCCAGCGCTGCCAGCAAGCGCACACCCACCCGGCTGGCCAGGCGGTAAAGCGCCGGCCGGCGCGCCAGCCAGCCCCAGGCGGCCAGGAGCGCGCGCTCGCCGCGCGGGCGCAGGCCGCGGTCGAACTGGCGCTCGCGCAGCTTGCGCAGCAGTTCGGGCAGCGGGATCTTCATCGGGCAGACAACCTGGCACTGGCCGCAGAGCGTGGCGGCATGCGGCAGGTCCAGCGTCTTCTCCAGGCCGACATAGCTGGGCGTGAGCACCGAGCCCATCGGCCCGGGGTAGACCCAGCCGTAGCTGTGGCCGCCGATCTTCTGGTAGACGGGGCAGTGGTTCATGCAGGCGCCGCACTTGATGCAGCGGAGCATGTCCTGGAACTCGCCGCCGATCAGGCCGGTGCGGCCGCCGTCGAGCAGGATCACGTAGTTGTGCTCGGGCCCGTCGGTCTCGCCGGGCGCGCGCGGGCCGGTCAGCAGCGAGAAGTAGTTGCTGATCACCTGGCCGGTGGCCGAGCGCGGCAGCAGGCGCATCACGGTGGCCAGGTCATCCAGCGTGGGCAGCACCTTCTCGATGCCGGTGATGGCCACATGCACCCGCGGCAGCACCGTGCACAGGCCTTCGTTGCCCTCGTTGGTGACGAGCGCGACCGAGCCGGTCTCGGCGATCACGAAATTGCCGCCGGTGATGCCCATGTCGGCCGCCAGGAAGCGCTCGCGCAGCACCTCGCGGGCCTCGCGGGCCATGCCGGCGATGTCGTTCTCCCAGCCCTCGCTGCGCTCGCGGTCATGCTCGCGGCGGAACAGCTCGGCGACCTGCTGGCGGTCCTTGTGCACCACCGGCGCGATGATGTGGCTGGGCGGCTCGTAGTCGTTGATCTGCAGGATGTATTCGCCGAGGTCGGTCTCGGTGACCTGCACGCCGACGGCCTCCAGCGCCGCATTCAACGCCATTTCCTCGCTGACCATGCTCTTGGTCTTGGTCGCGCGCTGGACCTGGTGGCGGCGCGCGATCTCGACGACCAGGGCCGAGGCCTCCTGCGGTGTCTCGGCCCAGAGCACGGTGGTGCCGCGGCGGCTGGCCTCGGCCTCGAAGGCCTCCAGCCAGCCGTCGAGCTGGGCCAGCGCGGCATCGCGGCGGCGGACGGCCTCGGTGCGGATGATCTCGAAATCGCCCAGCTCGTCCATCGCCACCGCGCGGGCGGTGACGAACTTGCCGGCAAGCTTCTTGAGGTTCTGCTGCAAGCGGACATCGGCCAGCCGCTGGCCGGCGCGTGCCTTGAAGTGCATGGCCTGGACTTGCATGGCTCAGCCTTTCTCGGGGGTGGGGGCCGACCCGGCGAGCAGCTCGGCCCAGTGCAGCACGCGGGTGTGGGTGTCGCCGCGGCGGCGCAGGCGGCCCTCGATGTTGAGCATGCAACCCAGGTCGCCCAGCACCACGGCCTGCGCGCCGCTGGCCGCGATGTGGCCGCATTTCTCGTCGACGATGGCGGTGGAGATCTCGCCGTACTTGATCGAGAAGGTGCCGCCGAAACCGCAGCACTGCTCGCAGGAGGCCATCTCGCGCAGCTCGACGCCGGGCAGGCCGGCGATCAGGCGGCGCGGCTGCTGCTTGATGCCGAGTTCGCGCAGGCCCGAGCAACTGTCGTGGTAAGTGGCCACGCCCTGGAAGCGTTGCAGGCTCGGGTCTTCGCGCAGGCTGGGCGGCAGATCGGTCCAGCCCAGCACATCGACGAGGAAGCCCGACAGCTCGTGGATGCGCGGCTGCAGCGCGGCATAGCGGCGCGAAAGCTCGGGGTCGTTGGCGAACAGCTCGCCATAGTGCGCGGCCACCATGCCGCCGCAGGAGCCCGAGGGCAGCACCACATGGTCGAAGCGCTCGAACTCGTCGAGCATCTTCTCGGCCAGGTCGCGGGCGGTGGCGCGGTCGCCGCTGTTGTAGGCCGGCTGGCCGCAGCAGGTCTGGGCCATGGGCACCTCGACCCGGCAGCCCGCCGCCTCAAGCAGGCGCAGGGCGGCGAAGCCGATCGACGGACGCATCGCGTCGACCAGGCAAGTGATGAAGAAACCAACGGTCATCGGGGCATTATCAGCCGGGCCTGTCCAGGGTCACCTGCCGTCCGGCCGTTTCGCGATGCAAAATCGAGCCTCGATCCGCCTGCCTCCCGCCATGAACCGCAACGAGAACCCGACCCCGACGATCCAGGTCATCGAGCGCATGTTCTCCCTGATCGACGTGCTGGCCCGGCACCATGAACCGGTGTCGCTCAAGGTCCTGTCCGAGCAGACAGGGCTGCATCCCTCCACCGCCCACCGCATCCTCAACGACCTGGCCGTCGGCCGATTCGTCGACCGGCCCGAAGCCGGCAGCTACCGGCTCGGCATGCGCCTGCTGGAGCTGGGCAACCTGGTCAAGGCCCGGCTCGACGTGCGCGAGGCCGCGCTCGTCCCCATGCGCGAGCTGCACCGCCTGACCCACCAGCCCGTGAACCTGTCGGTGCGCCAGGGCGACGAGATCGTCTACATCGAGCGCACCTACAGCGAGCGCTCGGGCATGCAGGTGGTCCGGGCCGTCGGCGGCCGGGCGCCGCTGCACCTCACATCGGTCGGCAAGCTCTTCCTGGCCCACGACGACCCCCAGCGCGTGCGCGCCTACGCCACCCGCACCGGCCTAGCCGGCCACACCCGCAACAGCCTGACCGACCTGGCCACGCTGGAGCGCGAGATCGCCCGCGTGCAGGCCAGCGGCGTGGCCCGCGACAACGAGGAGCTGGAGCTGGGCGTGCGCTGCATGGCCGCCGGCATCTACGACGACCAGGGCAAGCTGGTGGCCGGCCTGTCGATCTCGGCACCGGCCGACCGGCTGGAGGAAAGCTGGCTGGAGCGGCTGCGCACCACCGCCGGCGAGATCTCGCTCAAGCTCGGCCACCAGGCCGCATGAGTTGCGCCGCGTCGCGCAGGCTCAGGAGGTGAGCCGCAGCGCGACGGGCGGCGGATCGAGCCGATCGACCGCATCGGGTTCCAGGCTGGATCGCCGGCTCGGGACCTGCGACTCCACCCAGCGCCGCACCCGCTCGGCATCGCCGATGCGCGAGTATTTGCCCGCCGAATCGAGGAAGACCATGATCAGGTCGCGACCGGCCATGCGCGTCTGCATGACCAGGCAGCGGCCGGCCTCGGCGATGTAGCCGGTCTTCTGCAAGACGACTTCCCAGGCCGGGTTGCGGACCAGGCCGTTGGTGTTGCGGTACTGCAGCTCGCGCTTGCCGACGGCGACCCGGTGCTCCTGCGAGGTGGACAGCACGCGCATCAGGGGCTGGTCCGCGGCGGCACGCACCAGCAGGGCCAGGTCGCGGGCACTGGACTGGTTGGCGCTGGACAGGCCGGTCGGCTCGACGAAACGGGTGTCCAGCATGCCCAGCGCCAGGGCGCGGGCGTTCATCGCGCGCACGAAGGACGGCAGGCCGCCCGGATAGTGCCGACCCAGGGCATTGGCGGCGCGGTTCTCGGACGACATCAGCGCCAGGTGCAGCATCTCGCCGCGGCTGAGCTGCGCCCCGGGCTGCAAGCGCGAGCTGCTGCCCTTCTCGGTGTCGATGTCCTCGGTCGAGATGCTCAGCACCTCGTCGAGCGGCTGGCCGGCTTCGAGCACGAGCAGCGAAGTCATCAGCTTGGTCAGCGAGGCGATGGGCACCACGGCCTCGGCGTTCTTGGCCAGCAGCACCTCCTGGGTCTGCGGGTCGATCACCAAGGCGGCGCTGGACTTCAGGGCATGGAGATCGAACTGTGGCAGGCCAGGCTCGGGCGCCGCCGGCAAGGCGGCTGCGAGGCCGGACGCGGACGCTCCGGCCGCCAGGCCAGCCGCCGCCCCGCCCGCGGCCGCAGGCCGCTCGGCGCGGGGTGCCGCAGGGGGCTGGGCCAGCCGGGGCGTAAGCGTCAGCGCCTGACCGGACTTCGCGGCCTTCGCATCGGCCGGCGCGGGCGGGCCGGCCCGGCGGGCGGTGGCTGAGGCAGCCTTGGCCCGGGGCTTGCCCGCGCTGCGGAGCTGGCCCTTGCGCGGGCTGCGTCGTGCTTCGGCCTTGCGCTCGCCGCCCGTCACGCGTTTGGCCTTGGCCTCGGGCTTCTTGCGCTTGGCCTTGACCTCACTGCGGCGGGCGGGTGCGGCGCGCTTGGCATCCTTGGCGCGGGCTTCGGCGGCCTGCAGCGGGGCCGCCGCCTGGACCGGGGGCAAGGCCGCCAGGCCCAGCCCGAGGGGCAGGACCAGGGACCACAAGGCTCGACGCAGGGCCGCGCGAAAGACTGGAAACACGCAAATCTCCATAAGGCGCACCAGTCTAGGGCCTGCGAAAAAGCTGCACAAGATCAATAACTTGCAAAGAGCACTTGAAGTGTGATCTGGGCCGTGATCGCGCCGCTGATGGAGCGATCGAAGCCACAGGCCGGCGCGGGCGGCCCGCCGCCCGGTCCGGCCGCGGGCTTCAGCCCTGGGCCGCGACCCGTTCCTGCTTGCTGTGCAGCTTGTTCAGGGCCGCGAGGTAGGCCTTGGCCGAGGCGACGACGATGTCGGGATCGGCGCCGACACCGTTGACCACCCGCCCGCCGTGCTGCAGCCGCACCGTGACCTCGCCCTGCGACTCGGTCGAGCCGCTGGTGATCGCGTTGACCGAATAGAGCAGCATCTCGGCACCCGACTGGATCTTCGATTCGATGGCCTTCAGGCTCGCATCGACCGGGCCGTTGCCCTCGCTCTCGGCCCGGTGCTCGACGGCGCCGGCCGCGAAAGCCACCTGGGCACGCGGCCGCTCGCCGGTCTCGGACTGCTGGGCCAGCGAGAGCAGGCGGTAGTGCTCCTGCTCGGCGGTGACGCTCTCGTCGCTGACGAGGGCGATGATGTCCTCGTCGAAGATTTCGCTCTTGCGGTCGGCCAGGTCCTTGAAGCGGGCAAAGGCATTGTTCACCTCGGCTTCGCTGTCGAGCTCGACACCCAGGTCCTGAAGGCGCTGCTTGAAGGCATTGCGGCCGCTGAGCTTGCCCAGCACGATCTTGTTCGCGCTCCAGCCCACGTCCTCGGCGCGCATGATCTCGTAGGTGTCGCGGGCCTTGAGCACGCCGTCCTGGTGGATGCCGCTGGCATGGGCGAAGGCATTGGCGCCGACCACCGCCTTGTTGGGCTGCACGACGAAGCCGGTGGTCTGGCTGACCATGCGGCTGGCCGGCACGATCTGCGTGGTGTCGATGCCCACGTCGAGGCCGAAGTAGTCGCGGCGGGTCTTAACCGCCATCACCACCTCTTCGAGAGAGCAGTTGCCGGCGCGCTCGCCCAGGCCGTTGATGGTGCATTCAACCTGGCGCGCTCCGCCGATCTTCACGCCGGCCAGCGAATTGGCCACCGCCATGCCGAGGTCGTTGTGGCAGTGGACCGACCAGATCGCCTTGTCGCTGTTGGGCACCCGCTCGCGCAGGGTCTTGATGAAGTTGCCGTAGAGCTCGGGCACGCCGTAGCCGACGGTGTCGGGGATGTTGATCGTGGTCGCGCCGGCATCGATCACGGCTTCGAGCACCCGGCAGAGGAAATCGGGATCGGATCGGTAGCCATCCTCGGGCGAGAACTCGACGTCGCCGACCCGGCTGCGCGCATAAACCACCGCGCTGCGGGCCTGGGCCAGCACCTGCTCGCGGCTCATGCGCAGCTTCTTCTCCATGTGGAGTTCGCTGGTCGCGATGAAGGTGTGGATGCGCGCCTGGGCCGCACCGGCCAGGGCCTCGGCCGAGCGCGAGATGTCGCGCTCATTGGCCCGTGAAAGCGAGCAGACGGTGGATTCCCGGATCGCATCGGCGATCGCCTTCACGGCCTCGAAGTCGCCGTTGCTGGAGGCGGCGAAGCCGGCCTCGATCACGTCGACACGCAGGCGTTCGAGCTGGCGCGCGATGCGCAGCTTCTCGTCCTTGGTCATCGAGGCGCCGGGCGATTGCTCGCCGTCGCGCAAGGTGGTGTCGAAGATGATGAGCTTGTCAGCCATGGGGAACTCCGTGGTCGGGATCGGAGGAAAGGCGCACGCCGGAAACGAAACGGCCCGCGGGCGTAATGCACGCGGGCCGTTGGGGCATGGGAATCAGGGGTGCGCCATCAACGGGCCCGCAGCTCGGCCGGCAGGCCGAGCAGGCCTAGCGACAGCAGGAAGGGGCGTTGGATCGAGCACATGAAAAGAATGTAGCACGCAGCCCCGGCCGCAGGACCCGGGCCTTGGCTATCAGCCATGTAGGCCGCGTTCATCGGGCTCGTCCATCGAGGTGGCGATGACGCTGACCGGCTTGCCCTTGCTGCGCTTCCACACGTAGACGCCGTAACCCGAGAGACCGTAGATCCAGAACAGGGCAAACAGCACCGCGGGCGGATGGATGTTGATCAGCGCGATGCCGAGCGCGATCGCGACGATCACGATGAAGGGCACGCTGCGCTTGAAGCTCACATCCTTGAAGCTGTAGAAGGGCACGTTGGTGACCATCGTCAGCCCCGCATAGAGCGTGACGCCAAAGGCCGTCCAGGCCAGCCAGGTGATGTCGCGCGCGCCGCTCCAGCCCATGTCGTCGAGCAGCCAGATGAAGCCGGTCACCAGGGCCGCAGCAGCCGGGCTGGGCAGGCCCTGGAAGAAGCGCTTGTCGACCACGCCGATGTTGGTGTTGAAGCGCGCCAGCCGCAGCGCCGCGCAGGCGCAGTAGACGAAGGCCGCGATCCAGCCGGCCTTGCCCAGGCCCTGCAGCGCCCACTCGTACATGATCAGGGCCGGTGCGGCACCGAAGCTGACCATGTCGGACAGGCTGTCCATCTGCTCGCCGAAGGCGCTCTGGGTGTTGGTCATGCGCGCTACCCGGCCGTCGAGGCTGTCGAGCACCATGGCGCAGAACACGCCGACCGCCGCCAGGTCAAAGCGCTGGTTCATCGCCATCACGATGGCGTAGAAGCCACCGAACAGGGCCGCCAGCGTGAACAGATTGGGCAGGATGTAGATGCCCTTGCGGCGCGGGCGACGCGGCGGCATCGGATCGTCCGGATCCTCGTCCGCACCTTCGGGCAGGGGGCTCAGCTCGGTGCCGGTGCTCATGGCTTGGGCAGCGTGGCCAGCACGGTGGTGGTGGCGCTGACCTTCTGGCCGGGGGCCACGCGCGGCTGGGCGTCCAGCGGCAGGTAGACATCGACCCGCGAACCGAAGCGAATGAAGCCGTAGCGCTGGCCGCGCTTCAGCACCGCCCCGACCTGCGTGTAGCAGAGGATGCGCCGCGCGATCAGGCCGGCCACCTGGACCAGGGTCACCGTGCGGCCGCCGGCATCGATGACGACCGCATTGCGCTCGTTTTCGGTGGAGGCCTTGTCCAGGTCCGCATTCAGGAATTTACCGGGAAAGTACTGCACGGTCTTGACCGTGCCGTCGACGCCCGAGCGGTTGCTGTGGACATTGAAGACATTCATGAAGACGCTGATCAGCAGCGCCTCGCGGCCGGCGTAGGGGTCATGGGCGCGCTCGACCTTGACGATGCGACCGTCGGCCGGCGACAGCACGGCGCCAGGCTCGCTCGGCACGGCCCGCGGCGGATCGCGGAAGAACTGGACGACGAAGACCAGCAGCAGCCAGGCGATGGCCGCCAGCCAGCCCGGCAGGTAGGCCGAGGCCAGCAGCGCAATGACGAACATGCCGCCGATGAAGGGCCAGCCTTCACGGGCCAGCAGGGGGTGGGGGTAATCCATGGCGGGCGAGGATAACCGAGGGGGAGGGGCGCACCTGACGGGACCCGAGGGGGCCCGCAGGCCGCAGGCAGGGGGCATGAGGCCCCAAAACAAACCGGCCCCCGCGGGGGCCGGTCGGTCATCGCAAGCGGCTGGGATCAGCCGAAGTTCTTGGCGGCGAAGTCCCAGTTGACCAGATGGTTCAGGAAGGTCTCCACATACTTCGGACGCGCATTGCGGTGGTCGACGTAGTAGGCATGCTCCCAGACGTCGACGGTCAGCAGCGCGGTGTCGCCGGTGGTCAGCGGCGTGCCGGCGGCGCCGGTGTTGACGATGTCGACCGAGCCGTCGGCCTTCTTCACCAGCCAGGTCCAGCCCGAGCCGAAGTTGCCGACCGCGCTCTTGGTGAAGGCTTCCTTGAAGGCCGCATAGCTGCCGAACTTGGCGTTGATGGCCTCGGCCAGCGCGCCGCTGGGCTCGCCGCCGCCATTGGGCTTCATGCAGTGCCAGAAGAAGCTGTGGTTCCAGACCTGGGCTGCGTTGTTGTAGAGGCCGCCGGAGGACTTCTTGACGATCTCCTCGAGCGTCATGGCCTCGAACTCGGTGCCCTTTTGCAGATTGTTCAGGTTCACCACGTAGGCGTTGTGATGCTTGCCGTGGTGGTACTCGAAGGTCTCCTTCGACATGTGCGGCGCCAGGGCGTCGGCGGCATAGGGCAAGGCGGGAAGGGTGTGTTCCATGAGGGGTCCTGGCTGGGGGGATGGCACCGGGCGGGAGGCCCAAATCGCAGCTTTTGATTGTAGGCAGGGATGCCGCCGGCGCCCGGGGGCGGGAGACCTTGAACCCGGCGGCGCCAGGCTCAGGGCCGACGGCGGCGACGCGTCGGCGGCGGTACCGCCGGCCAGGTGGCCTCGGCGCGGGCCTGCACGCGGCCGTCGGCCAGCACCGCCTCGAAGGCCTGGCCGGGCTGGACCTGGGCGATCGACAGCAGCGGCTGGCCGGTGTCGTCCTCCAGCCGCGACCAGCCGCGGGCCAGCACCCGGGCCGGATCGAGGGCATCGAGCCGCAGGCCGAGCTGCGCCAGGCGCTGCGCCAGACCCTCGCGCCGGGCCTGGGCCGCATGCCGGCCGCGCAGGGCCAGGCGGTCCAGGGCCTGGGCGCGGGCCTGGAGCTGGCGCTCCAGCGCGCGGCGGCGGCGCTGGTCCAGGCCGGCCAGGCGCTCGCGCGCATGCGCCAGGCGCTGGGCCGGCCGGGCCAGGCGCAGGCCGAGGCGGTCGAGCCGCTCGCCCTCGCGCTCCAGCCGGCGGTTCAGGCCTTCGCTTGCGCGGCGCGCCCATTGGGCGAGCTGGAGCAGCAGGCTGTCTCGGCTGGGCGCGGCCAGCTCGGCGGCGGCGGTGGGCGTGGGCGCGCGCAGGTCGGCGGCCAGGTCGGCCAGGCTGAGGTCGGTCTCGTGGCCGATGCCGGTGATCACCGGCACCGGATGGGCGGCAATCGCCCGTACCAGGGCGGGGTCGTTGAAGGCCCACAAGTCCTCCATCGAGCCGCCGCCGCGGGCGAGGATCAGCAGCTCGATCTCCGGCCGGCGCGCGGCGGCGGCCAGCGCGGCGCAAAGCGCCGCCGGCGCATCCACGCCCTGCACCGGGCTGGGCAGCACCAGCACCCGGACATGCGGCGCGCGCCGCGCCAGGGCGGTGCAGACATCGTGCAAGGCCGCGCCGGCCAGCGAGCTGACCACGCCGATGCAGCGCGGCAGCGGTGGCAGCGGGCGCTTGCGCTCGGTCTCGAACAGCCCCTCGGCCGCAAGCTGGGCCTTGAGCCGCAGGAAGCGCTCGTACAGCGCACCGGCGCCGGCGCGCTGCAAGGATTCGGCGACGAACTGAAGCTCGCCGCGGGGCTCGTAGACGGCCACCCGGCCGCGCAGCTCGACCGCCTCGCCCTCGCCCGGCAGGCTGGCGAGCAGGGCGGCGGCGCGGCGGAACATCGCGCAGCGCAGGCTGGCGCCGCCGTCCGGATCCTTGAGCGTGAAGTAGCAGTGGCCGCTGGCCGCGCGGGTGAAGCCGCTGATCTCGCCGCGCAGCGTCACGTTGGCGAAGCGGGTGGCCAGGGTCTCGGCCACGGCCTGCACCAGCGCGGCGACCGACCAGGCCGGGCGGCCTGAAGCCAGAGGCTCGGCCGGCCTCACGGATGGCCTCCAACCGGCCCGACGCGCTTGCTGCGGCGCACAGCCGGGCGGGGGAACTCCACAAGCACGGGACAGGCTGCAAACCGCGCCCCAGCCCCCGTCACACGCCCGCCATATCGTCTCAAGTGTTTGATTTTCAATGACATTTTTCTGCCTCAGGATGAGGCAATCTGTTGCGGACGCAGGATTCATGCGCCTTGGCGGCCGGTCGAGCCGGCTTGCCCACAAAGTTATCCACAGGGACGGTGGATGACCGGGCAGTCACAAAAGGCCCGCCGATAATCGTCTGCCATGCCGCCCTCCCCCCCGCCCCGCTCCGGTCGCGCCCGGCTCGAAATGCGCTTGCAGGCGGCCTGGCGCGGGCGCGGCGCGCTGGCCTGGGCCCTGCTGCCGCTGGCCGCGCTGTTCGGCCTGCTGGGGGCGCTGCATCGCGGGCTGTATCGCCTGGGGCTGCGTCGCGTGCGGCATCCGGGCTGTCCGGTGGTGGTGGTCGGCAACCGGATTGTCGGCGGCGCCGGCAAGACCCCGACCACCCTGGCCGTCGTCGCCGCGCTGCAAGACCTGGGCTGGCGGCCGGGCATCGTCTCGCGCGGGCACGGGCGACGCGATCCGACCCGCATCCTGGCGGTGACGCCGCAGGCCGAGGCCGAGTCGGTCGGCGACGAGGCCCTGCTGATGCGGCTGCGCAGCGGCGTGCCGGTCTGGGTCGGCCGCAACCGGGCGGCGGCGGCCGAAGCGCTGCGGGCCGCGCATCCCGAGGTCGACGTGATCGTCAGCGACGACGGCCTGCAGCACCTGCGGCTGGCGCGCGACGTCGAATTGCTGGTCTTCGACCGGCGGGGCGCCGGCAATGGCTGGCTGCTGCCGGCCGGGCCGCTGCGCGAGCCGCTGCGCACCCCCTCCTTCGCCCGCCGGGCCTGCCGGGTCGTCTACAGCGACGGCGTGGCAAGCACCGCCCTGCCCGGCCTGGTGCTGCAGCGCCGGCTGAGCCCGCCGCAGCCGCTGGCGGAATGGTGGGCGCGCCGGCCGGCGCCGCCGGCAGCCGCCTGGGCTGCGCTGCGCGAAGGCCCGCAGCCCCTAGCCGCGCTGGCCGGCATCGCCCATCCGCCCCGTTACTTCGAGGCCCTGCGGGCCGAGGGCTTGCAGATCGACGGCCTGCCCTGCGCCGACCACGACCGCCTCGACCCCCTGCCCTGGCCGGCCGGCCTGCCGCGCCTGCTGCTGACCGAGAAGGATGCGGTGAAGGTCCGCCCCGAGCGCCTGGCCCGCGAGCGGCCGGGCACGCGCGTCTGGGTCACGCCGCTAGACTTGCCCGCCACCCCGGAACTGCGGGATGCGCTGCACGAAGCGCTGGGCCCAGCCCCCGGCCGTGGCGCCCCTGCCGCCGCCCCCTGACCCCCTGCCGACGCGCCCGATGGACACCCGCCTGATCGACCTGCTGGTCTGCCCGATCTGCAAGAGCCCCCTGAGCCACGACCGCGAGGCCCGTGAGCTGATCTGCGCCGCCGACCGCCTGGCCTTCCCCATCCGCGACGGCATTCCCGTCATGCTGGTGAACGAGGCGCGTCCCGTGGACGAAGCCGCCCCGCCGGCCGCGGCAGGCCTGTCGGCGTGAAACCGGTCGTCTTGATCCCGGCGCGGATGGCGTCGAGCCGCCTGCCGGGCAAGCCGCTGGCCGACCTGGCCGGCAAACCCATGGTGGTGCGGGTGGCCGAGCGCGCGGCGCAGGCCGACGCCGCCCGCGTGGTGGTGGCCGCCGACGATGCGCGCATCCTCGCCGCCTGCCAGGCCCATGGCGTGGACGCGGTGATGACCCGCGCCGACCACCCGACCGGCAGCGACCGCCTGGCCGAGGCTTGTGCGCTGCTCGGCCTGGACGATGCCGCGATCGTCGTCAATGTGCAGGGCGACGAGCCCCTGATCGACCCGGCCCTGATCGACGCCTGCGCGCGCCTGCTGGCCGAGCGCGGCGAATGCGTGATGGCCACCGCAGCCCATCCCCTCGACCGGGTCGAGGACTACCTGAACCCGAATGTGGTCAAGGTCGTCTGTGACCGGCTGGGCCGTGCGCTGACCTTCTCGCGCGCGCCCCTGCCCTGGTGGCGAGACGGCCATGCCCAGGGCGTGCAGGCCCTGCCCGACCCGGCGCCGCTGCGCCACATCGGCCTTTACGCCTACCGCGTCGGCTTCCTGCGGCGCTACCCCCTGCTGCCGCCCTGCGCGCTGGAGCAGACCGAGTCGCTGGAGCAGTTGCGCGTGCTCTGGCATGGCGAGCGCATCGCCGTGCATGTCGGCGCCGGACAGCCCGGGCCGGGGGTCGACACCCCCGAGGATCTGGCGCGCGTGCGGGACCTCTTCGCGCGGGGCGCGGGGCTGGCTTCGTAAGCGGGACACAGGAATGCGGGTGCTATCCTCACCCGAGGTCTGCGGATGACATGGCGCGGACATTTTTCTGGCCGTGGTGCAAGGGCACCGCAAAGAGCACGAGGAACGGATGAGACTGATCCTGTTGGGAGCGCCCGGCGCGGGCAAGGGCACGCAAGCCGCCTTCATCTGCCAGCGTTACGGCATCCCGCAGATTTCGACCGGCGACATGCTGCGCGCGGCGGTCAAGGCCGGCACCCCACTGGGCCTGGAGGCCAAGAAGGTGATGGACGCGGGCGGCCTCGTCAGCGACGACATCATCATCGGCCTGGTCAAGGAACGCATCACCCAGCCGGACTGCGCCAAGGGCTTCCTCTTCGACGGCTTCCCGCGAACCATCCCGCAGGCCGACGCGATGAAGGCCGCCGGCGTCAAGCTGGACCTGGTGCTCGAGATCGACGTGCCCGACGAGGCCATCGTCGAGCGCATGAGCGGCCGCCGCGTGCACGTGGCCTCGGGCCGCACCTACCACGTCAAGTTCAACCCGCCCAAGGTGGAAGGCAAGGACGACGCGACCGGTGAGGACCTGATCCAGCGCGACGACGACAAGGAAGCCACCGTCAAGAAGCGGCTGGAGGTCTACCAGAGCCAGACGCGTCCGCTGGTGGACTACTACTCGGCCTGGTCGGCCACTGGCGATGCCTCCGCGCCGCGCTATGCGCGCATCCTCGGCTTGGGCACGGTGGAAGAAATCACCGCCCGCGCGCTCGCCGCGCTGGGCTGATCCGCCCCCGGGGCGGGCGCAGCGCCGGCCCCCAGAAACAAGAAACCCCGCCCGCCGTGAGGCGGACGGGGGTTGCGGCCGAAGCCGCTGGCGGCCAGTCGAACCGGACGGAGGGGCCGGGGACCGGACCGCGGAGGCCCAGGGATGGACCTCGGTGCATGCCCTCAGGGGCGTCGCCATCTTGCGACCGCGCCGCCCGTCTTGACCAGCGGGCATTGGCTATCGGCCCGGGCCGCGCCCGCTGGGCCGGGCTATCCCTCAGCGGCGATCCCTCAGCGACGATCCAGGCCCAGGCCGGCGACGATGCCCGCCACCCGCTGCGTGACCTCGGGCGACATGCTGAGGGCGCGGCCCCATTCGCGGTCGGTCTCGCCCGGCCACTTGTTGGTTGCGTCGAGGCCCATCTTGCCGCCCAGGCCGCTGACGGGGCTGGCGAAATCCAGGTAGTCGATGGGCGTCTGCGGCACCAGGGTGGTGTCGCGCACCGGGTCCATGCGGGTGGTGATGGCCCAGATCAGCTCCTTCCAGTCGCGCACGTCCACGTCCTCGTCGGTGACGACGATGAACTTGGTGTACATGAACTGCCGCAGGAAGCTCCACAGCCCGAACATCACGCGCTTGGCATGGCCGGGGTAGGCCTTGCGGATGCTGATGGCCGCCAGACGGTAGCTGCAGCCCTCGGGCGGCAAGTAGAAGTCGACGATCTCCGGAAACTGCTTCTGCAGGATGGGCACGAAGACCTCGTTGAGCGCGACGCCGAGGATGGCGGGCTCGTCCGGCGGCTTGCCGGTGTAGGTGGAGTGGTAGATCGCCTGGTGGCGGCGCGTCAGGCGCTGAAGCTCGACGACCGGGAACCAGTCCTGCTCGTTGTAATAGCCGGTGTGGTCGCCGAAGGGCCCTTCGAGCGCATGCAGGTAGCCGTTCTTCTCCTTGAGCGGCACGCCGTCGGCGCTGTGCCCGACAAAGCCGGGCGCCGCCGGCGGGATGTGCCCCTCCAGCACGAACTCGGCGCTGGCCGGCACCTGCAGCCAGCGGCCGGCCTCGCCGACCGCGGTGTCGACCACCTCGGTGCGGCTGCCGCGCAGCAGGCCGGCGAACTGGTATTCACCCAGGGTGTCGGGCACCGGGGTGACGGCGCCGAGGATGGTCGCCGGATCGGCCCCGAGCGCGGTGACCACCGGGAAGGGCTGGCCGGGATTCGCCCGCGCGAAGTCGCGGAAATCCAGCGCGCCACCGCGATGCGCCAGCCAGCGCATGATGGTCTGGCGCGGGCCGATCTTCTGCTGGCGGTAGATGCCAAGGTTCTGGCGCGCGCGCGGGTTCGGCACCGACTGCGGCCCGCGGGTGACCACAAGGCCCCAGGTGATGAGCGGCCCGGCATCGCCGGGCCAGCAGGTCTGGATGGGCAGCGCGCCGAGGTCGATCTCGCTGCCTTCGAGGACTTCCTCCTGGCAGGGCGCGCTTCGCAGGCGCTCGGGCTTCATCGACCACAGGGCTTTGCCGAGCTGGAGCAGCTTGCCGGCATCCTTCAGGCCGCGCGGCGGCTCGGGCTCTTTCAGGCTGGCCAGGAGCTGGCCGATGGTGCGCAGCTCGGCCACTTCGCTGGCGCCCATGCCCAGGGCCACCCGTCGGGGGGTGCCGAAGAGATTGGCCAGCACCGGCACCGTGCCGGGCCGGGAACCCGGTGCTTCCACCGGGGTCTCGAAAAGCAGCGCAGGGCCTGCGGCACGCAGCGTGGCGTCGGCAACGGCTGTCATCTCCAGCCGGGGCGAGACCGGCTCGCGAATGCGGCGCAGCTCGCCACCGGCTTCCAATCCTTGGATGAAGTCCCGCAAATCCCGGTATTTCATGCTTTGGCGGAATGATCCGCGCCTTCTTTATGGTTGACAGGTTATTTGAAGCGTCCCTAGACTGCGGGCCGTCCCTAGGGATAACCCGCGCCACGGTCGTGGCGCGACGCTGCCGATGGTCCCCACCCGGGGGTCCGCCCGCTTGAGGCCGACCCGTTCCACCCGCCGGGGGATTATCGAATGGGGGGTGCAGACGGTTCTTTCCGTCCCGCGACCACCCCAGGAAAGGAGAGACATGACAGCGTTCCAAGCCATCGCCAAGGTGGGCGCGGCTGCGCGTGACGCGCTCCGGCGCACCGCCCTGGCCGTCTTCCGCCCGATCGCGGTCTTCGTCAAGGACGCCGGCCACGGCCTGCTGGAGGTCTGCCACAACTCCCTGGCCCTGCTGGGCCTGGGCGTCGTCGCGGCCAGCCTGTTTCTGGCCGGCCGCCCGGAACTGCGCGAAACCCTGGAGCTTCGTGCCCTGGGCTGGCTGCAAGTCCGGCAAGACCTGCGCACCGAGGCCGATCCCAATGTCACCGTCGCCCTCGCCGAGCCGGGCGCGATCGAACGCGTGACCGCGGCCGACCCCAGCTCCTTGACCCGCCAGCAAGCGGCCATCGCCCAGTGGCTGTCGCGCCGCTACCGCGTGGCGCCCGAGCCCGTCAGCCGCCTGGTGCAGGAAGCCTGGGAAGCCGGACGCCGTGCCAAGCTGGACCCGACGCTGATCCTGGCAGTGATCGCGATCGAGTCGCGCTTCAACCCCTTCGCCCAAAGCCCCGTCGGCGCCCAGGGCCTGATGCAGGTCATGACCCGGGTGCATGACGAGAAGTACGAGAACTTCGGTGGCAGCCTGGCGGCGCTCGATCCGCTGGCCAATCTGCGCGTCGGCGTGCAGATCCTGAAGGAGGCGATCGACCGGACCGGGTCGATCGAGGGCGGCCTGAAGCATTACGTCGGCGCCGCCAACCTGCCCACCGACGGCGGCTACGCACTCAAGGTGCTGTCGGAGCAGTCGCATCTGCTGCGCATCTCGGGCGGGCGCCAGCTCACCCTGCTGGCGCCGCAGGCCGAGGCCCTGCCGCTGCCCTCCATCCCGGCGGATGACTCGCCGAGCACCCGGCCGGAGCCGGCCGAAGGACCTGTCGGCGTGGAGGGCACGCCCTCGCCGCTCGGGCGGGACCTGGCGGTGCCGGACACCCGCTCGCTCAGCCTGTGGCGGCCGGCGCCGGCGGCCTCGGCGGCTGAACGCCGGCAGCTCGCCTCGTCGCGCTGAGGCCGCGCGGGCAAGCGCCGGGCGGATCAGCGGCGCTTAACCCCGCGGTCACAATCCCTGAGGCTTGCGCCGGAAGGGCCGCCGCTACACTGGTTTGAAGCTGCTGCAATGTCGGCAGTCCTCGCCTCCGGGGCTCCGGCGGCCACCCTGAAGGACCCCAACGCCCTGGGCGGGACGGTTCGGCAGCTTGCAGGCAGCCCCCTCTTGCCATCCTTGTCGGGACACCCTCATGTTCGATCGCAGCACTTCGACCATCGCCAAAATCGACCCGGACCTCTGGGCAGCCATCCAGGCGGAGAACCACCGCCAGGAAGCGCACATCGAGCTGATCGCGTCGGAGAACTACACCTCGCCGGCCGTCATGGAGGCGCAGGGCACCCAGCTGACCAACAAGTACGCCGAGGGCTACCCGGGCAAGCGCTACTACGGCGGCTGCGAGAACGTCGACGTCGTCGAGCAACTCGCCACCGACCGGCTCAAGCAGATGTATGGCGCCAACTTCGCCAACGTCCAGCCCAACTCCGGCTCGCAGGCCAACCAGGCCGTCTTCCTCGCCTTGCTCCAGCCGGGCGACACCATCCTGGGCATGAGCCTGGCCGAAGGCGGTCACCTGACCCACGGCATGGCGCTGAACATGTCGGGCAAGTGGTTCAAGGTCGTCAGCTACGGCCTGAATGCGGCCGAAGAGATCGACTACGACGCGATGGAGCGTCAGGCCCATGAGCACAAGCCCAAGCTGATCATCGCCGGCGCCTCGGCCTATGCCCTGCGCATCGACTGGGCGCGCTTCGCCAAGGTCGCCAAGGATGTAGGCGCCTACCTGATGGTGGACATGGCCCACTACTCGGGCCTGATCGCCGCCGGCGTCTACCCGAACCCGGTGCCGCATGCCCATGTGGTGACCTCGACCACCCACAAGAGCCTGCGCGGCCCGCGCGGCGGCATCATCGTCACCAACGACGAAGACATCGCCAAGAAGATCAACAGCGCCGTCTTCCCCGGCCTGCAGGGCGGCCCGCTGATGCACGTCATCGCCGGCAAGGCCGTGGCTTTCCACGAGTGCTTGCAGCCCGGCTTCAAGGTTTACCAGGAGCAAGTGCTCAAGAACGCTGCGGCCCTGGCGGACACCCTGACCGAGCGCGGTCTGCGCATCGTCAGCGGCCGCACCGAGAGCCATGTGATGCTGGTCGACCTGCGCGCCAAGGGCATCACCGGCAAGGACGCCGAGCGGGTGCTGGGCGAGGCGCACATCACCTGCAACAAGAACGGCATCCCCAACGACCCGCAGAAGCCGATGATCACCAGCGGCATCCGCCTGGGCTCGCCGGCCATGACGACCCGCGGCTTCAAGGAAGAACAGGCCCGCCTGACCGCCCACCTGGTGGCCGATGTGCTGGATGCGCCCAACGATCCCGCCCGCATCGCCGAAGTGCGCGCCAAAGTCGAGGCCCTGACCCGCGACTTCCCGGTCTACCGCTAAGCCTCTCGCGGCGGCCCCGGCCGCCGCTGCTAAGCTCCAACGACCCGCCTGCGCGAGCCCCGCGCGGCGGGTCGTTTCATTTGGAGTCCCGGTCCATGCGCTGCCCCTTCTGCCTGCATGAAGACACCCAGGTCGTCGAGACCCGGGGCTCGGACGAGGGCACGGTCATCCGCAGGCGCCGGCGCTGCCCCTCCTGCGACAAGCGCTTCACCACCTACGAGCGGGCCGAGCTGGCCATGCCCACCGTCGTCAAGAAGGACGGCACCCGGGTCGACTTCGACCGGGCCAAGGTGCGCGCCTCGATGCAGCTCGCACTGCGCAAGCGCTCGGTCAGCATGGACCAGATCGATGCGGCGGTGGCCCGCATCGAGGAGGCGCTGCTGGCCGCAGGCGCCAACGAGACGCCCTCCAGCCGCATCGGCGAGCTGGTCATGCGCGAGCTGATGAAGCTCGACAAGGTGGCCTATGTGCGCTTCGCCTCGGTTTACCGCAGCTTCGAGGGCGTCGACGAGTTCAGCCGCCTGATCCGCGAGATCTGAGCCTCCCTAGACCGTGGACGGCGCTCCCCTGCGCGGGGGACGCAGGCCGGCGACCGGCCCCTTAAGGTGACTCCAACGGCCCCTTTGCACGGGCCGAGGGAGTGCCCCATGAGCTGCGCCCGCGTCCCCATCGTCGCCCCGCCCACGCGCACGCGGACCGGCGGCCTGACCCTGGTCGAGCTGCTGGTCGGCCTGGCCATCGGCAGCGTGCTGATCGGCCTGGGCGCGCCGGCCTGGCAGGACCAGCTCGAACGTCGGCGGCTTGAAGGCGGCTTGCAGCATCTGCGCAGCGAGTTGCAGCTCCTGCGGCTGGATGCCGTGGCCCGGCAGCAGACGCTGCGGCTGGGCTTCGGCGAGGGCCCCGGCCTGGGCAGTTGCTTTGTCAGCCACACCGGCCCGGGCGGCGCCTGCACCTGCAACCCGGCCGATGGCAGCCTGCATTGCAGCCCCGGCGCCCAGGCCCTGCGCAGCCAGCATTGGCCGGCGGCCGGCAAGGTGGCGCTCAGCAGCAATGTCGCGAGCCTGGCCGTCTCGCCCCTGCTCGGCACGCTCAGCCCCAGCGCCACGCTCAAGCTGGTCGACAGCCGGGGCCGCGAGCTGCGCGCCGTGCTCAGCGTGATGGGCCGGGTGCGCAGTTGCCAGGCCGGCGGCAGGGCCTTGCCCGGCCATCCCGCTTGCTGAGGCTCCGGCATGTACCCCGCCCGCGCCCCTTCCCGTCGCCGGCCCGGCTGGACCCTGGTCGAACTCGCCCTGGTGCTGGGCCTGCTCACCCTGCTCAGCAGCCTGACCTTGCCGGGCTACCTCAGCGCGCTGCGCGAAGGCCGGCGCAGCGAGGCCCTGGGCCTGCTGATGGAGATCGAGCTTCGGCAGGCCCGCTGGCAGGCCATCCGCGGCGACTACAGCAACAACCTCGGCAGCGAGGGCCTGGCCTTCGATCCGGCGAATGCCCACAGCACGGCGGTGCTTTCCGACAGCGGCCGCTACCGCATCGAGCTCGAAGCCGTCAGCGCCAGCGGCTACCGCCTGCGGGCCCTGGGCCAGGGCAGCCAGGAGTCCGACCTGGCCTGTCGCCTGCTCGTGCTGGAACAGGCTTCGGCCCAGACGCTGCGGCTGGCCGGGCCGGCCCCGGAATCGCTGAGCGAGGTCGGCAGCTCGGCCAGCGCAAGACGCTGCTGGAAGCTCTGAGGGCCATGACTGCTGCGCGACCATGCCGCCGGGCTCGCGGAAGCACGCTGGTCGAGCTGATGCTCGGCCTGGGCCTGAGCCTGGCCCTGCTGGCCGGCGGTCTGCGGCTGATGCTGCTGCAACTCGATCTGCTGCACCGCGCCGCCCTGGCGCGGCAGCTCGACCAGGACCTGCGCGCCGCGAGCGAGCTGATCGTGCGCGAGCTGCGCCGGGCCGGCCACTGGCAGGCCGCGCTCGATGGCGGCACCGCCTCCAATCCGAACACGGCCCTGCTGCTGGGCGGCAGCCCGGGCAGCGCCACCCTGGCCTATGCCTACGACGAAGGCGGTGCCGTGCAGCGCCGCATGCTGCGGCTCAACAGCGGGGTGCTGCAGCTCCAGCTCAGCCCGGGCAGCAGCTTCCAGGCCCTCACCGATCCGGCCTCGACCCGTGTGCTGAGCCTGGGCCTGAACCTGGACAGCGCGGACCAGGCCGTCCATGTGGTCTGCGGCCCCGACACGCTCGCGACCGTGCCCCGGCAACAGCGGGCGCTGAGCCTGCTGCTGCAAGCCGAATCGCCCGCCGACCCGAGCATCCGGCGCGAAGTGCGGGCCCGCCCGCGACTGCGCAATGACCGGCTCCCGGCCCCACCCTGCCTGGGCTGAAGGCCGCCGGCCGCGGGGCCTGGTCTCGCTCGGCCTGGGCAGCCTGATGCTGCTGGGCCTGGTGATCCTGGCCGGCCTGGGCCTGCGGGCCCTGCTGGCCGAGCTCAAGGCCGCCCACAGCCAGGTGCAGACCTTGCGCGCACGCGAAGCCGCCGAGGCCGGTGCCGCCTGGGGCCAGGTCTTCCTCAACCAGGCCCAGGTCGCGGGCCTTGCCGGCTGCGGCATGGCCACGCTGCGCGACCGCCTGCTCCAGCCCCTGCCCGCCTCCGGCGCCCTGCAGCCCGTGCCGGTCGAGGCCGGCCAGCGCGCCGGCTGCCGGCTCGATCCGGGCGGGCCGGCCTGCGATTGCCCGGCGGCCGCGCCGGGAGTGCTCAGCCCGCCCGCCCTCGGCGGCTCCGCGCCGGCCTTCACCCTGAGGCTGCAAGCCCCGGCGGGCTCGGCCGCCGCAGCGGCCGGCGGCCTGCTGATGCGGGTGGAGGGCTGCAGCCAGGCCCTGGGCGCCTGCCTCGGCGGCACGGGGCCCGAGGCCCCGGCACGGGCCCAGCTCTCCGTTGGCTTGCAGCTCCGCCCCCTGCTGCAGCGCCTGCCCCGTGCGGCGCTGACGGCCGGCGGCCGGGCGCGCCTGTGCGCCCCGCTGCATCTGGAGAACCAGGATCCGGCCGAAGCCGGCCTGCTCGTGCATGCCGGCCTGGCGCTGGAACGTCCGGGGGCGGCGGGCGGCCTGGCGCCCTGCCCGGCCGGCCTGGCGCTGTGCAGCGGCGAGGGCTGCGCCGGCCTGCGCCTGCATGTCCCGCCCGGCCTGCCGGCGCTGGAGGCCCTGGTCGGCCCCGATGCCGCCCTGAGCCTGCGGCTCGGCACGCCGGAGGCCCTCAGCCGCAGCATCTTCGGCCTGCCGCCCGAGCTGGCCCGGCAGGCTCCCGGCTGGCAGCGGGTGGGGGCGGCGTCGGCCGAGGATGCGGCAGTCCGCCTGGTCGAGGCGGTGGCCGCCGGGGCGCGGCGGGTCTGGGTCGAAGGGCCGCTGACCCTGGATGCGCCGGGCGAGCTGGGCTCGCCCACCTCGCCCCTGCTGCTGTGGGTGGACGGCCCGGTGCACTGGCGCGGCGGCGGCCGCCTGCACGGCCTGCTGCTCGCCCCCGCCCTGCAGGTGGACCCGCCGGCGCCGGGCCCGGAGATCCACGGCGGCGTGCTGCTGTCCGGCGACTTCGATGCCGAAGCCGCGCTGTGGCTGCGGCATGACGCCGAGCTGCTCCAGCGGCTGCGGGCCCAGAGCAGCCTGCTGCTGCCGCAGCCCGGCAGCCTGCGGGATTTCTGAGCGCCGGCCATGAAGCCGCGCCCCGCCCGTCGACCCGGCAGCGCGCTGCTGGAGGCCCTGCTGCTCGCCAGCCTGCTGGCCCTGGGCTTGCTCGCCGTCACCGGCTTGCAGCAGCGCATGGCGGCCGACGGCCGGGAGGCCGGCCGGCTGGCCGAGGCGGCGCAGATCGCCGCCTCGGTGCTCGATCACTTGCGCAGCCAGACCGAGGCCGCCGCGCTGCAAGCCGCGGTCGAGGCGCCGGGCAGCCTGCTTGGCGCGCTGGCCCCGGCCTCGGCCCCCCACAGCCTGGAACTCGCCCTGGGCGCCAGCGCCACGCTGCACACCCTCAGGCTGAGCCTGGCCTGGCCCGACGGGGCCGGCAGCAGCACGCGCCTGCACGTGGACAGCCTGATCGCCGAACCCGCCCCGGCCTGGATCGGCGGACCGGCCGCGGCCCCGCTCGACTGGCTGGCGCCGGACAGGGTGCAGCGCCTGGGCCTGGGCGGGTCGATGGCCAGCGCGCCCGGCCTGGCCCTGGCGCCCGGTGAGCTGCTGCTTGCGCTCGACGGCGAGCACTGGGTGGCCGACGCCGCCGACGGCAGCTTGCGGCAGCGCTGCAATGCCGCGGGCGCATGCGTAGATGTGAATGCGCGGCTGCTCGGCGGGCATTTGCTGGGCGCCGGCGCCGCCGCGGTCGAGCGTCTGGACCTGGTGGCCACCGAAGGCCTGCAAGCCGATGTCGACCTGGACCCCGGCCCCGGCCTGGCGCGGGACGGGCATTTCTGCCGCCTGGCGCCGATGGGCTATGGCGATCCCGCCTGGCCGGAGGGCAGCCGCGGCTACCTCTGCCTGCTGCTGCTGATGGAGACGCCCGGCGCGGTGCCGGCCTGGGGTGGCCGCCTCCAGCTTCAGGCGGCCTCGGCGCCCGCGGGCAGCGTCGCCTGCCGCTTGCTGGTCACCCTGGCCCCCAGCTTCGACGCCAGCGCCAGCCCGCCGCGCTACCGCGGCGAAACCGGCTCGCTCAGCCGCCAGCACCTGCTGCTGCGGCCGGGCGAGCCCTGCCCGCCCGGCAGCGCACTGCACCAGGTCCTGCCTTGAGGCCGGGCGGCGCCCCGGGGCCGAGCTGGCCGGCGGCCGGGGACAATCGCGCCCCATGCTGCCGCCCCTCGCCCCCGCCCACTTGCAGGCCGCGCTCGACGAAGCCACGCGCGCCATCGGCCTGTCCGAACCCAACCCCCGCGTCGGCTGCCTGCTGATCGATGCCGAGGGCCGCGAGATCGCCCGCGGTCACACCCAGCAGGCCGGCGGGCCGCATGCCGAGATCGTCGCCCTGCGCGCCGCCGAGGCCGCCGGCCGGCCGGTGCGCGGCGCGACCGCCATCGTCACGCTCGAACCCTGCAGCCACCACGGCCGCACGCCGCCTTGCTGCGATGCGCTGGTGGCGGCGGGCCTAGCGCGGGTCGTGGTGGCCAATGTCGATCCCAATCCCCTGGTCGCCGGCCGCGGCCTGGCCCGCTTGCAGGCCGCCGGGCTGCATGTCGAGCTGCTGGCCGACAGCGACTGGGCGCATGCATGCCGCGAGCTGAACCTGGGCTTCTTCTCGCGCATGGTCCGCGGGCGGCCCTGGCTGCGGATGAAGATCGCCGCCTCGCTCGACGGCCGCACCGCGCTGGAGAACGGCGCCAGCCAGTGGATCACCGGCGAGGCCGCGCGCCGCGACGGTCATGCCTGGCGGCGCCGCGCCGGCGCCGTGCTGACCGGCATCGGCACCCTGAAGGACGACAACCCGCGCCTCGACGTGCGCCTGGTCGAGACCGCCGTGCAGCCGCTGCGCGTCGTCGTCGACGCGCGGCTGGAGACCCCGCCCGATGCCCGCCTTTTGCAGCCGCCGGGCCGGGTGTGGATTTATCACGCGGTCGATGCCGAGGCGCCGGAGCATGCAGCCCGCGCCGCCGCCCTGCGCGCCGCCGGCGCCGGCCTGAGCTGCCTGCCCGACGCGCAGGGCAAGGTCGACCTGGCCGCCATGCTGGACGCCCTGTCGCGCGACCATGCCGTCAACGAACTGCATGTCGAGGCCGGGCACAAGCTCAACGGCTCCCTGGTGCGGGCCGGCCGGGTCGACGAGTTCCTCGTCTACCTTGCGCCGCGCCTGCTGGCCGGCGGCCTGCCGATGGCGAGCTTCGGCCCCCTGAGCGCGCTGGACCAGAGCCTGGACCTGCGCTTCGAGCGGGTCGACACCGTCGGCGGCGACCTGCGCCTCATCGCCCGCCCGCCGGGCCGGGCACGGTTCTGAGACCCGCCTTCCCGGCCCCTGGCGCCCGGGGGCCGGAGCGGGCCGGCGACAATCTTGTGATGTTCACCGGCATCGTCAGCGGCCTCGGCCGCATCCTCTCCGTCGACCCGCTGGGCGACGGCCCGCAGCATGGCAAGCGCCTGCAGATCGAAACGCCGCCGGGCTGGCTGGCCGGCGTGCAGCCCGGCGACAGCATCGCGATCAACGGCGCCTGCATGACCGTCACCCGCTTCGACGCCCCGCCGGCCCCGGCGCCCGGCAGCTTCAGCGTCGATGTGTCGGCCGAAAGCCTGCGCCTGACCGCCGGCCTCGACCGGCCCGGCCCGGTCAACCTGGAACAGGCCCTGCGCGCGCACGACCGCCTGGGCGGCCACCTGGTCAGCGGCCATGTCGATGGCCTGGGCACGGTCGAGGTCTTCGAGCCGGTCGGCGAGAGCTGGCTGCTGGCCGTGCGCGCACCGGCTGCGCTGGGCCGCTTCCTGGCGGTCAAGGGCTCGATCACGGTCAATGGCGTCAGCCTGACCGTGAACCGGGTGGACGACGCGGCCGAGGGCTGCCGCTTCACGATCAACCTGATCCCGCACACCCTGGAGCACACCACCCTGGGCACGCTCGCGCCCGGCGCGGCCGTGAACCTGGAGGTGGACCTGATCGCGCGCTATGTGGAGCGCATGCTGGCGGCCGGCCCCGGCCAGCCCGCCGCCGCCCGCGACTGAGGCGTCGCCCTGCCCAGGGTTGCCCCGGGGGCCCCGCCTACAATCCCGCCCCATGCCGATTGCCCCCGTCCCTGAGCTCGTCGCCGACATGGCGGCCGGCCGCATGGTCATCCTCGTCGACGAGGAAGACCGCGAGAACGAGGGCGACCTCGTGATGGCCGCCGACCTCGTGACGCCCGAGGCCGTGAACTTCATGGCCAAGTTCGGCCGCGGCCTGATCTGCCTGACCCTGAGCCGCGAACGCTGCGAGAAGCTGCGCCTGCCGCCGATGACGCAGCGCAATGGCGCGCAGCACGGCACGGCCTTCACCGTGTCCATCGAAGCAGCCGAGGGCGTGACGACCGGCATCTCCGCCGCCGACCGCGCCCACACCATCCGCACCGCCGTGGCCCCGGGCGCGCGGGCCAGCGACCTGGTCCAGCCCGGCCACATCTTTCCGCTGCAGGCCCAGGACGGTGGCGTGCTGGCCCGCGCCGGTCACACCGAGGCCGGCTGCGACCTGGCCCGCCTGGCCGGCCTGAGCCCCGCCGCCGTGATCTGCGAGATCATGAACGACGACGGCAGCATGGCCCGGCTGCCCGACCTGGAAGTCTTCGCCCGCGAACACGGCCTGAAGATCGGCACCATCGCCGACCTGATCGGCCACCGCAGCCGCCACGAGACTCTGATCGAGCGCGTCAGCCGCCGCCCGCTGCAAACCGCCCAGGGCCTGTTCGACTGCACCGCCTACCGCGACCGTTCCGGCAGCGTACACCTGGCCCTGTCGCTGGGCCAGTGGCAGCCGGGCGAGGAAGTGCCGGTGCGGGTGCATGAGCCGCTGTCGCTGATCGACCTGCTCGATGTCGGCAGCAGCAGCCACTCCTGGCCCCTGCCCCAGGCCCTGGCGGCGCTGCAGCAAGCCGGCCGTGGCGTGGCCGTGCTGCTCAATGCCGGCGATGCGGGCGAAAGCCTGCTCGCCGCGCTCGACACCAGCGCCCAGGCCGGCCCCGCGCCGCGCAGCCAATGGGACTTGCGCACCTACGGCGTTGGCGCCCAGATCCTGCGCGACCTGGGCGTGCGCAAGATGAAGCTGCTCGGCAGCCCGCGCCGCATGCCCAGCATGACCGGCTTCGGCCTGGAGGTGAGCGGCTACCTCGCCGCCCGCTGAGCGCCGCACCCGGCCGCCGCGCCGGGGCCCGATCGATCCTGCTTGTTCCTGTTCTTTTTTCTCACGGTCCTCCCCATGCAAGGCGCTGATCAAGGCAAGACCGCCCAGGCCCTCGACGGCCGCGGCCTCAAGGTGGCCCTCGTCCAGGCCCGCTTCAATGCGCCGCTGACCGGCGCGCTGGTCAAAGCCTGCCGGGCCGAGCTTCTGGCCCTGGGCGTGGCCGAGGCCGACATCAGCCTGCACACCGTGCCCGGCGCGCTGGAAGTGCCGCTGGCGCTGGAGGCGCTGGCGCGCCGCGGCGGGGTTGACGCCCTGGTCGCGCTCGGCTGCATCGTGCGCGGCGAGACCTACCACTTCGAACTCGTGGCCAACGAGAGCGGCGCCGGGGTCACCCGCGTCGGCCTCGACCACCGCCTGCCGATCGCCAACGTCATCCTCACCGTCGAGACCGAGGCCCAGGCCTGGGCCCGCATCGACAAGGGCCGGGATGGCGCGCAAGTGGCGGTGGAAATGGCCCGCCTGATGAAAGCCCTGTCGTGAGCACCCCCGTTCCCCATCCCGATCCGTCCGCGGCCCCCGCGGCGGATGCCGCGCCCGCCGCCGCGCGCCCGCGCGGTCCGCGCAGCGGCAAGCCCGCGGCCCGCGTCCCCGGCCAGAAGTCGGCGCGCCGCCGCTCGCGCGAGATCGCCGTGCAAGGCCTGTACGAATGGCTGGTCGCCGCCACAGAAGCCGGCCTGATCGACGCCCACATGCGCGAGCAGGAGGAGTTCCCTCTCGCCGATGCCAAGCACTTCGACCTGCTGCTGCACGGCTGCATCGGCGAAGCCGCGCTGCTCGACGAGGTGCTGGCACGCCACACCGACCGACGCACCACCGAGCTTTCGCCGGTCGAGCATGCGGTGCTGCTGATCGGCGCCTACGAGCTGCGGCATTGCCTGGACGTGCCCTACAAGGTCGCCATCAACGAAGCCGTCGAGCTGGCCAAGGCCTTCGGCGGCACCGACGGCCACAAGTACGTCAACGGCGTGCTCGACAAGGCCGCGGCCGAGCTGCGGCCGGTCGAGGTGGCCGCCCGCCGCGGCGCCGCGCGCTGAGCCCCGGCCCGAAGCCCCCCGCACCGCATGGCCACCGCACCCGTCCTGCGCAGCGTGCCCGTGCCGGCCGGCCCGGCCGCTGCGGGCACCGAAGTCTTCCGCCATGTGCTGCGGGTCTACTGGGAGGACACCGATGCGGGCGGCGTCGTGTTCTATGCGAACTACCTGAAGTTCTTCGAGCGCGCCCGCACCGAGTGGCTGCGCGCCATGGGCTGGGCGCAGTGGACCCTGCGCGAGCGCGAGGACCTGATCTTCGTCATCGCCGACACCCAGGTACGCTACCTGCGCCCGGCGCGGCTGGACGACCGGCTCGCGCTCAGCGTGCGGGTGCTCGACGCCGGCCGCAGCCGCCTGACCATCGCCCAGCAGGCCTGGCGCCTGGCCGACGAGGCCAGCGAGGCCGGCCCGCCCGGCAGCGAAGCGCCCGGCCCGCTGCTGGCCGAAGGCCTGATTCGCATCGCCTGCGTCGAGGCCAGCAGCTTCCGCGCGCGCCGCTTCCCCGAACAACTGCTCAGCCGCCTGCCGCCGCCGGAGCCGCCGGCCGCGCCGGCCTGAGCCGTCCGCAACGTCCTTCCTGAACGCCTTCCGACCGAGCCTGTCCGCATGAACTCGCAAGACCTGTCGATCTTCAACCTGATCCTGCAAGCCAGCCTGGTGGTGCAGCTCGTGATCGCGCTGCTGGTGGCCATGTCGCTGGCCAGTTGGGCGGCGATCTTCTCGAAGTACATCGGCCTCAAGCGCGTGCGCCAGGCCAATGAGGGCTTCGAGCGCGAGTTCTGGTCGGGCAATGCCACGCTGCAAGCCCTCTACCAGGAGGCCGTGCACACGGCCGAGCAGGGCGGGCCGCTCAACCGCATCTTCGCCGCCGGCATGCGCGAGTTCCTGAAGCTGCGCGAGAAGAAGGTCAGCGACGGCGCAGCCTTGCTCGACGGCGCCCGCCGCGCGATGCGCGCAAGCTACCAGCGCGAGCTCGACACCATCGAGTCGCGCCTGTCCTTCCTGGCCTCGGTCGGCTCGATCTCGCCCTATGTCGGCCTGTTCGGCACGGTGTGGGGGATCATGCATGCCTTCACTGGCCTGGCGAACCTGCAGCAGGTGACCCTGGCCACCGTGGCCCCCGGCATCGCCGAGGCCCTGGTGGCCACCGCCATCGGCCTGTTCGCCGCCATCCCGGCAGTGCTGGCCTACAACCGCTTCTCGCGCGACATCGACCGCGTCGCGATCCAGATGGAGACCTTCATCGAGGAGTTCTCCAACATCCTGCAGCGCAACAGCAGCGCCGCCTGACCGGAGGGAGACACTCATGCCCGCGATGGCCAGCCGAGGCGGTTCACGCCGCCGCACGATGAGCGAGATCAACATGGTCCCGTTCATCGACGTGATGCTCGTGCTGCTGATCATCTTCATGGTCAGCGCCCCCCTCATCTCGCCCAGTTCGATCGACGTGCCCTCGGTCGGCCAGGCCAAGCGCGCGCCGGACCGCGTGATCGAGATCGTCGTGGCCAGCGACAACCAGCTCAAGCTGCGCGTCAACGGCCGCGACCATGCCACCGTCAGCGCGGCCGACCTGGCCGGCCGGGTCAAGACCCTGCAAGACCAGACCGAACCCGGCCTGACCGAAACGCCCAAGGCGGGCGCTGCGGCGGCGCCGCGCGCGGTCGATCCGGCGTCGATCACCCCGGTGATCATCTCGGCCGACCGCAACATCAAGTACGACGAAGTCGTCAAGGTCATGGACAGCTTGCAACGCGGTGGCGTGCAGCGCATCGGCCTGGCGGTGAAGACCGGCTCATGAACGCACCCACGGCCACCGTGCCCCTGCCGGATACGCTGCGCCCGCGCGACGCAGACGCGCCCGGGCCGGGCATCGGCCTGGCCTTGCTGGCGCACGCCCTGCTGCTGATTGGCCTGAGCCTGAACCTGGACTGGCGCTCCAGCCCGCCGCAGGGCCTGGAAGCCGAGCTCTGGGCCGCCGTGCCGGTGGTGGCTGCGCCGCAAGCGGTCGAGCCGCCGCCCACGCCGGCCCCGCCGCCCCCACCGGCCCCGGCCCGCACGGCCCCGCCGCCGCCACCCCCGCCGCCGCCCACGGCCGACCGCGAGGCTGAGATCGCGACCAAGCGCCGCGAGGCCGCCCAGGCCAAGGCCGAGGCCGAGCAGAAGAAGATCGAGGCCAGGAAGCGCGAGGCTGCCGAGCAGCAGAAGCGCGAAGAGGCCGCGAAGAAGCTCGACGAGGAGAAAGCCGCCAAGGCAGAGAAGGCTCGCCTCGCCGCCGAGAAGGCTGCCGAGGAAAAGGCCCGCCGCGAGGCTGCCGAGGAGGCGACGCGCGAAGCCATCCGCAGCGAGCAGCTCAAGCGCATCGCCGGCCTGGCCGGCGCGACCGGCGCCCCCACGGCCACCGGCAGCGCGCTGCAATCGGCCGGCCCCTCGGCCAGCTATGCAGGCCGCATTGCGGCGCGCATCCGGCCGAACATCGTCTACACCGAGAACCTGTCGAGCAACCCGATCGCGACGGTGCGCATTGAGGTCACGCCCGACGGCCGCATCCGCGGCATCCGGCTGAGCCGCAGCAGCGGTGTCAAGAGCTGGGACGAGGCCGTCATGCGCGCCATCGCCAAGACCGAGGTGCTGCCGCTGGACACCGACGGCAGCATCCCGCCCGAAATGGAGCTGATCTTCAACCGCCAGGAACTCGGCATCCGCTGACCCAGGACTGCCCTGGCTGTCAGGGCCTGCGTACACTGCGCCCGCTCTCACCCCCGCCGAAGGACACCGTGTCGAACGATCTCGCCGCGCTGCTCGAAGATCTGCGCCCCCAGTTGATGCGTTACGCCCGCTTGCAGACCCGCAACGAGGCCTGGGCCGAGGATGCGGTCTCCGAGACCCTGCTGGTCGCGCTGGAGAAGCCCGGCAGCTTTGCCGGCCGCTCGCAGCTCAAGACCTGGCTGATCGGCATCCTCAAGCACAAGCTCGTCGACCAGTTGCGCAAGCACAGTCGAGAGATCACCGTCGGCCAGCGCGCCGAGGGCGAGGAGGACCGCCGCGACGAGATCGAGGCCCTGCTCTTCGACGACAACGGCGGCTTCCGCGAGATGCCGGTGGAATGGGGCGACCCGCAGGCGGTGATCGGCCAGCAGCAGTTCCTGGCCGTGCTCGATGCCTGCGTCGAGGTGCTGCCCGAACGCCTGGGGCGCGTCTTCATGATGCGCGAGTGGCTGGAGCTGGAGACCGAGGAGATCTGCAAGGAACTGGGCATCACCTCGACCAACCTCTGGGTCATGCTGCACCGTGCCCGTTTGCGACTGCGGGAATGCCTGCAGGTCAAATGGTTCGGTGAAACCTCCACGGCGGCCTGAACCCGACTGCCATGAAGTTCCTTGACCGTAGCTGCCTCGAAGCCGCCCGCCTGCTCTCCAAGCGGGCCGATCATCGCCTGACGCTTGTCGAGCGCCTCGCCCTGCGCCGCCACCTGGCGGTCTGTGGTGCCTGCCCGCGTTTCGCGCGGCAGGTGGATTTGCTGCGCAGCGCCGTCGGGCGCTGGAAGCAGTACACCGAGGACTGAGGCACCCCGGCCTGCGGGAGCCTCACGGCCTCAGCGGCAGGCCTCAGGCCGGCACGAGGAAATCGCGGCTGATGCCGAAGCCCAGGTCGTTGACCCGGTCGAGAAAGGCCGTCAGGTAGGCGTGCAGGCCGGTGGCCAGGATCTCGTCGATCCGGCCGTAGCGCAGGTCGGCCCGCAGGCGGCCGGCGCGGCGGCGGGTTTCCTCGCTCTGCGGATTGGCCACCAGTTCGAGGTTGGCCACCACCTCGTTGATGCAGGCCACCAGCGAACGCGGCATGTCCGGCCGCAGGATCAGCAGCTCGGCCACGCGCTCGGGCCGGATGGTGTTGCGGTAGACCTTGCGGTAGACCTCGAAGCCGGAGACCGAGCGCAGCACGCTGCTCCAGTGATAGAAGTCGATCTCCAGCGGCTCGCGCTGCACGCCCTCGCCGAAGAACTCGCTGTCGGCCGCGTGGTACTTGGCATCGAGCAGGCGGGCGGTGTTGTCCGCACGTTCGAGGAAGGTGCCGATGCGCATGAAGTGGAAGGCCACGTCTTGCAGCATGGTGCCCAGGGTGACGCCGCGCGAGAGGTGCGAGCGGAACTTGACCCACTCCAGGAATTCGCCCGGATCGCGCCGGTGGGCCCCGCCGGCGATCAGGCGCTTGAATTCCAGCCAGGTGGTGTTGGCCGTCTCCCAGACCTCGGTGGTCAGGGTGCCGCGCACGGCGCGGGCGTTCTCGCGGGCGGCGCGCAGGCAACTGTGGATGGAGGCCGGGTTGGCCTCGTCGGCGACCATGAAGTCGATCACCGCACGCGGACTGATCTTGCCGTGCTTGGCCAGGAAGTCGCGCAGCAGCTCGGAGATGCCGAGCAGGCCGCGCCAGCCCTGCTCGGCGGCCTCGCTGGTCTGCGGCAGCAGCGAGGCCTGGTAGTTCACGTCGAGCATGCGGGCGGTGTTCTCCGCCCGTTCGGTGTAGCGCGCCATCCAGAAGAGGTGGTCGGCGGTGCGCGAAAGCATGGTGGTCTCCCGGGTGCGTGGATCGATGCGTCGTGTCGTCGCGGGGACGCGCTCAGGATTCGAGAACCCAGGTGTCCTTGGTGCCCCCGCCCTGCGAGGAGTTGACGACCAGCGAACCCTCCTTGAGCGCGACGCGGGTCAGGCCGCCGGGCACCATCTGCACCGACTTGCCGCTCAGCACGAAGGGCCGCAGGTCGATGTGACGCGGCGCGATGCCGCTCTCGACATAGGTCGGGCAGGTCGACAGCGCCAGCGTCGGCTGGGCGATGTAGTTGGAGGGGTTGGCCAGCAGATGGGCGCGGAAGGCCTCGATCTCCGCCTTGCTCGCCGCCGGGCCGACCAGCATGCCGTAGCCACCGGCCCCGTGCACTTCCTTGACCACCAGCTCGTCCAGATGGTCCAGCGTGTATTGCAGGTCGTCCTTGTCGCGGCAGAGGTGGGTGGGCACGTTCTGCAGGATGGGCTTCTCGCCGAGGTAGAACTCGATCATCTTCGGCACATAGGGGTAGATGGACTTGTCGTCCGCCACCCCGGTGCCGATGGCATTGCAGAGGGTCACATTGCCGCGCCGGTAGACATCGAGCAGGCCGGCGCAGCCCAGGGTCGAATCGGGCCGGAAGGCGGTGGGGTCGAGGAAGTCGTCGTCGACGCGGCGGTAGATCACGTCGATGCGCTTCGGGCCCTGCGTGGTCCGCATGTAGAGGTAGCCGTCCTTGACGAAGAGGTCCTGGCCCTCGACCAGCTCGATGCCCATCTGCTGCGCCAGGAAGGCGTGCTCGAAGTAGGCCGAGTTGTACATGCCCGGCGTCAGCACGACGACGGTGGGATCGTTTACGCCCGAGGGCGAGACGGTACGCAGCGTCTCCAGCAGCAGGTCGGGGTAATGCGCGACCGGCGCGATCCGGTGGCTTTCGAACAGCTCGGGAAAGAGCCGCATCATCATCTTGCGGTTCTCGAGCATGTAGCTCACGCCGCTGGGCACGCGCAGGTTGTCTTCCAGCACGTAGTAGGTGCCGCTGCCGTCGGGCTGGGCGGCCCGCACGATGTCGACCCCGGCGATGTGCGAGTACACGCCGCCGGCCACGTCCACGCCCACCATCTCGGGCCGGAACTGGGCATTGCGGGTGATCTGCTCGGCCGGGACGATGCCGGCCTTGAGGATCTCCTGGCCGTGGTAGACGTCGTGGATGAAGCGGTTGAGCGCATTCACGCGCTGGCGCAGGCCCTTCTCCATCTCGCGCCACTCGTGGGCGGGAATGATGCGCGGGATCAGGTCGAAGGGGATCAGGCGCTCGGTGCCCGAGCCGTCCTCGTCCTTCGCGCCGTAGACGGCGAAGGTGATGCCCACCCGCCGGAAGATCAGCTCGGCCTCGTCGCGACGGCTGCGCATGGTTTCCGGGGACTGGCCCTGCAACCAGCGGCCGTAGGCCTCGTAGTGCTTGCGGACGGCCGCATCGGCGGCGTGCATTTCGTCGTAGCGTTTCATCGTGATTCCCTCAAGCCGAAGGGATCCTGCAGGGATTGTGCCGACCCAGGGCTGTGCGCCGGATCGCCTTCTCGACGCAGGCATGCCCGCCCATCAGGCGGCTTCGCCCGGTCGTGTGCTGACGCGCACCGAAAGCGTGTGCGAGCTGCCGCCACGGATCACGCCGCGCAGCGGCGTCACGTCGCTGTAGTCGCGCCCGGTGGCCACGCGCACATGGCCGGTGCCGGGGATGCAATCGTTGGTCGGATCAAGTTCCAGCCAGAGGCTGGCGCCCTCGGGCTGCGGACAGGCCACGGCCAGCCAGGCATGCGAGGCATCGGCGCCCTGCAGCTTCTCCTGGCCGAGCGGCGGCTCGGTCAGCAGGTAGCCGCTGACGTAGCGGGCCGACAGGCCCAGGCCGCGCAGCGCGCCGATCATCAGGTGGGCGAAGTCCTGGCAGACGCCCTCGCGGCGCGCGAAGGCCTCCAGCACCGGGGTGTGGATCTCGGTGCTGGCCGGCGCATAGCGGAAGTCGCGGTGCACGCGGTGCATCAGGTCGAGCGCGCCCAGATGCACCGGCCGGCCCGGCGGGAAGCTGGCCAGGGTGTAGGCACGCAGGCCGGCATCGCGCAGCACGGCCGGCGGCAGCATGGGCGAGGCATAGCGGGCGGCCAGGCCCAGGTCGGGCACGGGCGCCTGCGCATCCACGGCTGCGGCGGAACGGCCCGCGGGCGCCCGGTAGCGGCCCAGGTCGCGGGCATCGTCCCAGGCCAGGCTGTCGGCCGGGCAGGTGCCGGCCGAAGGCTCGGGCACGACGCGGCTGCGCGAGCGCACCAGCAGATGACGATGCGGACGCGCCAGGCCGAAGTGGGTGCGCGGGTTGCCCCAGGCGTCGATCGCATCGATGCGGTGGTTGGGCACCGGGTCGATGCTCAGGCTGTGGCTGAGCAGGCGTTGCAGGCCGGCATCCTCGCGCGGCCGCAGATAGGCCAGATGCTGGGCCAGCTCGACCGGGCTGGCGTAGGCATAGCGGGTCTCGTGCTCGACTTCGAGCACGGTCGGCCCGGGCCGCGGCAGGGGCTGGGCCGGCGCGGACGGCGGCTTGGCCGCGCCGGCCGGGTGGGCGGCGGCGCCGGCCGGCGGCTCAGGAGGCAAGTCGTCGGTCATGGCCGGTCGCCAGGGCGAAGTAGCGCTGACCCAGCGCATCGGACAGGCTGCTGCCCGCGGCGCTGAGCCGTTCGCAGAGATCGATCACCGCAGCGCGGTCGGCCTGCGGGTCGCGGCCCTCGGCCGCCGGCTCGGCCAGGGCGGCCAGCGGCAGGCCCACGCCCTGTTCCGGCAGGTGGGCCAGCAGGGTGGCGTGGGCATCGACCGGGTCGGCCGCGCCGGGCGGATCGGGCAGCTTGCGCAGCTCGGTGCGCAAGCGGCGCAGCACGCAGGCCAGCGAGCGGGGGTTGGTCTCGTCCATCACCAGCGCGGCCAGCAGGGCCAGCGGCTCCAGCCGGCCCTGGTAGCGGGCGCGGTAGGTGATGGTGCTGTCGGTCAGGGCCAGCAGGCTGTCGAAGCCGGCGGCATGGGCCAGGGCGCCGGCTTCGAAGAAGGCCTTGAGCAGGCTGCTCAGGCCGATCAGGCGCTCGGCCAGGCGGCCGACGCTGAGCAGGCGCCAGCCGTCGTCGCGGGTCATGCGGTCGGTCTGGGTGCCGGTCAGGGCAGCGAGCTGCTGGGCCAGGCCGTCGAGCGCGGCCAGCGTGGCCGGGCTGCCCAGCTCGGGGGTGGGGCCGCCGGACACGGGTTCGCCCGGCACACCGGGCCGCTCGACCCCCTCGGGCAAGGGGCGGCGCAGGCGGCGGGCGAAATCCTCGCCCATGGCCCGCACCAGGCGGCTGGCCTCGGGCGAGAGCCGCTCGCGCAGCGAGCCCGCCACCCGCTGCAGCGCCGCCAGGTTGTAGGCGATGCTGGCCTGGCCGCGCGCATCGCCCAGCGCGGCCGCCACCGCCCGCTCGAAGACGCGCGGCGCCACCGCCATCGAAGGCACGCCCCAGCCGACCAGGCCGGTGTCGCGGGCCAGGCGGCTGACGGCCTCCAGCACCGGCGGCGGCAGTTCCTCGTCCTCGGCCACCAGGGTGGCCAGGGTCTGGGCGCAGCGCACCAGATGCTCGGTGCGCTCGGTGTAGCGGCCCAGCCAGAACAGGTTCTCGGCGGTGCGGCTGGCCACCGGATGGCGGTAGTCGGCCAGATCCTCGGGCCGCAGCGCGGCCGGCAGCATGGAATAGGTATCGACCGGGCCGTCGGTCAGCACCCAGGTGTCGAGGCTGGCGCCGCCGCGCTGCATCGACAGGGCATGCGGATCGTGGGTCGCGATGCGGGTCATGCCGCCCGGCAGGATGCGGTGGCCGCCCCGGCCGTCGGCAATGGCATAGACGCGCAGGATGGCCGTGCGCGGCACGAGCTGGCCGCCGGGCTGCCAGACGGGGGTCTGTGCATGCGGCAGGTCGAGCTGCAGGGTGTAGGCCTCGGGGTCGGCCTCGATGCGGCGGGTCCAGGCGGCGCGTTCGATCGCATCCAGCCGGGCGCCGACGACCGGCTCGAAGTTCCGGCTGTCCGGGTAGCTCGGGCGGATCACGCAGCGGCCGAGCTGGCTGCGGCCGGCCGCCCAGGCCGCGGCCTCGCCGCACCACCAGGTCGGCAGGGCCGGCAGGCTCAGCTCCTCGCCGAGCAGGCGGCGCGACAG
Organism: Piscinibacter lacus; assembly: GCF_016735685.1. Classification (NCBI taxonomy): domain Bacteria; kingdom Pseudomonadati; phylum Pseudomonadota; class Betaproteobacteria; order Burkholderiales; family Sphaerotilaceae; genus Aquariibacter; species Aquariibacter lacus. The sequence goes on from NZ_JAERRA010000002.1 coordinate 163,824, forward strand.
CGCCGGCAGGAAACCGGTGATGCCCGGCGATTCAAGGAAGCCCGCGCCCAGGGCATTGGCCACCAGCACCTGGCCGGCACGCACCACCTTGAGCAGGCCGGGCACGCCCAGGGCCGAGTCGGGGCGCAGCTCCAGCGGGTCGCACCAGTCGTCGTCCAGCCGGCGCAGCAGGCCGTGGATGGGCACCAGGCCCTGCACGGTGCGCATGAACAGGCGCTCGCCGCGCACCGTCAGGTCGGCGCCCTCGACCAGCGGCAGGCCCAGGTAGCGGGCCAGGTAGGCCTGTTCGAAATAGGTTTCGTTGTAGGGGCCGGGCGTCCACAGCGCGACGCGCGGCGGGCCGTCGCCAGCGGCGCGGGCGATGGGCGCGGCCAGGGCATCGAGCTTGTCGACCAGGGCCCGGTAGCTGGAGGCCAGATGCTGCACGCGCAGCTCGCGGAAGGGCTCGGCGAAGACGCGCGAAGCGATCAGCCGGTTCTCCATCACATAGCCCAGGCCCGAAGGCGCCTGGGTGCGCTGGGCCACCACCCACCAGTGGCCCTGCGGGCCGCGCGCCAGGTCGAGCGCGGTCACGTGCAGGCGCAGGCCGCCGGGCGGCATGCTGCCGTGCAGGGCCTGCAGGTAGCCGGGATGGCCCAGCACCAGGGCCGGCGGCAGCAGGCCGTCGGCGATCAGGCGCTGCGGGCCGTAGGCATCGTCGAGGATGGCCTCCAGCAGCCGCACCCGCTGGCCGACACCGGCCTCGATGCGCCGCCACTCGCCGGGCTCGACGAGGAAGGGCAGCAGGCCCATGGACCAGGGCCGGTCGACGGCCACGCCGTCGCTGCCATAGACGTTGTGGGTCACGCCGTCGCGCAGGATCTGGGCCTGCACCTCGGCCGCGCGCTGCGGCAGCTCGGCCCAGCCGCTCGGGCCGAGCTGGCCGAAGAAGCGCCGCCAGGGCTCGCGCAGGCCGCCGGCGCCGGCGGGCTCGGCGGCCTCGGGCGCCTCATGGTCCTCGGGCGGCTCGGTGTGCGGCTCGGGGGCCGGGCCGCGCAGCTCGTCGAAATGACCGGCCACGGCCGGCTGCGCCACGCTCAGGGCATGGGCGCAGGCGGCCTCGGCGGCGGCCAGTTCAGCATCGGGATCCGGGTCGAGGGGAAGCGGCAGCACGGGGGCAGGAAGACAGACGTCGGCAGGGGCAGGAAGGCCGGTTCACCCGGCCCGCGCCGGGTGGGCCTGCCCGAACCGAAACGGCTTCGGGCCGCGCTCAGCGGCGCATGCGCAGGTCGAGCGTGAAGGGGAACTCCCGGCTCGGCTGGGCCGGCAGCAGGTCGATCTTGCCCGGCGTGTGGCCGAAGGCGAAGAAGCGCGCCAGCCGCCGGCTCTCGGCCTCGTAGGCATTGATCGGGAAGGTCTCGTAGTTCCGGCCGCCCGGGTGCGCCACATGGTAACGGGCACCGCCCAGCGAACGCTGCAGCCAGCGGTCGACCACATCGAAGCTCAGCGGCGCATGCACGTCAATGGTCGGATGCAGGGCCGAGGGCGGCTGCCAAGCGCGGTAGCGCAGGCCGCAGACGAACTCGCCGATGCGGCCGGTGGGCTGCAGCGGCAGGGCATGGCCGTTGACGGCGACGACATGGCGGTTGCCGTTGAGGCCGCTGACCTTGACCTCCAGCCGCTCCAGCGAGCTGTCCACATAGCGCACGGTGCCGCCGGGCGCGCCTTCCTCGCCCATCACATGCCAGGGCTCCAGGGCATTGCGCAGGCTCAGCTTCAGGCCGGCCGCGGCCACCTCGCCGATCAGCGGGAAGCGGAACTCGAAGTGCGGCGCGAACCAGGCCGGATCGAAGGCGAAGCCGGCTTCGGCCAGCTCGGCCAGCACATCGTCGAAGTCCATCTGCACGAAGGTCGGCAGCAGGAAGCGGTCATGCAGCTCGGTGCCCCAGCGGGTCAGGCGGGTGGCGCCGCGGCCGCGGTGCGGCGTCTTCCAGAACCAGGCGATCAGCGCGCGCAGCAGCAGTTGCTGCACCAGGCTCATGCGGGCGTGGGGCGGCATCTCGAAGGCGCGCAGCTCCAGCAGGCCGAGGCGGCCGGTGGGGCCGTCGGGGCTGTAGAGCTTGTCGACGCAGAACTCGCTGCGGTGGGTGTTGCCGGTGACGTCGACCAGCACATTGCGCAGGGTGCGGTCGATCAGCCAGGGCGGCACGCCGCCGGCCTGGTCCCACAGGCCGATCTGGCGCTCCATTTCGGCCAGCGCGATTTCCAGCTCGACGACCTGGTCGTTGCGCGCCTCGTCGACCCGCGGCGCCTGGCTGGTCGGGCCGATGAACATGCCGCTGAACAGGTAGCTCAGGCTGGGATGGTTGTGCCAGTAGGTCAGCAGCGAGCCGAGCAGGTCGGGCCGGCGCAGGAAGGGGCTGTCGGCCGGCGTGGCGCCGCCGAGCACGAAGTGGTTGCCGCCGCCGGTGCCGGTGTGGCGGCCGTCGACCATGAATTTCTCGCTGGTCAGGCGCACCTCGTGGGCGGCCTGGTAGAGGAATTCGGTGTGGTCGACCAGTTCGTCCCAGTCGTGGGCCGGGTGGATGTTGACCTCGATCACGCCGGGGTCGGGCGTGACCTGCAGGATCTTCAGGCGCGGATCGCGCGGCGGCGGGTAGCCCTCCAGGATGACCGGCATGGCCAGCGTGCGGGCGGTGGCTTCCAGCGCGGCAAGCAGGTCGAGGTAGTCGTCCAGCGCAGCCAGGGGCGGCATGAACACGTAGAGCGTGCCGTTGCGGGCCTCCACGCAGAGCGCGGTGCGGGTGATCCAGCCGGCCGATTCGTGGCGCTGCGGCCAGCGGGCGGCGGACGGGTCGCTGCCGGGGGCCGCGGCGGCTTCGCCGCGCGAACCGGGGCCCTGGGCGCCTGCGGCCTCGCCGGCCGGGCCGTCGAAGCCTGCCGCCTCCGCTGCCGGGAAGGCCGGCGGCATCGGGTCGCCGAGGCCGGCCAGGCCAGAGGCGCGGGCGTACTGCATGCGCAGCGCCGCGGCCTCGGGCAGCGCGCTGCGCGCGGCGAAGGGATCGGCGTCGTAGAAGGGCTGGCGCTCGCCGGGCACGGCCCAGGGCAGGGAATCGAGCGGCAGGCGGTAGCCCATGGGCGAGTCGCCGGGGATGAGGTAGAGGCGCTCATCGCGCAGGAACCAGGGGCCGCTGGTCCAGCGCGGTCCCTGCAGGGCCGGGTCCCAGGGCTCGCGCTTGAGCGGCAGCAGCCAGCCCACGGTGTGCTTGAGGCCCTGCTCGAAGACGCGGCGCAGGCGGTCACGCTCCAGCTCGTCGTCGAGGCGGCTGTCGTGCGGATCGACATTGACCGGCAGCCGGCGCTCGCGCCACAGGTAGTAGAAGGCGTCCTCGAAGCCCGGGCGGATGTGCTCGCCGCCGCAGCCGAGCAGGCCGGCCAGGTGGCGGATGAAGGTCTCGGCCTCGGCCGGGCCGTGGCCGGCGGGCTGGCGCTCGTCGGCGAAGAGGCCGGGATCGGTCCAGCAGGGCTGGCGGTCGGCACGCCAGGCGATGGTCAGGGCCCAGCGCGGCAGCTGCTCGCCCGGATACCACTTGCCCTGGCCGAAGTGCAGGAAGCCGCCCTGGCCATACTTCTCGCGCAGCTTGTGCACCAGGTCGACGGCATAGCTGCGCTTGGTCGGGCCGAGTGCGGCGGTGTTCCATTCGGCCGCGTCGCGGTCGCTGACGGCGACGAAGGTCGGCTCGCCGCCCTGGGTCAGGCGCACGTCGGCCGCCTTCAGGGCGGCATCGACCTGCTCGCCCAGGCTCAACACCTCGGCCCACTGGCCTTCGGTGTAGGGCTGGGTCACGCGCGGCGATTCATAGATGCGGGTGACCGACATCTCGTGCGCGAAGCTGACCTCGCACTCGTCGACCGCGCCCGTCACGGGGGCGGCGCTGGAGGGCTCGGGGGTGCAGGCCACCGGGATGTGGCCCTCGCCGGCGAGCAGGCCGGAGGTGGGATCCAGGCCGATCCAGCCCGCGCCGGGCAGGTAGACCTCGCACCAGGCATGCAGGTCGGTGAAGTCGACTTCGGTGCCGCTCGGGCCGTCCAGGGCCTTCACGTCGGCCTTGAGCTGGATGAGGTAGCCCGACACGAAGCGTGCCGCCAGGCCCAGGTGGCGGAAGGCCTGCACCATCAGCCAGGCCGAATCGCGGCAGGAGCCGCTGGCCTTCACCAGGGTCTCCTCCGGCGTCTGCACCCCGGGCTCCATGCGGATCAGGTAGGCGATGTCGGACTGCAGGCGCTGGTTCAGGCTGACGATGAAGTCGATCGTCCGCACTTCCTCGCGCGGGATGCTGTCGACGAAGGCCTTGAACTTCGGCGTCAGCTCGCCCTTGACCAGGTAGGGCGCCAAGTCGTGCTTGAGGCCGGCCTCGTAGGCGAAGGGGAAGGTCTCGGCCTCCGGCTCCAGGAAGAAGTCGAAGGGGTTGTAGACCGCCATCTCGGCGACCAAGTCGACGGTGATCTTGAACTCAGTGGTCTTCTCGGGGAAGACCAGGCGGGCCAGGTGGTTGGAGAAGGGGTCCTGCTGCCAGTTGATGAAGTGCTGCGCCGGCTCGATGCGCAGCGAGTAGCTCAGCACCGGCGTGCGGCAGTGCGGCGCCGGGCGCAGACGCACGACCTGCGGCGAGAGCTGGACCCGGCGGTCGTACTTGTAGTGGGTGACGTGGTGGAGCGCGACGTGGATGGCCAAGGCCCTCTCCTCGGGTGTTCGGAAATCGGTCGGGTTGCGGCGCGGCGGGCGGCCAGCGGCGTCGACGGCCTGCCCATCATGCCGCTCGGCTGTGTCTTCGCGACCACAGCCGGCGTGGCAGGGCATGGCCTGGCCCCTCAAGGCCGGGCAGCAAGTTCCGAGCCATCGGGCGGTGCGGCTTGCAGTGCCGGTGTCGATGCGGATGCCGATGCAGATGCAGATGCCCTTGTGGGTGCTGTTGCCGGTGCCGGCTTGTCGGGCGAGGCGGGCCCGGTGGCATGCCAGTGGCGGCGGGCTTCGGCGCGCCAGCAGCGGCTGCCTTGCGGGCCGAGCTGCCAGGCGCCGCAGCGCGGGGTCTCGATCAGCGGAATGCCGCGCGCGGCCAGGCGCTCGCGCAGCGCGGCGGCCGGATGGCCGTGGCGGTTGCGGTGGCCGGCCTGGGCGAAGGCTGCCTGCGGGCGCACGGCATCGAGGAAGAAGTCGTGGCTGCTCAGGCCGCTGCCGTGGTGGGCCAGCATCAGCCATTCGGCCCGCAGCGCGGGGGGCGGGCCGGCGCCGGCCGGATCGCCCACCCGGGCCAGGCGCAGTTCCTCGGCGCGGCCGATGTCCCCGGTCAGCAGCAGGCGCTGCGGCTGCGGCGCGCCGCCGGGCTGCGTCGGCCAGGCCCCGGCCACCCGCAGCACGCAGGAGCGGCCGTTGGACGGCACGGCCGGATCGGCCAGGGTGGCGGCCTCGGGGTGCAGCCAGTCGAAGCGCACGCCATCCCACTGCCAGCCCTGGCCGGCCTCGCAGCGCCGCCAGGGCAGGCCCCGGCGGTGCGCGAGCCCGGCCAGGGCATGGTCGGCCGGCAGCGAGGTCTGCACGGCGCCCAGGTCCAGGCCCTGGATCAGCGCGGCCGCGCCGCCGATGTGGTCGGCATCGCCATGGCTGAGCACCAGCAGGTCGAGCCGGCGCAGGCCCAGGTGGCGCAGCAGGGGCAGCAGCACCCGGTCGCCGGCATCGCTGTCGGGGCCGAAGCGCGGACCGGCGTCGTAGAGCAGGGCATGGTGGCGGGTGCGCAGCAGCACGGCGCTGCCCTGGCCGATGTCGGCAGCCAGCATCTGCCAGGCGCCCTCGGGCAAGCGGGCCGGGGCCGGCAGCAGCATGGGCAGCATCAGCGGCAGGGCCAGGGCGCGCAGCCGCAGCGGCAGGGCCATGACGACCAGGGCGCCGCCCAGCAGGCCCAGCAGCACCGCGGCCAGCGGCGCGGCGGGCGCCGTCCACACCGGCGTGCCCAGGTGGCGGCCCAGGTCCAGCAGGGCTTCCAGGCCCAGATGCAGGCCCGCCAGGCCCCAGGCGGCTGTGTCCCAGAGCGGCGGCAGCAAGGCCCCGGCCAGGCTCAGCGGCATCAGCAGCAGGGTGACCAGGGGCACGGCCAGCAGATTGGCCAGCAGGCCCAGGGGCGCGAACTGCTGGAAGAGCAGCAGGCCCAGCGGCGCCAGGCCCAGGCTGATGCGCGTCTGCGCGCGCACGGCCGGTGCCAGCGCGCTTGCGGCTGCACGCCCGGCCGCAAGCGCCCAGGCCCGGATGCTGTCGCGCGGCCCGCGGGGCGGGCGGGGGGCCGGCCGGGCCGGCTCGCCCAGCATCAGCAGCGCCACCGCACCAAAGCTCAGCCAGAAGCCGGGCTGCAGCAAGGCCCAGGGATCCATCAGGCCGACCAGCAGGGCCACGGCGCTGAGCGTGAGCGGCCAGGGCCAGCGCAGGCCCAGGCTGCGCAGCAGGGTGAAGGCCGCCAGCATCAGCACCGTGCGCTGGGCCGGCACGCCCCAGCCGGCCAGCCGGGCATAGGCCAGGGCCGCCAGCAGCCCGCCCCAGGCGGCGGCATGGGGCGCGGGCAGCCACAGCGGCAGGCGGCCGGCACGGGCCCAGGCGCGGCGGATCAGGCCACCGGCCAGCCAGGCGAACAAGGTGACGTGCAGGCCGCTGATCGACATCAGGTGGGCGATGCCGCTGTCGCGGTAGAGCGCCCAGTCGCGCCGCTCGATGGCGGCCTGGTCACCGACGCTGAGCGCGGCGATCACCCGCGCCTCGCGCTCGCCCGGCCGGGCGGGCGGCGGCTCGGCGGCGGTGGCCGGCACCTGGCCGGCCTGGGGCGGCTGGCCGACGAGGCGGCGGAAGATGGCCTCGCGCAAGGCCTCGCGCAGGCCATCGATCGAGAAGGCCGGTGCGGCGGCCAGCCGCTCGGGCGGCGGGCTGGCCCGCACGCTGCCGGTCGCGCCGATGCCCTGCTCGAACAGGGCCAGCTCGCGGTCGGGCAGGCCGGGATTGGCCAGGGCCTGGGGGCGCTGCAACTTGAGCGTCCAGCGCCAGCGCTCGCCGCTGCGCAGCGCGGGCGGCGGGGGCTCGCCGGGCCAGCGGTTCCAGGCCAGGCTGAGGTGCCGCGGCAGGCGCACGGGCTGGCCGGCGGCCGTCCAGGCGGCCTCGACCTCGAAGCTGAAGCGCCAGCCGGCCGCCTGGGCCTGCGGCAGGCCGGTGATGCGACCCTGCACTTGCAGGGCCTGGCCTTCGAGGCGGGCCTCAAGCCGCTCGGCCAGGCGGGCCTGGGCGCGGAACTCGGTGAGCGCGAAGACGCCGGCGGCCACCGCCAGGGCGAGCAGCGGCGGCACGAGACGATCTGCGCCGCTTCTGAAGCCCCGCGCCGAGCCGGCGGGGCGGGCCGCGGCAAGCCCGCATCGCCCAGGGCCTGCCAGGCGCCGCAGGCCCGCCGCCAGCACTGCCGCAGCCAGGGCCAGGCCCAGGGCCAGCGGCCCGCGATGGGGCAGCAGATCGGCCTGCTGAAGCTGCACCGCCGCCCCCGCCAGCCCCGCCAGCGCCAGGGCCGTGAGCATGCCGGCGGAGGCCATGCGGGCCAGTGTAGGATCGTCGCCGCTTGGCGCCAGGGGGCCTGTTTCCCTCGGACGAGCGAGCTTGGAGAGCCCCCAATGAGCACCGTTGCGCAACGCCTTGCCGACCTCGGCATCACCCTGCCGCCGCTGGCGATTCCGGCCGCGGCCTATGTGCCTTTTGCGCGCAGCGGCTCGCTGATCTTCCTGTCCGGCCACATCGCCAAGCGCGACGGCAAGGTCTGGACCGGCCGCCTCGGCGAGGACCTGGACACCGCCACCGGCGCCGCGGCCGCGCGCGCGGTCGGCATCGACCTGCTGGGCACGCTGAATGCCGCGCTCGACGGCGACCTGGAGCGCGTGCTGCGCATCGTCAAGCTGATGAGCCTGGTCAGCAGCACGCCGGCCTACACCGAGCAGCACCTGGTCACCAACGGCGCCTCGCAACTGATGGGCGAGGTCTTCGGCGCGACGGTCGGCGCGCATGCGCGCAGCGCCTTCGGCGTGCCCTCGCTGCCCCTGGGCGCCTGCGTCGAGATCGAACTGATCGCCGAAGTGCGCTGACGCCTGCGATGAACACGGCCCATCACCTGCCGCCGCGTTCGGTCTTCGCGCGCATGCCGCGCGGGGTGCTGGCGCTGGTCGCGCTGGTTGCGCTGGCGGCCGTCGGCCTGGCCCTGCTGTCGCAGCACGGCTTCGGCATGCAGCCCTGCCCCTGGTGCATCTTCCAGCGCGTGCTCTACCTGGCGCTGGCCGCCGTCGCGCTGCTGGGCTGGATCAGCAAGCCGCGCGGGGTGCAGACCGCCGCCTCGCTGGGGGTGCTGGCCCTGGCCCTGGGCGGCGTGGCTTCGGCCGTGTTCCAGCACAAGGTGGCCGCGCTCGATGCGAGCTGCGCGCTGACCCTGGCCGACCGTTTCCTGATGGCCACCGGCCTGGAGACCACCCTGCCCTGGCTCTTCCAGGTCACGGCCACGTGCATGGATTCGGCCGGCTACCGCCTGCTGGGCCTGGGCTACGAGGTGTGGAGCGGGGCGCTGTTCGCCTTGCTGGCCGCCACCGCGCTGCGTCTGTTGCTGGCGCGGCGCTGAGCCGCCCGGCGCAGGCCAGCCTGAACGTTCGAAAGCCGGAGCCCCGCAAGCGCGGCTCCGGCTTTCACGACCCGCGACAGGCGGGAAGCGGGCCGCTCTCAGGGCCCCGCCCGGTCACCCGGCCAGGGCCCCGACGATCACTTCTTCACCGCATCCTTGGCCGCATTGGGATGCTGCTCGGCGGGATTCTTCACGGGGACATTGTCCTGCGGCTTGACCTGGGTCTTGCTGCCGTCGCCCGGTGCGGACTTGTCCGGCGCCTGGATGGCCGGACCTTGCGAGGGATTCTTCAGGGGTTCGTTGCTCATGGGATTCACCTTGCAAAAAGGGACGATCGTTGGAGCAGGAGGCGGACGGAACATCCGCCGGCTTGCGGGCCGGGCCGGTGGAGCGGGCAGCTGCGCCTCACCACACGTCGAGGCCCGCGGGAAGGGCTCGACACGCCAGCAGGTGCCAGCGTGGCAGGCAGGATTCAGCTCGGCCGCGCCAGCGACGTGCCGTAGAAGCTGTGGACCGCATGGGCCCAGGTGGCATCGGACATGCTCGGCCAATGCTCCTTGTCGAAGCCCGGGGCTTCCTTCAAGGCCTCGCGCAGCACGTCCAGCGTGAAGCGCTTGTTGACCGTGTCGAGCTTCAGGGCCGACCAGGGCACGGCGAAGAGCTTGTCGCCCAGGCCCATCACGCCCCCGAAGGACAGCACCGCATAGGCGATGTGCCCGGTGGCCATGTCGATCATGAATTCCTTGATGTCGCCGAGGCTTAGTGCGTCGCGGTTGTAGACATCGTTGCCCAGCAAGGTGTGGGCGCCCATCAGCGCGGGGCCGGGCCCGGCGGTGGGAGCGTGCAGCGTGCCCGGCGCGGGCGAGGACGTGAGGGTGGGGCTGTCCATGAGGACTCCTTGGCAAGGGAAGGGGCGGAGGGCATCGGGCCGTGCCGATGCACCGTCCGGCCTGTGCAGCCCGAAAGCCAGACCGGCGGGGCGCCGGTGCGGGGGCTTTCGAAATGCACACCCCGAGCTTGATCCCGCAGGAGCCTCAGGTCGGTGCGCTGGCGCATGCAGTGAGCCTGGACCCGCCGCAGCGCGACGGCCCAGACCGTGCAGGCTCAGCGGCTGGCCGCCTTCTCGACCGCCTCGCCGGCTTGCTTCAGGGCCTTGCCGGCCGCTTCGGCCGCACCTTCGGCGGCCTTGGCCGCTGCGTCCTTGGCCTCGGTCGCGGCCTTGCCGAGGTCCTCGGCGGCGTCCCGGAGCTTCTCGTTCGGGCGGCGATCGAGCGCGTCGTTGACCTTGTCCTGGGCCTGCTCGATCACGCCCTCGGGCTTCTTCTCGCAGGCGCTCAGGCCCAGGGCCAGGGGGAGGCAGATGGCAAGCAAGCGCAGCGGACGCATGGCAATCCTTGACGGAAGTGAAGAGGCCTTGACCCTAGCACGCAGGCCATGCCGCATCGCCGGGGGCGGGTCCCGAAGGGCTCAGCGGCCCCAGCCCGCGGCCAGCTCGCGCGTGAGCTGGCCGGCCGGCACGGCGCGGCAGCCGCTCAGGTTCTGGCCGGCCCAGAGCGGCGAGAAATCGCTGCGGCCACGCGCCTCGGCCGCGGCGCGCAGCGGCGCCAGCGCCCCCGGAGCGAGCGGGAAGGCCGGGGCCAGCGGGCTCATCGGCCCCAGCTCGCGCATCAGGCGATTGACCAAGCCGCGCGCCGGCCGGCCGGTGAAGAGCCGCGTGAGCTGGGTCGGCCCGGGCTCGGGCGCCTGGAGCGCGGCGCGGTGCAGCGGGCTGATCCTTGCTTCCGGGCACAGCAGGTAGGCGGTGCCGACCTGGACCGCGCAGGCGCCCAGGGCCCGTGCGGCGGCCACACCGGCCGCATCGGCGATGCCACCCGCGGCGACCACCGGCAGCGGCGCCGCCCGCACGATCTGCGGCAGCAGCGCGAAGCTGCCGAGCTGGGTGGACAGATCGTCCGAAAGGAACATGCCGCGGTGGCCGCCGGCCTCCAGGCCCTGGGCGATGAGGCCGTCGACCCCGCGTGCGGCGAGCCAGCGCGCTTCCTCGACCGTGGTGGCCGAGGACAGGATGCAGCCGCCCCAGGCGCGGATGGGCGCCAGCAGCGCTTCATCGGGCAGGCCGAAGTGGAAGCTCACCACCGGCGGCCGGAAGGGCGCGATGCGGGCCAGTACCTCGGCGTCGAAGGGCTGGCGGCCGGGGCCGGCCTCGGCCTGCGCGGCATCCAGGTACAGCTCCTCGTAGTAGGGCTTCAGCGCCTCGACCCAGGCGGCCTGGCGCACGGCATCCGGCGTCGGCGGCTTGTGGCAGAAGAAGTTCAGGTTGTAGGGCCGGCCGGCCGCCCGCAGGCGGGCCAGCTCGGTAGCCAGGGCCTCGGGCCCGAGCTGTGCCGCCGGCAGCGAGCCCAGGCCGCCGGCCTCGCCGACCGCCAGGGCCAAGCCGGCATCCTGTGCGCCGGCCATGGGGGCCTGGATCAGGGGCAGCTCAAGCGGCAGGGGCTTCATGGAGAACATCCTCGGTGTCCGGCGGGCTCGGTTGCGCGACAGGCTCAGGGCGTGAGCCCAACCGCCGCGGCCGGGCATGCATCAGCCCGCCCATGAAAAACGGCCGCGATCCCCAGGGGGATGGCGGCCGGCCGGGCTGCGGCGCCCCGCGGGGCGCGCGGGCTCAGTTCTTCGACTGGTCGACCAGCTTGTTCTTCGCGATCCACGGCATCATGCCGCGAAGCTGGGCACCGACGGTCTCGATCGGGTGCTCGGCATTCAGGCGGCGACGCGCGGTCATGCTGGGGTAGTTGGTCTTGCCTTCCAGGATGAACATCTTGGCGTACTCGCCGGTCTGGATGCGCTTGAGGGCCGCACGCATGGCTTCGCGCGACTTCTCGTTGATCACCTCGGAGCCGGTCACGTACTCGCCGAACTCAGCATTGTTCGAGATCGAGTAGTTCATGTTGGCGATGCCGCCTTCGTACATGAGGTCGACGATCAGCTTGAGCTCGTGCAGGCACTCGAAGTAGGCCATCTCCGGCGCATAGCCGGCTTCGGTCAGGGTCTCGAAGCCCATCTTGACCAGCTCGACGGCGCCGCCGCAGAGCACGGCCTGCTCGCCGAAGAGGTCGGTCTCGGTCTCTTCCTTGAAGTTGGTCTCGATCACGCCGCCCTTGGTGCCGCCATTGGCCGCCGCATAGGACAAGGCGATGTCACGGGCCTTGCCGGACTTGTCCTGGTAGACCGCGATCAGCGAGGGCACGCCGCCGCCCTTGAGGTATTCGGAACGCACGGTGTGGCCGGGGCCCTTGGGGGCGACCATGATCACGTCCAGGTCGGCACGCGGCACGACCTGGTTGTAGTGCACGTTGAAGCCGTGGGCGAAGGCAAGCGTGCCGCCCTGCTTGATGTTGGGCGCGACGTTGTTGTTGTAGACCTCGGGGATGTTCTCGTCGGGCAGCAGGATCATGACGAGGTCGGCCGCCTTGACGGCGTCGTTCACCTCGGCCACCTTGATGCCCGCGGCCTCAACCTTGGACCAGGACGCACCGCCCTTGCGCAGGCCGACCGTCACATTGACGCCGGAATCGCGCAGGTTCTGCGCATGGGCATGGCCTTGCGAGCCGTAGCCGATGATGGCGACGTTCTTGCCCTTGATCAGGGAGAGGTCGGCGTCCTTATCGTAATAGACCTTCATAGCGTGCTCCAAAGTATTCGGAAAGGTGGGAGGTTCATCCAGCAGCCGCCGCAGATCCGGCTCCGCCGGTCTGCCAGCGGCGCCCCCTGGAGGGGGAGCGCCGCAGGCGCTTCGGGGGTGGGCCGATCAAACCCTCAGGATGCGCTCGCCGCGGCCGATGCCGCTGGTGCCGGTGCGCACGGTTTCAAGGATGGCGGTGCGGTCCACCGCCTCGATGAAGGCGTCGAGCTTGGCGGCGTCGCCGGTCAGCTCGATGGTGTAGGTCTTCTCGGTCACATCGACGATGCGGCCGCGGAAGATGTCGGCCATGCGCTTCATCTCGTCGCGCTCCTTGCCGACGGCACGCACCTTGATGAGCATCAGCTCGCGCTCGGTGTAGCTGCCTTCGGTCAGGTCGACGACCTTGACCACCTCGATCAGGCGGTTCAGGTGCTTGGTGATCTGCTCGATCACGTCGTCGCTGCCACGGGTGGTGATGGTCATGCGCGAGAGCGAGGGATCCTCGGTCGTCGCGACCGTCAGGCTCTCGATGTTGTAGCCGCGGGCCGAGAACAGGGCCACGACGCGCGAGAGGGCGCCAGGCTCGTTTTCGAGCAACAGGGCAATGATGTGCTTTTGCATGGGGCGTCGTCCTGGGCGGGCTCTTGGGGACGGCGGCGGTGACCGCCGGCCTGTGGCCGCGCCGGAAGCGTGGAAGGGGAGCAACAAGGTCCGCGGACCGGGCGGCGCGACAAGCACGGGGGCCGGCAAGCCCCCTGCCCTCGCGTCGCGGTCGGGCCGCGGCTCTGGGGTTCAGGCCAGGGTCAGAGGTCTTCGGAGCCGAGCAGCATCTCGCTGATGCCCTTGCCGGCCTTGACCATGGGCCAGACGTTCTCGGTCGGGTCGGTGCGCACGTCGAGGAAGACGGTGCGGTCCTTCAGGCGGATCAGCTCCTTCAGGGCCGGCTCGACCTCCGAGGGCTTCTCGATCTTCAGGCCGATGTGGCCGTAGGACTCGGCGAGCTTCACGAAGTCCGGCAGCGCGTCCATGTAGCTGTGCGAGTAGCGGCCTTCGTAGTCCAGCTCCTGCCACTGCCGCACCATGCCGAGGTAGCGGTTGTTCAGGCTGATGACCTTGACCGGTGTCTTGTACTGTTGGCAGGTCGAGAGCTCCTGGATGTTCATCTGGATCGAGCCCTCGCCGGTGATGCAGAACACGTCCGCATCCGGCTTGGCAAGCTTGATGCCCATCGCATAGGGCAGGCCGACGCCCATGGTGCCGAGGCCGCCGGAGTTGATCCAGCGGCGCGGCTCGTCGAAGCGGTAGTACTGCGCAGCCCACATCTGGTGCTGGCCGACGTCGGAGGTGATGTAGGTGTCGGTGCCCCGGGTCAGCTCCCAGAGCTTGTCGACCACCGCCTGCGGCTTGATGACATCGTCCGAGAGCTTGAAGCCCAGGCAGTCCTTCTTGCGCCACTCGTTGATCTGCGCCCACCAGGCCGACAGCACCGAAGATTCGATGCGGGTCGGCGTCTCCTTGATCTGGGCGATCAGCTCCTGCAGCACATCCTTCACGTCGCCGACGATGGGGATGTCGACCTTCACGCGCTTGGAGATGCTCGAGGGGTCGATGTCGATGTGGATGATCTTGCGCTCGACCGAGGCGAAGTGCTTTGGGTTGCCGATCACGCGGTCGTCGAAGCGCGCCCCGATGGCGATCAGCACGTCCGAGTGCTGCATCGTCATGTTGGCTTCGTAGGTGCCGTGCATGCCCAGCATGCCGAGGAAGCGCGGGTCGGTCGAGGGGAAGGCGCCCAGGCCCATCAGCGTGTTGGTGACCGGGTAGCCCAGCAGGTCGGCCAGCTCGCGCAGCTCCTTGTGGGCCTCGCCCAGGATCACGCCACCGCCGGTGTAGATGTAGGGCCGCTTGGCGCTCAGCAGCAACTGCACGGCCTTGCGGATCTGGCCGCTGTGGCCCTTCTTCACCGGGTTGTAGGAGCGCATCTCCACCTTGTCCGGGTAGACGAAGGGGGTGCGGGCCAGCGAGACGTCCTTCGGGATGTCGACCACCACCGGGCCGGGACGGCCGGTGCGGGCGATGTGGAAGGCCTTCTTGATGGTCGTCGCCAGGTCGCGCACGTCCTTGACAAGGAAATTGTGCTTGACGATCGGGCGGGTGATGCCGATGGTGTCGCACTCCTGGAAGGCATCCAGGCCGATCGCGGCGGTGGGCACCTGGCCGGTGATGATCACCATGGGAATCGAGTCCATGTAGGCGGTCGCGATGCCGGTGATGGCATTCGTGACGCCCGGACCCGAGGTCACCAGGGCCACGCCGACTTCGCCGGTGGCCCGGGCATAGCCGTCGGCCGCGTGCACGGCAGCCTGCTCGTGACGCACGAGGACGTGCTCGATGGTGTCCTGCTTGTACAGCGCGTCGTAGATGTACAGGACGGCGCCGCCGGGGTAGCCCCAGAGGAACTTGACGCCTTCGGCCTGCAGGCCCTTGACGAGGATTTCCGAACCGTTGGGGTCGGTGGCGGGGGAAGAAGCGGCTTGGGCGCTGGCGGCCCGTTTGACTTCCGCGGCAGACATGTCCATTTGAGAACCTCTGAGAATTTCTCTGACGAAAACCCTTCGGTGCCCCTCTCCGCGCCCTCTTGAGGCGGGTGCGGGGCCTGCGCGGCCACCATCGGCGCCCGGGTCGGGGGCAGAAAGAGACCTGTGAATCTTGATGCGACCTGGGATTATGGCATCGCGGGCAGCCCGCCCGGCCAGAGCCCGGGCATGGCGATAATCCGGCCCCCACCGCCGCACGCTGCCGACCTTGCCCGCCACCGACGCCCTCAGCGACTTCCTGCGCAGCGTCGAGAAACGGGCCTTCAAGCGGACCGCCTACACGGTGCGCGACGACGATGCCGCCCTCGACATCGTGCAGGACGCGATGATCCGCCTGGCCGAGCACTATGCCGAGCGCCCCGCCTCCGAGTGGCCCGCACTGTTCCAGCGCATCCTGTCGAATGCCACGCTGGACTGGTTTCGCCGCCAGAAGGTGCGCAATGCGGTGGTCCAGAACTTCAGCAGCCTGTCCGGCGCCGAGGACGAGGACGGCGACATGAGCTGGCTGGAGACCCTGGGCGCCGCCGAGGCGCAGGGCGATCCGCGCTTCGAAAGCGCCGCCGACCGGGTCGAGCGGGCGCGGATCCTGCAAGACATCGAAGCCGAGGTCACCAAGCTCCCGGCCCGTCAACGCGAAGCCTTCTTGATGCGTTACTGGGAAGAGCTTGATGTGGCCGAAACCGCAGCGGCCATGGGTTGCTCGGTCGGCAGCGTCAAGACCCATTGCTCCCGGGCCGTGCACACGCTGGCCCGGGTCCTCCGCGCCCGGGGAATTGTTCCATGAGCCTGTCATCCCACTCCCCCGCACCGATGACCACGACGCCTGACACCCCGGACCGCGAAGCCTTCGAGGCCCGTTATGCCCTGCGCGTGACGGCCCGGCTTTCGGCCGCCAGCGAGGCGCTGCCGCAGGACATTACCGAGCGCCTGCGGGTGGCGCGCGAACAGGCGGTCGGCCGGGCCCGGATCCAGGCCGCCCGGCGGCGGGTACCGATCGGTCAGACGGCTGGCGGGCTTTCGCTGCTGGGCCTGGGCAGCGCTCTGGGCCTGGGCCGGCCGGCGCGCGGCTGGGTGGGCACCCTGGGCGTGGGCTGCGCCGTGGCTGCCCTGCTGCTGGGCCTGAGCGTGGTCGAGCAGTTGCAGGACGAAGACCTGCTGCTTGCCGCGGCCGAGATCGACGCAGCCCTGCTTGCCGACGATCTGCCGCCCGATGCCTACAGCGACCCCGGCTTCGCCGCCTTCCTGCGCGGCGTGCGGCCCTGAAGCCGGCCGCATGTCCAAGGTGACGGTCCGCGCCCTTCTCGGCCTGCTGCTCAGCCTCGGCCTTGCAGGCCCCGTGGCGGTGCACGCTGCCGCGCCGGCCTGGGCCCAGCTCACCGTCAGCCAGCAGACCGCGCTGCGACCGCTCGCCCGCGACTGGGCCCGCATCGACGATGCGCGCAAGCAGAAGTGGCTGGAGATCGCCGCCCGCTTCGATCGCATGAGCCCGGCCGAGCAAGCCCGGGTTCAGGAACGCATGCGCGCCTGGGCCAGCATGAGCCCCCGCGAGCGCGGCCAGGCCCGCTTCAATTTCAGCGAGGCCCAGCGCCTGCGGCCCGAGGTGCGGCAATCCGACTGGGCGGCCTACCAGCAGCTCTCCGAAGACGAGCGGCGCCGGCTCGCGCGCAGCCTGCCGCAGCCCGCGGCCGGCAAGCCTGACAAGGCCGCGCGTCGCAAGGGCGCTCCGGCCGAGGCCGGCCAGGGCGGCGCCCGCGTCGTCGCGCCCACGCTGATCCAGGGGCCGCAGGGCGTCAGCACCCGGCCCATCACCCAGCCGCCGGCCCCACCCCTGCACCAGCAACCGGGCTTGCCGAGAATCGCGACCTCGCCCGATTTCATCGACCCCGCCACCTTGCTGCCGCAACGCGGTCCGCAGGGCGCGGCCGGCACGCCGGATCGGGCCCCGCCCGCTGCACGGCGGCCCTGAGCGAACGACCTGCCCCGGGCCCGCCGGGCGACCGGACGCCGCGGGCCTCCCTCCGCCTTCCCTCCCGCCCGAGTCCGGCCCCTGCCGCGCCGGCCCCCTCGCCCATGGCCCTGCCCCCCACCCCGCCGCTGCGCCGCCGCCTGGCTGCGCTGCTCTACGAAGCGGTGCTGCTTTTCGCCGTCACCATGTTCGCCGGCTTCCTCTATGCGGTGATCACCGGCCAGCGCCACGGCCTGGAGGGTCGCAGCGGCCTGCAAGCCTGGGCCTTCCTGGTGCTGGCGGCCTACTTCGTCGGCTTCTGGCGCAAGGGGGGCCAGACCCTGGCCATGCAGACCTGGCGGCTGCGCCTGGTGGCCCGCGACGGCGGCCGCCCGCGCCTGGGCCAGGCCCTGCTGCGCTTCGTGCTGAGCTGGATCTGGGTGCTGCCCCCGCTGGCCCTGAGCTGGGCGATGGGCTGGACGGCCGGCGGCAGCGCCAGCCTCAGCCTCGCGGCCTGGGTGCTGGTCTACGGCGGCCTGAGCCGCTGGCTGCCCGAGCGGCAGTTCGCCCACGACCTGCTGAGCGGCACCCGCCTGGTCGACACCCGCCCGGACCTGCCCGCGGCCTGAAGCCCGGCGGAACCCTTCGTCACAGGGCCGCGACTACCATCGCGCGCCATGAGCAACCCCCACAAGGGCCGCACCGGCCTGGACCGGCTGCGCCATGCACTCGGCTACTCGATCGACGGCCTGAAGCTGGCCTACCGCGGCGAAAGCGCCTTCCGGCAGGAGACCTGGAGCGCTGCCGTGCTGCTGCCTGCCGCCTTCTGGCTGGGCCAGGGCTGGGTCGAGGTCTCGCTGCTGGTCGGCTCGGTGCTGCTGGTGCTGATCGTCGAGCTGCTGAACTCGGGCATCGAGGCCGCCATCGACCGCGTCAGCTACGAGCTGCACGACCTGTCCAAGCGCGCCAAGGACCTGGCCAGCGCCGCCGTGCTGATGAGCCTGCTGCTGTGTGGCGGCATCTGGGGTGCGGCGCTCTGGCACCGCTTCATGGTCTGAGCGACGCGATGATGACCTTGCCCACGCCTGCCCCGGCCGCGCCCTTCAGCCTCTGCGTCTACTGCGGCTCGCGGGCGGGGCAGGATCCGCGCTTTCGCGCCGCCGCCCAGGCCCTGGGCACGGCGCTGGGTCGGCGGGGCTGGCGTCTGGTCTATGGCGGC
Source organism: Piscinibacter lacus (assembly GCF_016735685.1). Lineage (NCBI taxonomy): Bacteria > Pseudomonadati > Pseudomonadota > Betaproteobacteria > Burkholderiales > Sphaerotilaceae > Aquariibacter > Aquariibacter lacus. The sequence goes on from NZ_JAERRA010000002.1 coordinate 181,927, forward strand.
GGCCGGATCGGCCTGATGGGCGTGGTGGCCGATGCCACGCTGGCCGCGGGCGGCACCGTCTTCGGCGTGATCCCGGTCTCGCTGCAGCAGCGCGAGGTCGGCCACACCGGGCTGAGCGAGCTGCGCGTCGTGTCGTCCATGCACCAGCGCAAGCAGGCGATGGCCGAGGCGGCGGATGCCTTCCTGGCCCTGCCGGGCGGCATCGGCACGCAGGAGGAGTTGTTCGAAGTCTGGACCTGGCGCCAGCTCGGCGAGCACGACCGGCCGCTGGGCCTGCTCAATGTGGCCGGCTACTACGACAGCCTGCTCGGCTTCCTGGACCAGACCGTGGCCCAGGGCTTTGTTGGCCCGGCCACCCGGGCCCTGCTGACGGTGGACACGCAGATCGAGTCGCTGCTCGACCATCTGCACCGGCAGGCAGGCGACCGTCCCGGCCGGCCGCCGCTGGAGCTGGACCGGATCTGAGCGGTCCGGCCCTGGCTTGACCTTCGGCCCGCCTCAGATCGCCGATTCGTCGACTTCGCCGGTGCGGATGCGCACCACGCGCTCGACCTCGGTCACGAAGATCTTGCCGTCGCCGATCTTGCCGGTGCGGGCGGCCTTGACGATGGCTTCGATACAGCGCTCGACATCGTCGGCGCGCACGACCACCTCGACCTTCACCTTGGGCAGGAAGTCGACCACGTACTCCGCGCCGCGATACAGCTCGGTGTGGCCCTTCTGGCGGCCGAAGCCCTTGACCTCGGTCACCGTCAGGCCGGACACGCCGACCTCGGCCAGCGCCTCGCGCACCTCTTCGAGCTTGAAGGGCTTGATGACGGCGGTGATCTGTTTCATGGGGCGGGTCTCCAGGGTCCGAAAACGAATGGCGCCCAGTGTAGTCAGGCCGCCCGCGATGCACCGGTGCGGGGACCGGACGCCCCGATCAGGCCCGGAACTTCGAGGTGATCGGGTAGCGCCAGTCGCGGCCGAAGGCGCGGTGGGTGATGCGGATGCCGATCGGCGCCTGGCGGCGCTTGTACTCGTTGAGCTGGATCAGCCGCGTGACGCGCTCAACATCGGCCGGCGCATAGCCTTCGGCCAGAAGCTGCTCGATCGAGGCATCGTCCTCCATGTAGCGGGCCAGGATGGCGTCGAGCACCTCGTAGGGCGGCAGGCTGTCCTGGTCGCACTGGTCGGGCCGCAGCTCGGCCGAGGGCGGGCGGGTGATGATGCGTTCGGGGATGGGCTCGACCTCGCCGCGCGCCACGGCCTCGGCATTGCGCCAGCGCGCCAGGCGCCAGACCAGGGTCTTGGCCACGTCCTTGATCACGGCGAAGCCGCCGGCCATGTCGCCATACAAGGTGCAGTAGCCGGTCGCCATCTCGCTCTTGTTGCCGGTGGTCAGCACGATGCGGCCGCCCTTGTTCGACAAGGCCATCAGCAGGGTGCCGCGGATGCGGGCCTGCAGGTTCTCCTCGGTCGCGTCCTCGGGCTTGCCGGCGAAGTCGAAAGCCAGGGCCTCGCGGAAGCGCGCCATGGCCGGCGCGATCGCGATCTCGTCGTACTGCACCCCCAGGCGCTCGGCCATGTCGCGCGCATCCAGCCAGGAGATGTCGGCCGTGTAGGGCGAGGGCATCATCACCGCGCGCACCCGGTCGGCGCCCAGGGCCTCGACGGCAATCGCCAGCACCAGGGCCGAATCGATGCCGCCCGACAGGCCCAGGATGGCGCCCGGGAAGCCGTTCTTGCCGACGTAGTCGCGCACGCCGGTGACCAGGGCGGCCCAGACCTCGGCCTCTTCGCCCGGCAGCGTGGCCCGGCCGGCGGCGGCCTCGGGGGGCAGCGTCGCACCGGCCTCGGCGGGCACAAAGGCCAGGGGGCGGGGCTGCGGCGCATCGGCCGGACCGTCGAAGGCGGCATGCAGCGTGCCCTCCACGAAGGCCGGTGCGCGGGCCTGCACCGTGCCGGCCGCGTCGAGCACGAAGGACGCACCGTCGAAGACCATCTCGTCCTGCCCGCCCACGCCGTGGGCATAGGCCAGCGGCAGGCCCACGGCCCGGGCGCGCTCGGCCATGCGGGCCTCGCGCTCGGCGGCCTTGCCACGGTGGTAGGGGGAAGCGTTCAGCACCAGCAGGGCCTGGGCGCCGGCCGCCTTCGCGGCCTCGGCCGGCTCGTCGAACCAGGCGTCTTCGCAGATCAGCAGGCCCAGGCGCCGGCCGCCGGCCTCCACGAGCACCGGGCCCAGGCCCAGCTCGCGGCCGCCGACGAAGTAGCGCCGCTCGTCGAAGACCTGGTAGTTGGGCAGCTCGCGCTTGGCGTAGAGGGCCTGCACCCGGCCGCCGGCCAGCACCGCGGCGGCATTGATCGCCGGCTGGCGCTGCAGCGAACGGCCGCGAACAGCCCCAGCCCGGTCAAGCGGCTGCGGATGACCGAGGATCAGGCTCAGCCCGGGGCAGTCGGCCAGGTCGGCGGCCATGGCCTGCACCGTGCTTGCACAGGCCGCCAGGAAGGCCGGCCGCAGCAGCAGGTCCTCGGGTGGGTAGCCGCACAGGGCCAGCTCGGGCGCCAGCACCACCGTCGCGCCGCGCGCATGCGCCGCCCGCGCGGCGGCCTCCAGGCGGCGGGCATTGCCGGCCAGATCCCCGAGCACCGGGTTGAATTGCAGCAGCGCGAAGGCGAGCGAAGGCAGGGACATGGACGAGAACAAGGCGCGCGAGGACGAGAAGCGGCGCCCGCCGACCGCGGCGGAAGCAGCCCGGCATGGTAGCCCCGCCCCCTCGGCCAGGCCGGCGGCGGGGCCGCAGGCCGCGGGCCAGGGCGGGCCGCCCCCGGACGATGCAGACGCCATGCCCGGCCCGCTCACCCTGCGCGTGCACGAGCGGCCCGACACCGTGCCCGCCCAGGCCTGGGATGCGCTGCTCGCCGCCAGCCCCACGCCCAGCCCCTTCCTGAAGCATGCCTACCTAGACGCCCTGCATGCCAGCGGCAGCGCGGTGCCGGCCACCGGCTGGACGCCCTGCTTCCTGACCCTGGCCCGCGCCGACGGCCGGCTGGAAGCCGGCTGCGTGCTCTACGAGAAAAGCCACAGCTACGGCGAATACGTCTTCGACTGGGCCTGGGCCGAGGCCTGGGAACGCGCCGGCCAGCGCTACTACCCCAAGCTGCTGAGCGCACCGCCCTTCACGCCGGTGCCCGGCAGCCGCCTGCTCGCGCGCAGCGCCGCGGCGCGGGCCGCCCTGCTGCGAGCGCTGGAAGACCGGGCGCGCGAGGACGGCCGATCCTCCGCCCACCTGCTCTTCATCGACCCGGCCGACCAGGCCACGGCCGAGGCGGCCGGCTGGCTGATCCGCCACGGCGTGCAGTTCCACTGGCACAACCGCGACGCCGCACCCGAGGCGCCGGCCGAGGCCCGGCCCTATGCCGACTTCGACGACTTCCTGGCCCACCTCAGCCGCGACCGCCGCCGCAAGATCGGCCAGGAGCGGCGCTATGTGGCCGAGGCCGGCGTCACGCTCGACCAGGTCGCCGGGCCGGACATGGACACGGCCGACTGGGACTTCTTCTACCGCTGCTACAGCCAGACCTATGCCGAGCACCACAGCCGGCCCTACCTGACGCGCGACTTCTTCGCGTACATGGCCGCCCACCTGCCCACGCACTGGCGCTTGGTGCGGGCCTGGCGCGGCCGCACGCGGGTGGCCAGCGCGCTGATCGCGCTCGACCCGTCACAACGCGTGGCCTACGGCCGCTACTGGGGCGCGACCGAGCCGGTGCGCTGCCTGCACTTCGAGGCCTGCTACCACCAGCCGATCGCGTGGTGCATCGCCGAAGGCTGGCGCCGCTTCGAGGGCGGCGCCCAGGGCGAGCACAAGATGGCCCGCGGCCTGCTGCCGGTGCCCACGCGCAGTGCGCACTGGCTGGCGCATCCGGGCTTTGCGGATGCAGTCGCCCGCTTCCTCGACCGCGAGGGCGCGGGCGTGGCCGCCTACCTCGACGAGCTGAGCGAGCGCCGGGTCTTCAAGGCTCTGGCCGAGGGCCGGCCGGCCGCAGCCGACTGAGAGGGTGCAAGCGCGCGGCCCGGCCGCTCAGCCGCGGCGCGGCGCGCGGGCACCGCGCTCGCTGCGGGCCTGGGCGAGCTGGGCCTCCAGCGTCGCCTCGTCCAGGCGCTTGAGGGCGCAGAAGTTCGCGCGCGTCAGCGTGCTCGTTTCGTAGGCGCGCAGCAGGTTGGCGCGTTCGAGCTGGGCGGGGTCGCGCGGCGTCTCCTCGGCCCGGTCGACCGGCGCGCTGCGGACGCCATCCGGACGCGGGCCGCGGCCCTCGCGGTCCGGACGCGGCAGCGGCGGGCGGGCACCGGCTGCCGCCGGGCGGCGGCCGCCCTCGGCCGGGGGACCGCGTCGCTCGCCCTCGAAACGCGGGCCGCGCGCTGCCCCCTCGGGGCGCGGACCACGCCGATCACCTTCGGGGTGCGGCGGGCGCGGGGCAGCGTCGGCGCGCGGCGGGCGGGAATCACCCTCGGCGCGGGGTGCGCGCGGCGGGTGGGACTCGCCCTCGGCGCGGGGTGCGCGGGGCGGGCCGGCCTCGCCCGCCGGCGGGCCGGCGCGGCGGCTGCCTTCGGGCCGCGGGCCGCGCGGCGGGCGGGCGGGCCGCTCGGCATCGGCGGCATCGGCGGCATCGGGTGCAGCGGGTGCGGCATCGCCGGCGACGGCCTCGGCGGCGCGGGGTACGCGGCCCGGCGCGGGCGGGCGCTGCTCAGCACGACGGGCGCGGCGGCGCTGCACTTCGGCCGCGGCGGCGTCGCGGTGCTCGGCATCGACCGGACTGGCCGGCTGGCCGTCGAGGTCGATGCGCTCGGGCTGGCTGGCCAGGGCCTTGAGGTAGGCGGTGGCCGTGGTGTGGCGGTGCAGGAAGGCCGACAGGATCTTCCTGCCGAAGACGCCCGGCGCCCGGGCCTGGATGTCGGCCTGGATGCGCAGCTTCAGCGGCCGGGCCTGGCCCGGCGTGAAGACGGCCGGGAAGCGGGTGGCCAGCTCGCTCGCGCAGGCGGCGAGGCTCATGCCAGGCGGGGTGGCTGCGGTTGCGGTTGCGGCTGCGGTTGCGGTTGCGGCGACTGCATCGGCGGCAGCGGTCTCGGCTGTCGCATCCGCCGGCTCGTCGGCGCCCGCGGCGGCCGGGGCTTGCGCAACCGGGGCGAGGACCGACTCGGCCGTGGGCGAAGACGCGACCCGCTCGGCCGGCTCCTCAGGCTGCGCCACCGCATCGGCCGGGGCCTCGGGCAGGGCCGCGCCCAGGGGCTCGGTACGGTCGGCGTCGGCCTGCGGCAGGCTGGGGGACGGGGTCGATTCAGCGGGGGACGAAGAGGGCAGCACGGCAAAGCCAGGTCGGGGAAAACGGGGCGATTGTCTCCGCCCGGCCCGCAGCCGCCCGCCGGGGCGGGCGCGGCGGGCTCAATCCTTGAAATCGCCGCCCACGGCCGTGACAAAACGCTCGGGCTGCAGCCAGCGGCGCAGGGCCGTGTTGACCTGGTCGACGGTCAGCCGGGCGATGGCCGCATCGACGCCCGCCTCGGTCGCGAAGCTGCGCTCGAGGTGGAGCTGCGCGGCCAGGCTGGCGGCAAGCTGCGCGTCCTGCGCCCGGCGCAGCGCCCGGGCCGCCAGCAGGCCCTTGCGGGTCTCCTCCAGCTCGGTCGGGGTGATGCCGTCGGCCAGCAGCCGGGCCACTTCCTCGCGGAAACCGGCTTCGACCTTGGCCAGGTTCTGCGGCGCGAAGATGGCCTCGGCCTTCCAGCTCGCATTGGCATCGACCGGGTTCCATTGGAAGAAGCTGACCACGCTGTAGCTCAGGCCTTCCTTCTCGCGGATGCGCTTCCACAGCCGCGCGCTGCCGCCCAGGCCGAGGATCTGGTTGCCGACCAGCAGGGCCGGGTAGTCGGCATGCAGGTCGGTCAGGGCCAGGCCGGACAGGCGCACCGACAGGGTCGCGTTCTGCTTGTCGGGCGTGCGCTCGACCAGGCGGGTCGGCGCCACCGGCACGGCCGGCAGGGGGATGCGGGCCTGCGGCTCGGCGCTGGCCCAGCCGTCGAGCGCCCGGGCCAGGGCGCTGCGCACGGCCTCGGGGTCGAAGTCGCCCACCGCGCTGAACTCGCCGTGGCTGGCGCCGTAGAAGCGGCGGTGGAAGGCGCGCAGGTCCTCGACCTTCAGGGCCTTCAGATCGGCCACCGATTCGTCGAAGCTGGCGGCGTAGCGCGGGTCGTCGCGCGGGTAGGGGTTGCCGTGGCGGGCCAGGGCCAGCTCGACGCGGGCCTCCGGATCCTCGCGCTGGCTCTCGATCTGCGACAGGGCCTGGGCGCGCAATTCCTCCAGCACGGCGGGCGGGAAGCTGGCCTCGCGCAGGAGCTGGCCGACCAGGGCCAGGGCCTCGGGCAGGGTGTCGCGCTTGGATTGCAGGGCCAGGGTGACGGCGCCTTCCTGGCTGCTGATCGCCAGCTCGGTCTTGAGCGCGAGCAGGCGGTCCTGGATCTGGGCGCGGCTGAGCGTGGGCGTGCCCTTGTCGAGCAGGGCCGCGACGAAGCCCGGCACCTCGCCCTGGCCCTTCAGGCTGTCGAGCGTGCCGTAGCGCAGCGTGAGCCGGGCCTGCACGGCGGCGCCGCGGGTGGGCTTGGGCAGCAGCGCATAGCGCAGGCCGCCGGGCAGCCGGCCGCGGGTGGTGGCGCGGTCCAGGGCCTCGGGGCGGGTGTCGAAGGCGGCGGCGGCGGCCTCGGCCGCACGCGGCTTGAAGCCCTGGAACTGCGCGGCGACGTCGACGGACGAAGGCGCCGGCGCACGCTTGGGCGCCTCGGTCGGCAAGTAGGTGGCCAGGGTGCGGTTGGCGGGCAGCAGGCGCTCGGTCGCGACACGCTGCACGTCGGCCACGCTCACCTGCTCGACGCGGTCGCGCAGCAGGAAGAAGAGCCGCCAGTCGCCCTGGGCGACCGAGTCCGACAGCGCGATGCCGACCTTCTCCGGATTGCTGAAGGTCTGGTCCCAGCCCTTGAGCCACTGGGCGCGGGCGCGGTTCAGCTCCTCCTCGCGCACCGGCTCGGCGGCAAAGCCCTCGACGGTGGCGATCAGCGCCTCGCGGGCGCGGGCCAGGTCGTGCTGGGGCCCGGGCTGGGCGACGAAGAGGCCCACGCCCGGGTCATGCAGGGCCAGGGTGTCGGCGCCGATGGCCGCGGCCAGGCCGGCCTCGACCAGTTGCTTCTGCAAGCGACCCGAGCTGCCATCGCCCAGCACCAGGCCGAGCAGTTCGGCGGCGGCGAAGTCGGGATGAGCGGCCGGCGGCAGGTGGTAGGCCGCATAGAGCAGCGGCGTGCCGCCGACGCGGCGCAGCGTGACGCTGCGCTCGCCGTCCTGCGCGGCATCGAGGGTGTAGAGCCGCGGCAACGCGCGCTTGGGCTTGGGAATGCGGCCGAACTCGCGCGCCACCGAGGCCAGCACCTTGGCCGCATCGAACTGGCCGCTGACGATCAGCGTGGCATTGTCCGGCTGGTAGTAGCGGCGGTAGAAGGCCTGCAAGCGGCCGATGTCGACGTTCTCCACATCGGCCCGCGCGCCGATCGTGTCCTTGCCGTAGGCATGCCAGTCGTACATGGCCGACAGGGTCTTCTGGTAGAGGATGCGGCCGGGGCTGTTCTCGCCCGACTCCATCTCGTTGCGGACCACCGTCATCTCGGTGTCGAGGTCCTTCTTCGCGATGAAGCTGTTGACCATGGCATCGGCATGCCAGGACAGGAACCACTGCAGATTGGCCTCGTTGGCCGCGAAGCTGGCGAAGTAATTGGTGCGGTCGAACCAGGTGGTGCCGTTGGCGCGCAGGCCACGCTTGCTGAACTCGGCCCAGACATTGGGATTCTTCGGCGTGCCCTTGAAGATCAGGTGCTCCAGCAGGTGGGCCATGCCGGTCTCGCCGTAGTTCTCATGCCGCGAGCCGACGCGGTAGGTCAGGTTGACCGTGGTGGTCGGCTTGGAGGCATCGGGTACCAGCAGCACTTGCAGGCCGTTGGCCAGGCGGTACTCGGTGATGCCCTCGACCGCCGCGCCGAGGCTCACGCCGCGCGGCAGCGGGGCCGGCGCGGTGCCGGCGGGCGCGGCGCCGGCCAGGGTGGCGCAGGAAAGCAAAGCGGCGCCCAGAAGGCGCCGCAGACCATTGATCCGAAACAGGCTCAGGCTCATGGGCAGAGGCTCGTCAGCAACAGGGCGGGACACCCTGCGATGCGGCAGTCTAGCCAGCGGTTCCCCGCGCGCGGCGCGCGGGGCCTTGCGCCCCCGGGCCGCAGCCTGTCCACGGATTACTTTTTCGAGGTTTCGGCGTAGCGCGCGATGCCCGAGACGATCTCGGCCTTGGCGGCCTCCGGGCCTTCCCAGCCCTTGACCTTGACCCACTTGCCGGCTTCGAGGTCCTTGTAGTGCTCGAAGAAGTGCTGGATGGCCTTGAGGCGCATCTGGTTGATGTCTTCCGGCTTCTGCCAGTGGGTGTAGATCGGCAGGATCTTGTCGATGGGCACGGCCAGCAGCTTGGCGTCGCCACCGGCTTCGTCGTCCATCTGCAGCACGCCGATGGCACGGCAGGTGACGACCACGCCCGGGGTCAGCGGGTAGGGCGTGATCACCAGCACATCGACCGGGTCGCCGTCGTCCGACAGGGTCTGCGGCACGTAACCGTAGTTGCAGGGGTAGTGCATCGCGGTGGTCATGAAGCGGTCGACGAAGATCGCGCCGGTTTCCTTGTCCACCTCGTACTTGATCGGATCCGCGTTCATCGGGATCTCGATGACCACGTTGAACTGCTCGGGCGCCTTGGCGCCGGGGGTCACGTTGTTCAGGCTCATGCGGGCTCGTTGATGTGTGGGGAAAGGGAATCGCTAGGGGTTCCTGCTGATTTTAGGGGCCGGGCTTGCGTCGATCTGACCCAGGGCCGACCCGCGTTGTCCATCCCCAGGGTGTCCCCTACATTGATTCGCGACCCCTGCGCGGGCCTGCGGCCTGCGGTGCGGCGCGTCACACCACATCGACAACGAGGCAGGAGACTTCTTCATGTCCAGTTCCGGTTCGCTTGGGTTCGTGATGGTCTGCGGGCTTGCCGCAGTGCTCTATGGCTTCATCCAGCGCAGTTGGATCCTGCGCCAGGACGCGGGCAATGCCCGCATGCAGGAGATCGCCGCGGCCATCCAGCAGGGCGCCGCGGCCTATCTGGGGCGGCAGTACCGCACGATCGCCCTGGTCGGAGTGGTGCTGGCGGTGCTGATCGCCGTCTTCCTCGACACGATGAGTGCGGTGGGCTTCGTCGTCGGCGCGCTGCTCTCGGGCGCCTGCGGCTTCATCGGCATGAACATCTCGGTGCGCGCCAATGTGCGCACCGCGCAGGCCGCGGTCAAGGGCATCGGCCCGGCGCTGGACGTGGCCTTCAAGGGCGGCGCGATCACCGGCATGCTGGTCGTCGGCCTGGGCCTGCTGGGCGTGGGCGGCTTCTTCTGGATGCTGACCGGCAATGGCGCGCTGACGCCCGACGAGAGCCTGTCCTCGGTGCTCAAGCCGCTGCTGGGCTTTGCCTTCGGCTCCTCGTTGATCTCCATCTTCGCGCGCCTGGGCGGCGGCATCTTCACCAAGGGCGCCGACGTCGGCGCCGACTTGGTCGGCAAGGTCGAGGCCGGCATCCCCGAGGACGACCCGCGCAACCCCGCGGTGATCGCCGACAACGTGGGCGACAACGTCGGCGACTGCGCCGGCATGGCCGCCGACCTGTTCGAGACCTATGCCGTCACCCTGATCGCCACCCTGGCGCTGGGCGCGCTGCTGGTCACGGCCGCGCCGCTGCAGGCCGCGCTCTATCCGCTGCTGCTGGGCGCCGTGTCCATCCTGGCCTCGATCGCCGGCACCTACGCGGTCAAGGCCAGCCCGGGCATGAAGAACGTGATGCCGGCGCTCTATAAGGGCCTGGCGGTCGCCGGCCTGCTGTCGCTGGCGCTGTTCTACGGCGTGACCGTGCTGGCCATGCCGGCCGATGCCCTGGGCGAGGGCACCCACCTGCGGCTGTGGGGCGCCTGCGCCGTCGGCCTGGTGCTGACGGCGGCGCTGGTCTGGATCACCGAGTACTACACCGGCACCCAGTACAAGCCGGTGCAGCATGTGGCCCAGGCCTCGACCACCGGCCATGCCACCAACATCATTGCCGGCATCGGCATCAGCATGAAGAGCACGGCCTGGCCGGTGCTCTTCGTCTGCGCGGCCATCCTGGCGGCTTATGGGCTGGCGGGGCTTTACGGCATCGCGATCGCCGCCACCTCGATGCTGTCGATGGCCGGCATCGTCGTCGCGCTGGATGCCTACGGCCCGATCACCGACAACGCCGGCGGCATCGCCGAGATGGCCGATCTGCCCGACAGCGTGCGCGACGTGACGGACCCGCTCGACGCGGTGGGCAACACCACCAAGGCGGTGACCAAGGGCTATGCCATCGGCTCGGCCGGCCTGGCCGCGCTGGTGCTGTTTGCCGACTACACCCACTCGCTGGAGGCGCGCGGCATTGCCGCGAGCTTCGACCTGAGCAACCCCAAGGTGATCGTCGGCCTCTTCATCGGCGGCCTGATCCCCTACCTCTTCGGCGCGATGGCGATGGAGGCGGTGGGCCGCGCGGCCGGCGCGGTGGTCGAGGAGGTGCGGCGCCAGTTCCGCGACATCCCCGGCATCATGGACGGCAGCGGCAAGCCCGAATACGGCCGGGCCGTCGACATGCTGACCGGCGCGGCGATCAAGGAAATGATGATCCCCTCGCTGCTGCCGGTGGTCGTGCCCATCCTGGTCGGCCTGCTGCTCGGCGCCGAGGCGCTCGGCGGCCTGCTGATGGGCACCATCGTCACCGGCCTCTTCGTCGCCATCAGCATGTGCACCGGCGGCGGCGCCTGGGACAACGCCAAGAAGTACATCGAGGACGGCCACCACGGCGGCAAGGGCAGCGACGCGCACAAGGCCGCCGTGACCGGCGACACGGTCGGCGATCCCTACAAGGACACGGCCGGCCCCGCGGTCAACCCGCTGATCAAGATCATCAACATCGTGGCCCTGCTGATCGTGCCCCTGCTGCCGGCCCCCGGCGGTGGCCAGGCCGGCCTGCCGGCTGCGCAGCCGCCGGCCCTGCGGGCCGAGGCGCCGTGGCCGCAGGCCCCGGCCGCCCCGCAGGCCCTGGCCCCACAGGCCCGGGGCCTGATCGCCCACTTGCAGTGAGCCCCGGGCGGGCCGGCCAGGCAGCCGCCCGCCCACGCCCACCACCCGGCCGCGTGCCGGGCCCCACGGCGGATTCGCCGGCCCCGAGATGGCCGCCGAATCCGCCGTTTTTCATGGCATGCCCGGGGCGGCAGCGGCCGAAGAATCACCTCACCGCGTTCCTGCGACGCGTTCTCCGCCGGCAGCCCGAGCCACCGGCGCACCACGTGACCCCTTAGGAGTGCTGCCGTGCCCCAGACCATCAACACCAACACGATGTCGCTCAATGCGCAACGCAATCTGAACGGATCGCAGTCGACGCTCGCCACCTCGATGCAGCGCCTGTCCTCCGGCATGCGGGTCAACAGCGCCAAGGACGACGCCGCCGGTCTGGCCATCGCGGAGCGCATGAATGCCCAGGTGCGCGGCATGAACGTGGCGATGCGCAATGCCAACGACGGCATCTCGCTGTTCCAGACGGCCGAAGGCGCGATGGGCAAGATCGGCGAGAACCTACAGCGCATCCGCGAACTGGCCGTGCAGTCGGCCAATGGCTCGATCAGCGATGCCGACCGCACCAACCTGCAATCGGAAGCCGACCAGCTCGTCGAGGAAATCGCCCGGGTGGCCGACAACGCCAAGTTCAACGGCATCAACCTGCTTGACGGCAGCTTCACCAGCACCGACTTCCAGATCGGCGCCGACGGCACCGACACCCTGACCGCCGCGACCAATTTCGACATGACCGCGCTGACCGCCTATGCCGCAGCCGACATCAGCACCGCCGCCGCCGCCAGCGCGGTGATCGCCGACCTCGATGCCGACCTCGACATCGTCAACACCGCACGGGCCGAATCGGGCGCCGTCCAGAGCCGCTTCGAGGCGGTGATCTCGCAGCTCCAGGTCAGCGTGGAAACCACCTCGGCCGCCCGCGGCCGGATCATGGATGCCGACTTCGCCGCCGAGACCGCCAACCTGTCGAAGGCGCAGATCCTCCAGCAGGCCGGCACCGCCATGGTCGCCCAGGCCAACCAGTTGCCGCAGCAGGTGCTGAAGCTGCTGCAGGGCTGAAGCCGCAGCGCGCCCCGCGCGCGACCCGCCCTCCTGACCCCACCGGGCCCGGCCCGCTGGCCGCATGCGGCCGGCGCGCCGGGCCTGGTCTCAAGTTGGCGCCGATGCCGCCGATGCCCCAGCGACACCCCCGAGGATTTCCACCATGGCGACCGTCTCCTCCACCGGCCTGGGCAGCGGGCTCGACGTCAGTTCCATCGTCAGCCAGCTCGTCGCGATCGAGCGCCAGCCCATTGCCCAGTTGCAGACTGCGGCCAAGGGCATCCAGACCAAGATCTCGGCCTATGGTCAGGTCAACAGCCTGATGAGCACGCTGCGCGAGGCCTCGGCCAAGCTGGCCGGCGCCGGCCTGTGGGCGCAGAGCAGCGCCAGCAGCGACAGCACGGCTGTCAAGGTCAGTGGCAGCGGCAGCGCGGCGGCTGGCAGCTACACCGTCAGCGTGCAGCAGCTTGCGCGGGCGCACAGCCTGGCCTCGCCGGCCCAGGCCAGCGCCGAGGCGGTGATGGGCAGCGGCCAGCTCGCCCTGACCGTCGGCGGCAACACGACCACGCTTGATTTCAGCGAGGCCGACACCACGCTGGCCGACATCCGCGACGCCATCAACGCCAGCGCAGCCGGCGTGAATGCCGCCATCGTCAGCGACGTGAACGGCGCGCGCCTGACCCTGACCAGCCGCAGCAGCGGCCTGGCCCAGGCCATGACGATCGGCGCCAGCGACCTGTCCGGCGGCGCCGCCAGCGGTGCCTTCGCCAGCCTGGGCTACCCCGGCGGCATGAGCCAGACCCAGGCCGCCGCCAATGCCCTGGCCACCGTCAACGGCCTGGCGGTGGAATCGGCCGGCAACCAGCTCGACGGCGCCATCCCCGGCCTGAGCCTGAACCTGCAGGCCCTCACCAGCACGCCGGCCGAGATCAGCGTCAGCAGCGACAGCGGCGGCCAGAAGGCCGCGGTGCAGGCCTTTGCCGACGCCTACAACGCCCTGAACAACTACCTGCGCACGCAGACCCGCTACGACGAAGGCACCAGCACTGCCGGCACCCTGCAGGGCGACAGCACGGCCGTGAGCCTGCTCGGCCGCATGCGCAGCATGCTGCGCGAAAGCAGCAGCGCCTCGGCCAGCTTCAGCCGCTTCGCCGACCTGGGCTTCGATGTGCAGAAGGACGGCACGGTCAAGATCGACAGTGCCAAGCTCGACACCGCCCTGGCCCAGCCGGCCGAGCTGGCCAAGCTCTTCGGCGCCAGCGGCACGGCCGGCGACAGCAGCAGCCAAGGCCTGGCCCTGAGGCTGCGCAACCTGGCCGACAGCCTGACCGGCTTCGACGGCCTGCTCAGCAGCCGCAGCGAAGGCCTGCGCGCCCGCCTGGACCGCAACGGCGACGAGCAGGAGCGGCTGGAGAACCGCGTCAGCCAGGTGCAGGCGCGGCTGCTGCGCCAGTACCAGGCGCTCGATGCCAGCATGAGCCAGCTCAGCGGCCTGTCGAGCTATGTGACCCAGCAGCTCAACATGCTCAACAGCAGCAGCAACAAGGCCTGATCCGGTGGCCGGCGCAGCGCCCGGCATCGTGCCGACAGCCCCTGCGCGGCCCCGCAATTCGGGCTTTCGGCCGCTCAAGCCGGAGCATCCCGGCACCGATAAACAGCCATCGGCCCCGCGGCCCTGACCCCCCGCCCCCACGCCATGCACGCCTTTGCCAGCCCCTTCGCCCCGCGCCGCAGCAGCGGCCTTGCCAATGCCTACCGCCAGGTCGGGGTCGAGACCGAAGTCGACGCCGCCAACCCGCACCAGCTCATCACCATGCTCTACGGGGGCCTGGTCGACAGCATCCAGCGCGCCCGGGGGGCCATGCGCCAGGGCGAGATCGCCGACAAGGGTGCCGCGCTGACCCGCGCGATCCGCATCCTCGAAGAAGGCCTGCGCAGCGCCCTGGACCGGTCGGCCGGCGGTGCGCTGGCCGAGCAGCTCGACGGGCTCTACAGCTACCTGGCCCATCGCCTGCTGGAAGCCAATCTGCGCAATGACGAGGCCATGCTCGACGAATGCCTGCGCCTGGTCCAGCCGCTGCGCGAGGCCTGGGCCGCCATCGGCCCGCAGGTCCTGGGCCAACCCGGCCGCTGAAGCCATGCACCGAACCGCCGCCGAACCCCGCGCCACGGAGCCCGCCGCCATGCCCCCCACCCCCCTGCTGCCCTACTACCAGGCCCTGGAGAAAGCCAGCCAGCGCATGCTGGCCGCCGCCCGCGATGGCGACTGGGACGGCGTCGTCCGCCTCGAAGGCGCGTGCGGCCTGCTGATCTCGCAGCTCAAGCATGCCGCCAACCGCAGCGACCTGGGCCGCGAGGAACGCCAGCTCAAGCACCGCATCATGCAGCGCATCCTCATCAACGATGCCCAGATCCGCAGCCTGGCCGAACCCTGGCTCGACGACCTGAATGCCAGCCTCGGCGGCCGCCCGGCGCTCATGCACTGAGCCTGCACGGGCACCTGGCTCCGCCTACACCAGCCCGTTGCGAATGGCGTAGACCGTCAGCTCGGAGTTGTTCGACAGGCCCAGCTTCTCCAGCACCCGCGCGCGGTAGACGCTGACGGTCTTGGGGCTGAGCGTCAGCTCCTGCGCGATGTCCGACAGACGCTTGCCGCTGGCGATCAGGGTCAGGGTCTGGAGCTCGCGGTCGGACAGGCGCTCGTGCAGCACCTCGGCCTGGGGCTGGCTCAGGCTTTCGGCCAGCATCTGCGCGATCTCGGGGGTGATGTACTTGCGGCCCTGGGCGACGATGCGCACCGCCTCGACGAGCTGGGCGGTGTCGCTGCCCTTGTTCACATAGCCGTGCGCGCCGGCCTTGAGCGCACGGATGGCGTACTGGTCCTCGGGGTACATGCTGACCACGAGCACGCGCACCGGGCTGCCTTCGTCCTTGAGCACATGCATCACGTCCAGGCCGCTGCGGCCGGGCAGGTTGATGTCGAGCACCAGCACGTCGCAACGGGTGTCGCGCATCAGGCTGCGCAGCTCGCCGTAGTCGCCGGCCTCGCCGACGACTTCGATGTCGGGCGCGTCGGTCAGGGTGTCGCGGATGCCACGCCGGATGAGCGCGTGGTCGTCGCAGAGAATGACGCGGATCAAGGATCGACTCCCCAGGTGGTCGGATCGTCGGCATTGCGGTCGCCGCCCTCGGGTTCATCCTGGGGCGGCCGGCCGTCCATGGGCAGGGACAGGATCAGGCTGGTGCCGCGCTCGCCGCTGCTCAGGTCGACCCAGCCACCCACGGTGGCCGCGCGCTCGCGCAGGCCGCGCAGGCCGAAGCTGCGCGCCTTGGCCAGGTCCTGCACGGTCAGGCCGCGGCCGTCGTCGCTGACTTCCAGCGAAAGCACGCCGGCGGCCAGGGTCAGGTCCAGCTTCACGCGGCGGGCCTGGGCATGCTTGCTGACATTGGTCAGCGCCTCCTGCGCGGTGCGGTAGGCGATCAGGGCCAGGCCCGGCGGCAGGGCCGGCAGCTCGGCCGGGCTGTGGCTGAAGCGCGTCTCCAGGCCGCTGCGCTTCTCGAAGCGCTGGGTCATCCATTGCAGGGCGGCAACCAGGCCTTGCTCCAGGATGGCCGGCCGCAGGTTGTGCATGATGCGCTGGCTGGCCTCGATGGCATGGGTGACGGTGTCCAGCGCCTCGCGCGCCCGCTGGCCGACGGCGGGCACGCCGCTGTGGCGCTCGATCCAGGCCAGGTCGAACTTGAGGGCGGTGAGCGAGCCGCCGACATCGTCATGGATCTCGCGCGCGATGGCCGCCCGCTCCGCCTCGACGCTGGCCTGCAAGTGCTGGGTCAGCTCACGCAGCCGGGTCTCGCTGGCGGCCAGGGCCTCGCGGGCGGCGCGCTGGTCGCGGCGGCTGCGCGCGGCCTCCACCGCATGCTGCAGGGCGGGCACCAGGCGCACGAGGTTCTGCTTGAGCAGGTAGTCGCTGGCGCCGCGGCGCATGGCCTGCACGGCCATGTCCTCACCGATGGTGCCGGAGATCAGCACGAAGGGGAGCAGCGGGTCGTGGCCGCGCACGATCTCCAGGGCCTGCAGGCCCGAGAAGCCCGGCAGGGCGAAATCGGAGACGACCAGGTCCCAGGACTGCGCGAGGGTGGCGCGCAGCTCGGCCTCGGTCTCGATGCGGCGGACCTCGGCCTCCAGCCCGCCGGCGCGCAGATGGGCCAGCAGGATCTCGTGGTCGAAGGCCGAATCTTCGAGATGCAGCAGGCGCAACGGGCGGTGGGGGGACTTGAGGTCGGCGGCGGGCATGGTCGGGGCGGCTGCACAGGCAGGAGCGCAAGGCCTGGCGCGAAGTGTGCCCCAGGGCTGGGCGGCCCCGGCTCTTGCGCCACCGGGGGCGGCCGACGGGCCGCAGCGGGCCGTCAAGGGCCGGACGACAGGCGGAAAACAGCGCGGCTTTCCGGCGCATCTTCGGCGCACCGGCCCGGGGGGTCGAGGCGAAGAATGACCCTGAAGCGCAGCGGACCCTGCGCGGCCCCGAGGGCCGCCCCCGCCGCTGTGTCCGCCTCCCCGCTGCCGCGCAGCGGCCCCGATTCCGAACCCGCATCCGCGCCATGCCGAGTTCCCCCGATCCCACCGTCGAGCTGCCGGTGCTCGCCGTGGCCGAGCTGCAGGACCACCTGCTCGCCGTCGGCCACGACCTCGACCGCTTGCAGACCCTGCTGAGCGAGAGCTGCGCCCTGCTGCTGAGCGGCTTCGACGCGGCCCACCGCGCCCTCGACAGCGTCGACCCCAGCCGCTCGCCGACGGCGGTGCAGGCCCTGCGCGAGACGCTGACCGACAGCGTCGTCGCCCTGCAGTTCGAGGACATGGCCAGCCAGCTCCTGCGTCACACGCAACAGCGGGTGCGCAACTGCGCCGACCAGCTCGCCGCCCGCGCCTTCGGGGCCGACGAGGACGGCGAAGCCGCCATCACCCCCGCGCCGCAGCGACCGAACCCGGTCACGCAGGACGAGATGGACGCCGGCTCGGTCGAGCTGTTCTGAGCCCGCGTCCTCAAGATCCTGCCCCCTCTGCCGATGACCCGATCTACCCCGGAGAACGTCCCCATGCCTTCCATCCTTGCCGTGGATGACTCCGCCTCGATGCGCCAGATGGTGAGCTTCACCCTCAAGAGCGCGGGCTTTCAGGTGACCGAGGCCGTCGATGGCCGGGACGCCTGGGACAAGGCGGCCTCGCACCACTACGACCTGGTGCTGACCGACCAGAACATGCCCCACCTCGACGGCATCGGCCTGACCAAGAAGCTGCGCGAGCACCCGGCCTTCAAGGCCACGCCCATCCTGATCCTGACCACCGAGTCCAGCGACCAGATGAAGCAGGCCGGCCGCGCGGCTGGGGCCACCGGCTGGATGGTCAAGCCCTTCGATCCGGCCAAGCTGATCGAAGTGATCCGCAAGGTCATCCGCTGAGCCCGGCCCGCCGCGAGCGCACCTGTTCAGGAACATCAAGGAGCCGATGATGGGCGAGTCCCCAGGCATGCAGGGCGGCAGCGCCGCCGGCATCGACCTCAGCCAGTTCTACCAAGTCTTCTTCGAGGAAGCCGGCGAGAACCTGCAGCAGATGGAGCAGTTGCTGCTGGCCCTCGACGTGGCCGCGCCGGACGATGAGCAGCTCAATGCCATCTTCCGCTGCGCCCATTCGATCAAGGGCGGCGCGGCCACCTTCGGCTTCAGCGATGTGGCCGAGCTGACCCATGTGATGGAGACCCTGCTCGACAAGCTGCGCCGCCACGAGCTGGCGGCCACCGCCGGCATGGTCGATGTGCTGCTGGCCTCGGGCGATGCCCTGGCCGGCCAGCTTGCCCGCCACCAGGCCGGCGGCGCCGGTCACAGCCCGGACACGGCTGCGCTGCGCCGGCAGATCGCCGCCTACAGCCAGGGCGAAAGCCCGGCGCCGCAGGCCCTGGCGCCTGCGCCCGCCGCGCAAGCCAGCGCGCCCGGCACGGTGCCGGCCGCGGCGCAGCCCAGCGCAGCCCCGCCGCAGGCCGAGGCCGGCGTGCACGGCGCCGAGGCGGCCGACGTGCCCGTCACCGTCAAGGGCGAACGCATCCTGGAAATGACGCTGGGCCCGCTGGAGCGGCCCGGCCTGGCCGACGATGTGCTGAGCCTGTTCAAGGAGATCGAGGGCCTGGGCCAGGTCGAGCCGGTCGATGGCGGCCTGGCCGCCGACGGCCTGCGCCGCTTCAAGCTGATCACCGCGACGGCCGACAGCGAGCTGCTGGACCTCTTCGCCTTCCACATCGCCCGCGAGCAGGTGCGGCTGCGGCCCTGGGCCGGCGAGCACATCGCGCCGGGCTACGGCTTCTATGCCAAGGCCCCGGGCTCGCCGGTGCAGGAGGAGGACCCGGGCTACGGCTTCTTCGACGACGCCCCCGGCGCCCCCGGCAGCGCAGCCGCCGCGCCCGAGGACGGCCCGGCCCGCCCGGCCGAGGCCGTGGCCGCTGCCCCGGCCGCCGCCCCCAGCGCCCGCGCCGAGGCCAAGCCCGCCGGCCTGGAAGGCACCACCCTGCGGGTGGGCCTGGAGAAGGTCGACCAGCTCATCAACCTGATGGGCGAGCTCGTCATCACCCAGGCCATGCTGGCCCAGCACAGCCGCGTGCTGGACCCCGTGCAGCACCAGACCCTGATCGCCGGCCTGACCGCGCTGGACCGCAACACCCGCGACCTGCAGGAAGCGGTGATGTCGATCCGCATGATTCCGATGGGCACGGTCTTCAGCCGCTTCCCGCGCATGTTGCGCGACCTGGCGGCCAAGCTCGGCAAGGAGGTCGAGCTGCTGACCGTCGGCGAGGCCACCGAGCTGGACAAGGGCCTGGTCGAGAAGATCACCGACCCGCTGACCCACCTGGTGCGCAATGCCTGCGACCACGGCATCGAGCTGCCCGAGGAACGCCGCGCCAAGGGCAAGCCCGAGCAGGGCACCATCACCCTGGCGGCCAGCCACCAGGGCGGCAGCATCGTCATCGAGGTGCGCGACGACGGCAAGGGCCTGTCGCGCGCCAAGCTGCTCAAGAAGGCCCGCGAGCGCGGCCTGGCCGTGAGCGAGGAGATGAGCGATGCCGAGGTCTGGTCGCTGATCTTCGCGCCGGGCTTCTCCACCGCCGAGGTGGTGACCGATGTGTCCGGCCGCGGCGTCGGCATGGACGTGGTCAAGAAGAACATCTCGGCGCTCGGCGGCACGGTCGAGATCGATTCGGCCGAGGGCCACGGCATGCGCGTGGCGGTGCGGCTGCCGCTGACGCTGGCCATCATGGACGGCATGAGCGTGGGCGTGGCCGAGGAGGTCTACATCCTGCCGCTGGCCAGCGTGGTCGAAAGCTTCCAGGTCACGCCGCAGACGGTCAAGACCCTGGGCGGCACCGGCCGCGTGGTGCAGGTGCGCGAGGAGTACATGCCGGTCATCGAGCTGGAGTCGCTCTTCCATGTGCCGCGCGAGGACGGCCAGCAGCCCTCGCATCCCATCATGGTCGTCGTCGAGGCCGAGGGCAGCCGCGTGGCCATGATGGTCGACGAACTGCTCGGCCAGCAGCAGGTGGTGGTGAAGAACCTCGAAGCCAACTACCGCAAGGTGCCCGACATCTCGGGCGCCACCATCATGGGAGACGGACGGGTCGCCTTGATCCTGGACGTGGCCTCCCTGGTGCGCCGCTCGCGCCACTGATTCCCGACCCTGTTCCTCTCACGCCCGCCCCGATCCAAGGACCCTCCCATGCTCACCCAACTGAAAATCGGCCAACGTCTCGGTGTTGGCTTCGCCGGGCTGCTGCTGCTGCTGTTGGCCGTGCTCTTCGTCAGCCTGAGACAGATGTCGGGCATCGAGCACAAGCTCGAAGCCGTCAGTCAGGTCACGATGCGCACCGCCGAACTGCTGGCCGACGCCGGGGCCGCGATTGACATGCGTGCGATCGCAGCCCGCAACCTGACCCTGGAGCAGGACCCCGCGGCCCAGAAGCCGGAGGTCGAGCGCATCCACGCGGCCAAGTCCAAGCTCGATGCCTCGCTGGCTGATCTGAGCCAACTGGTGGCCAGCGACCCCAAGGCCACTCCGCAGGACGTCCAGATGGTCCAGGACCTGCTGGCCCTGGAGAAGCGTTACGAGCCGATCGCCGCCGAGATCGTCGCGCTGGCCACCGCACAGAAGCAGGCCGAGGCCATCCAGCAGCTGACGAAGTCCTGCATGCCGCTGCTCAACGAGATCCTCGACAAGTTGCACCAGTTCAACGAGTCCTCGCGCAAGGAGGCGATGGCCGAGACCGCAGCGGCCATGAGCAGCTACCAGCATTCGCAGCAACTGATGATCGCCTTGGGCCTGGGCGCGGTGATGCTGCTGATCGGCATGGGCTGGGCGCTGACCCGCTCGGTCACCCGGCCGCTGGACCGGGTGGTCCAGGCCACCCGCACCATCGCCTCGGGCGACCTGAGCCAGGCCATCACCATCGACGGCAAGGATGAAGTGGCCGACGTGCAGCGCGCGCTGGCCGACATGCAGGCCAATCTGCTCAAGCTGATCACCGAGGTGCGCAACACCACTGACGGCATCTCGACGGCGAGCACGCAGATCGCCACCGGCAACCTCGACCTTTCCAGCCGCACCGAGCAGACGGCCTCCAACCTGCAGGAAACCGCCAGCTCGATGGAGCAGCTCACCGGCACCGTCAAGCAGACGGCCGACTCGGCCCGCACCGCCAATCAACTGGCGTCCTCGGCCGCGACGGCAGCGCAGCGCGGTGGCGCGGTGGTGACGCAGGTCGTCTCCAACATGGAGGACATCAGCGCCTCCAGCAAGAAGATCGCCGACATCATCGGCGTGATCGACGGCATCGCCTTCCAGACCAACATCCTGGCGCTGAACGCTGCGGTGGAAGCTGCCCGGGCCGGCGAGCAGGGCCGCGGCTTCGCGGTGGTGGCCGGCGAGGTGCGCAACCTGGCCCAGCGCAGCGCGCAGGCGGCCAAGGAGATCAAGGGCCTGATCGGCGACTCGGTCGACAAGGTCGAATCCGGCGCCCGCCTGGTGCAGGACGCGGGCAGCACCATGGAGGAGATCGTCTCCAGCGTGCGCCGGGTCAGCGACATCATCGGCGAGATCACCGCCGCCTCGGCCGAGCAGAGCGATGGCATCGGCCAAGTCAACCAGGCCGTCAACAACCTCGACCAGATGACGCAGCAGAACGCGGCCCTGGTGGAGGAAAGCAGCGCCGCCGCCGAATCGCTGCGCGAGCAGGCCCAGCGACTGCAACAGGCCATCGGCAGCTTCCGCCTGGAACAAGGCGCGCAGGTGCAGGCCGCCCAGTTGATCGACCGGGTGCGCAGCAGCCCGCGGAAGGCGCCGGCCCCGGCCTCGACCGCCGCGAAGCCGGCGGCGCCCCGGCCGGCTGCCGGCAAGCCCGCCCCGCGCGCCACGGCGGCCCCGGCCGCCCGACCGGCCGCTGCCCCGCGCTCGACGGCCGCCGCCCGCCCCGCCAGCCCGCCGGCCGCCGCCCCCGCGGGCGACGACGACTGGACCAGCTTCTGACCGGCCCCACCCCACCGAACCGGAAACCGCCATGGACACCCTGACCGCTCCCCGCACGAACGCCCCGACCCCGGCCGCGGCCGCAGCCCCCGCCCGCACGCCGTCCCGCAACGAAAGCTCCTACGGCGCGGCCCACGGCCAGACCGCGAATGCACCGGGCCGCGAGTACCTGAGCTTCTGCCTGGGCCAGGAGGAGTACGGCATCGACATCCTCAAGGTGCAGGAGATCCGCTCCTACGAGGCGCCGACCCGCATCGCCAATGCGCCCTCCTTCCTGAAGGGCGTGATCAATCTGCGCGGCGTGATCGTGCCGGTGATCGACCTGCGGGTGAAGTTCGGCTGCGAGGCCGAGATCACCGCCATCACTGCCGTGGTCGTGCTGAGCGTGAAGGGCCGGATCGTCGGCGCGGTGGTCGATTCGGTCAGCGACGTGCTGGAACTGCCGCATGCCCTGGTGAAGCCGGCGCCCGAGATGGGCACCCTGGTCGACACCAGCCACCTGATGGGCATCGCCAATGTGAACGAGCGCATGCTGATCCTGCTCGACATCGAATCGCTGATGTCGAGCAGCGAGCTGGGCCTGATCGACGCGGCCAGCCACTGAGCGCCGGGGCCGCGCGCCCCGACCGCCCCCGCCCGACGCCGCCGCCGCCCACCCGGGCGCGGCGGCGTCGGCCGTTCAGGGGCTGCTGCGGCGCAGGGTCTCGACGACCGGCCGGGCCAGCAGGCCGCGCAGGCCCCAACTGCCGGCGAGCAGGGCCAGCAGGGCGCCGGCGGCGGCGCCGGCCAGCGGCACCCAGAGCGGTGCCGTCCAGCGGAACTCGAAGGCGTAGCGCGCCAGCGCCGCGCCCAGGCCCATGGCCACGACCGAGGCCAGCGCGCCGGCCAGCGCGCCCAGGCCCAGCAGCTCGACCCGCAGCACCTGGGCCATGAGCTTGCGGCCGGCGCCCAGCGCGCGCATCACGGCGGCCTCGTGCAGGCGCTGCTCGCGGCTGGCGCGGATGGCGGCCAGCAGCACCAGCAGGCCGGCCGCCAGGGTGAAGGCGAAGAGGAACTCGACCGCCCGCACGACCTGGTCGAGCACCCGCTGCACCTGGGCCAGGGTGGCCGACAGGTCGACCACGGTCACATTGGGAAAGGCCTGGCTCAGGCGGCTGTCGAAGCCGGGGCCGGCCTGGCCCGGCGGGCGCGGCGGGGCCTGGAAGGCGGCGATCCAGGTCACCGGCAGCTCGGGCATGGCGGCGCGCTCGAACATCACGAAGAAGTTCACCCGCATCGAGGCCCAGTCGACCTGGCGCAGGTTGCGGATCACGCCCTCCTGCGCCTGGCCGGCGATGTCGAAGCGCAGCCGGTCGCCGAGCTTCAGGCCCAGCTCCTGGGCCAGGCCCTCCTCGACGCTAAGCGCCTGCGGCGCATCGGCCGCCGCCGCGCCGGCCTGCTGCGCCGCAGCCGCATCCCAGCGACCGGCGACGAGGCGGTTGTGGGCCGGCGCCTCGGCGGCATGGCTGAGGTTGAACTCGCGCTCGACGAGGCGGTTGGCGCGCTCGGTGGCGAACTGGCCGGCGCGCACCGGCTGGCCGTTGATGGCGCTGAGCCGGCCGCGGATCATGGGATACCAGTCGTAGCGGGCGACGCCGGCCTCGGCCAGATGGGCGCGGAAGGCCTCGGTCTGGTCGGGCTGGATGTTGATGACGAAGCGGTTGGGCGCATCGGGCGGCGTGGCCTCGCGCCAGCTCGCGATCAGGTCGGTGCGCAGCAGCACCAGCAGCACCAGGGCCAGCAGGCCGACCGACAGCGCCGCGACCTGCACCATGCCCTGCACCGGCCGCGCCGCAAGCTGGCGGGTGGCCAGGCGCAGCGGGCGCGGCAGGAACAGGGCCGCGCCGCCGGCCGGCACCGCCTGGCGCAGCAGGGCCATCACCCCGCCGCCGGCCGCCGCGAAGAGCAGCAAGGCCATCGCGAAGCCGCCGACGACGATGGCCCCCAGCCGCGGCGTGGCCGCCGTGGCCCACAGCATGGCGCCGAAGCCGGCCAGACCGGCCAGGGCGGTGAGCAGGGAGACGGCGCGCGGCCGGCCCAGCTCGCGCCGGATCACCCGCAGCGCCGGCACCTGGGCCAGTTGCAGCACCGGCGGCAGGCCGAAGCCGAGCAGCAGGCTCATGCCCACGCCCAGGCCCAGCAGGGCCGGCGCCGGGCCGGGCGGCGGCAGCTCGGCCCCGACCAGGCTGCCCAGCAGCCAGACGAAGACCTGATGCACCGCCAGGCCGATCAGCAGGCCGACCGCGCTGGCCGCCAGGCCGGCCACGCCGAAGCCCAGGGCATAAGCCCCGGCAATGCGCCGCTGCGACTGGCCGAGCACGCGCAGCATGGCGCTCTCGTCCAGATGGCGGTCGGCATAGTGGCGCGCGGCAATCGCCACCGCCACCGCGGCCAGCAGGGCGGCCAGCAGGGCCACCAGGCGCAGGAAGGAGGCGGCGCGGTCCAGGGTCTGGGCCATTTCGGGCCGGCCGGCTTCCAGGGATTCGAGCTGCAGGCCGCGCCAGCCTTCCTGGCCGATGCGCAGCCGGGTCTCGTCCAGGTAGCGCGTCACGGCCGCGGCCTCGCCGCCGGCCGGCAGGGCCACGGCCAGGCGATGGCTGACGCGGCTGGCCGGCTGCACCAGGCCGGTGGCGGCCAGGTCGTCGAGGTGCAGCATCACCCGCGGCGCGAAGCTGAGGAAGCCGGCGCCGCGGTCGGGCTCGATGCGCAGCACGGCATCGATGCGCAGGTCCGCATCGCCCAGGCCCAGGCGGTCGCCGACCTGGAGCTGCAGGGCATCGAGCAGGGCCGCATCGACCCAGACCGCGCCGCGCGGCGGCGCCGCCCGCAGGCTGCGGGTGCGGGCGGCATCGGCCTCGGGGCCGTCGGCCAGTTGCAGCGCACCGCGCAGCGGATAGGCCGCATCGACGGCCTTGACGGCGACCAGCCGGCTGGCGCCGCCGCGCGCCTCGGGCGCACGGGCCATGCTGGGGAAACCGACGCTGGCCGAGGTCTTCAGGCCCAGGGCGCGGGCGCGCTCGGCCAGCACCGGGGGCAGGGGTTGGTCGGCGACCAGCACCGCGTCGCCGCCGAGCAGGGCCTGGGCATCGCGGCTCAGGCCGGACTGCAAACGTTCGGCAAAGAAGCCGACCGCGCTGAGCGCGGCCACGGCCAGGGCCACTGCAATGAGCAGCAGGCTCAGCTCGCCGCCGCGCAGGTCGCGCCAGCCCTGGCGCCAGGCCAGGCGCAGCAGGCTCGGCGGCCGGAAGCTGGGGGACGGGGACGGAGCGATCGGAGGGGAAGACGCGGCCATGCC
This sequence comes from Piscinibacter lacus, assembly GCF_016735685.1. Classification (NCBI taxonomy): domain Bacteria; kingdom Pseudomonadati; phylum Pseudomonadota; class Betaproteobacteria; order Burkholderiales; family Sphaerotilaceae; genus Aquariibacter; species Aquariibacter lacus. The sequence continues at coordinate 207,089 of NZ_JAERRA010000002.1, forward strand.
GCGACCCTAGCCGATCCCGGGCCGGGGGCCTGTGCGGCGGGTCTTGGCCGGACGGGCGCGGTAGTGGGCGCGGTGGGAGGCGCGGTCGGGCTGCGCCGGGCGATGGCGCCCACGGCATCTGCATGCCGGGGTCAAAGCGCTTGAACAGCGGCGCGGGCGGACGGGCGTCCAATCCGGCCATGGCCCCGCACCCCCTGCCCTTTCCTGCGCTCTTCGTGTCCCATGGCTCGCCGATGCTCGCCTTGCAGCCTGGCCCGGCGGGTGAGTTCATGCGCCGGCTCGGCCCGGCGCTGGAGGCCGGCTTCGGCCGGCCGCGCGTCATCCTGGCGCTGTCACCGCACAACCGCACGCCCGAGCCCACCCTGCTGACCGCGATGCGGCATCCCGCCATCCACGATTTCAAGGGCTTCCCCGAAGCCCTCTACCGCCTGCGCTACGAGCCGCCGGGGGCGCCGGCCCTGGCGGATGTGCTGGCGGCGGCCCTGGCCGCGCAGGGCCTGCAGGTCGCGCGGCGCGAGGCGGGCGGGCTGGACCACGGCGTGTGGAGCGTGCTGCGCTTCGCCTGGCCCGATGCCGATCGGCCGGTGCTGCCGCTGAGCCTGCCGGACCAGGCCACGCCCGCCATGTTGCGGGCCCTGGGCGCCGCGCTGGCGCCCAGCCTGGCCGAGCACGGCGTGCTGCTGCTGGCCAGCGGCAGCCTGACGCACAACCTGCGCCTGCTCTTCGGCCCGCAGGGCTGGCTGCCGCAGGATGCGCCGGAGCAGGCCGGCACCCGCGCCTTCCGCGACTGGGTGCAGGCGCGCGTCGCCGCAGGGGATGAGGCCGGGCTGCTGGACTACCGGCAGCTTGCCCCCGCCGCCCGCGAGCAGCACCCGACCGACGAGCACTGGCTGCCCTTCTACCTCGCGATGGGGGCCGGCGGCCTGCACGAAGCCGCCCGCCTGCATGCCGGCGTGGACCACGGCGCGCTGGCGATGGACAGCTATGCCTTCGGCCCCGGCGCGGCGGCGCTGGCCCAAGCGCTGCGCTGAGGCCCTGGGCCGGCCGCCCCGCAAAGGGCCCGCGGCCAGCGGCTCAGCGCCGCGGCCGGGGGCAGCCGCTCAATGCTCGGCGCGGGCCTCGCGGCGCATCAGCGCGCGCACGGCCTCGGCGGGGCCGAGCCGGCCTTCGAGCACCTCGACCACGGCGGCGGTGATCGGCATCTCCACCCCCAGCGCGCGGGCGCGGGCCAGCACGGTCGGCGCGGTCGGCACGCCTTCGGCCACATGGCCGAGCGCGGCGACCGCCTCGGCCAGGCTGCGGCCGGCAGCCAGTTCCAGGCCGACGCGGCGGTTGCGCGAGAGCGCGCCGGTCGCCGTCAGCACCAGGTCGCCCAGGCCGGACAGGCCCATGAAGGTCTCGGGCCGCGCGCCCAGGGCCAGGCCCAGGCGGCTCATCTCGGCCAGGCCGCGGGTGATCAGCGCGGCGCGGGCATTCAGGCCCAGGCCGGGCTCGCCGCCCGCGCGGGCCGGCAGGCCGTCGGCGATGCCGGTGGCGATGGCCAGCACGTTCTTGACCGCGCCGCCGACCTCGACCCCGACCGGATCGTCCGAGGTGTAGACGCGCAGCGCCCCGCCGTGGCAGGCCGCGATGGCCTGCTGCGGCAGCCAGGGGTCGCGGCTGGCGGCGACCAGGGCGGTCGGCTGGCCCAGCGCCACCTCCTGCGCGAAGCTGGGGCCGGAGAGCACGCCGCTGCGCAGGCCGGGGGCCAGCTCGGCGGCGATCTCGTGGCCGAGCCGGCCGCTGCCGGCCTCGAAGCCCTTGCAGAGCCAGAGCAGGCCCACGCCGTCGGGCAGGCCGGCGCCGGCACAGCGGGCCAGCAGGCCGCGCAGGCCGGCCATCGGGCTGGCGATGATGATCAGGGCGCCCTCGGGGCCCTCGGCCCCGGCGCGGGCATGGTCGAGTGCGGCATCGAGCGCATCCTCGATGTGCAGCGCCGGCGGCAGGGCGACGCCGGGCAGGTAGCGGGCGTTCTCGCGCTGCGCGCGCAGGGCCCGGGCCTGGGCCGGGTCACGCACCCACAGGCAGGGCGCATGGCCTTCGCGCGCCATGGCCAGGGCCAGGGCGGTGCCCCAGGCGCCGGCGCCAAGCACGCTGATCCGCATCACCCCGCCCGGCCGGCCCGCTGCCCGCGCCCGGCCGCGATCAGGCCTGGCCCAGGGATTCGCCGGCGAGCTGCTGCAGCTCGGCCTGTTGCTGGGCGTCGAACATGGCCTGGAAGTTGACCTCGGTCAGGTGCACCGGCGGGAAGCCGGCGCGGGTGATCAGGTCGGCCACATTGGCACGCAGGTAGGGGTAGAGGATGCCGGGGCAGGCGATGCCCAGGATGGGGCGCATCTGCTCCTGCGGCAGGTTGCGGATCTCGAAGATGCCGGCCTGCTTGGCTTCCACCAGGAACAGGGTGCGGTCGGCGATCTTGGTCTGCACGGTCGCGGTCACGGCGACTTCGTAGATGCCGTCGGCCACCGTCTCGGCGCCGACGCCGAGGTTGATCTCGATCTGCGGCTGCACCTGTTCGAGCAGGATGCGCGGCGAGTTCGGCTGTTCGAGCGACACATCCTTCAGATAAACGCGCTGGATCTGGAAGATGGGATCGGCTTGCTGTTCGTCGGCCATGAGGGGCTTTCGCTGGGGTCGGGGAGCCCGGCCGCGCGCGGCGCGGCCTGGGGTCAGGGTGTCGTGCCCGGCCGTCCGCCAAGGATCGGCCGCGCAAGAGGCGCGCGATTATGGCCGGGCCGCGTGGCCCGGCCCGGGCCTCAGCCGCCCTGGCCGAGCAGGGGCAGCAGGCCGCCGCGCTGGTCCAGCGCGATCAGGTCGTCGCAGCCGCCGACATGGGTGTCGCCGATGAAGATCTGCGGCACGGTGCGGCGGCCGGTGCGGGCCATCATGGCGTCGCGGGCGGCGGGATCGAGGTCGATGCGGATCTCCTCGATCGCGCTCACCCCGCGCTGCTTGAGCAGCGCCTTGGCGCGCAGGCAGTAAGGGCAGACCTGGGTGGTGTACATCTGGACGGTGGCCATCGCGGCGTCTCCTCGTGACAAGGCTGGGGCGGGCTCAGGCCGACTTGCGCTTGGCCGGCGGGCTGGCGGCGGCCTCGGCCGCGCCGCGCTCGATCGGAAGCTGCGCATCTCGCCAGGCGGCGGTGCCGCCCGCCACGGCAACGACGCGGGCGTGGCCGGCCTTCTTCAGCAGGTCGACGGCCCGGCGGGCGCGGGCGCCGGTCGGGCAGATCAGCACCACCGGCCGGTTCTTGTCGCTGGGCAGCAGGCGCGAGCCCTCAAGCTGGCCGAAGGGCAGCGCGCGGGCCGGCGTGGCATGGCCCTCGGCATATTCGGCCGGCTCGCCGACGTCGAGCATCACCGCCTTCTCGCGGTTCAGCAGGGTCACGGCCTCGGCCGGGCTGACGCTGGCGCCGCCGCCGGAGGCGCCGCGCAACTGCTGTGCGACGAGCAGGCCCCCCGAGGTGGCGGCGATCAGCACAAGGATCCAGTTCTCGATCAGGAAGTCCACGGTGTCTTGTCCCCGTAAGCCGGGTGGGTCCCGGCAAAGCCCTGATTCTAGAATCTCGGGTAATTACGGATCCCCCGACCTCCCCCAACCCCACCCCATGCACAAGCTTGTTCTGATCCGCCACGGTGAATCGTCGTGGAACCTGGAGAACCGATTCACCGGCTGGACCGACGTGCCGCTGACGCCCACCGGCGTCGCCCAGGCCCGGGCCGCAGGCAATATGCTGAGGGAGGCCGGCTACAGCTTCGACGTGGCCTACACCTCGGTGCTCAAGCGCGCGATCTGGACGCTCTGGCACTGCCTGGATGCGATGGACCGCACCTGGCTGCCCATCGTCAAGGACTGGCGCCTCAACGAACGCCACTACGGCGCGCTGCAGGGCCTGAACAAGGCCGACATGGCCCGCGAGTTCGGCGAGCAGCAGGTGCTGCAATGGCGCCGCAGCTACGACGAGCCGCCGCCCGCGCTGACGCCGGACGACCCGCGCGGCCAGCGCCAGGACCTGCGCTATGCCGACCTGGCACCCGAGCAGATTCCGCTGACCGAATGCCTGAAAGACACCGTGGTGCGCGTGCTGCCGCTGTGGGAAGGCACGATCGGCCCGGCCATCCTGAGCGGCCAGCGCCTGGTCATCACCGCCCACGGCAACAGCATCCGCGCGCTGGTCAAGCACCTGGACGGCATCTCGGATGCCGACATCGTCAGCCTGAACATTCCCAACGGCACGCCGCTGGTCTATGAGCTGGACGGCGCGCTCAAGCCCCTCCGCCGTTACTACCTGGGCGATGCCATGGCCGACGAGCGCGCCATCGTCGAGGCCGGCCCGCACGGCCAGGACTGACTTCCCCCTGCCCCGGCCCAGGCGGCATGCCGTGGCCTCAGTGGCCGGCCACCGCTTCGGCCGGCAGGCCCAGGGCCTCGGCAATGTCGATGCGCAGGGTCTGCGCGAGCGCCCGCCGGTCGGCATGGCGGCTGCCCCGGGCGGGCAGCCACTGCACCCGCAGCGTGAGGCCGCGGGCCCGCACCACCGCCAGGATGCTGGACATCAGGCTGATCTGGTCGATGTAGGGCGCGGCGCGGCTGATCGCCGATTCGGCGTCCGAGTAGCGCAGGGCCAGGGGCTGCACCGGCACCTCGACGGCGATCGCCGCTTGCAGCATGTTGCCGTGGAAGGGCAGCAGGCCGTGGCCATCGGACGTGGTGCCCTCGGGGAAGACGGCCACCACATCGCCGGCCTGCAGGGCCTCGGACACCTGGTGCACGACGCGCAGCGCATCGCGCCGGCTCTCGCGGCTGAGGTAGAGCGTGCCCGCCGCGTCGCTGAGGTGGCGAAGCAGCGGCCAGCGCCGCACCTCGGCCTTGGACACGAAGCGCGCCTGCGGGCAGACGGCATGGATGGCGGTGATGTCCAGCCAGGACACATGGTTGGCGACCAGCAGGGTCGCCCCCGGCCGGGGCTGGCCTTCGACGATCAGGCGCATGCCCAGGGCGCGCAGCGCCGTCTGGGCCCAGGCCTGCACGCGGCGGCGGCGGCCGGCCTCGTCGACCCGCGGCAGGATCAGGGCGACGGTCAGCACGCCCAGCACGATGTGCAGCAGCACGCGCAGCAGGCGCCAGGCGACGATGGGGGTGCGCAGCAGCTTGTTCATCGGCGGTGCGGGCTCAGGCCGCCTCGGGCGCCAGCTCGTGGGCCACATGGCCCGCGACGATGGTCAGGCGCACGCGGCCGGGCAGGCGCATGCCGGTGGTCTCGAAGGCGAAGGGCGTGTGCTTGCCCTGGCTGCGCAGGCTGCCGGGCTGCACCGTCCATTCGGCCGCCGGGTCGAACAGGCAGAGGTCGGCCACGCCGCCTTCCACCAGCCGGCCGGCCGAGCTGGCGAGCGAGCCCAGGGCTTCGCCCAGCACCCGCACCGGCTGGCTGCTGACGGTGGCTAGGGTGGCCGGCAGGGCCAGGCCGCTGTCGGTACCCCACTTCAGGGCCAGGCTCAGCAGCAGCTCCAGGCCGGTGGCGCCGGGCTCGGCCTCGCCGAAGGGCAGGGTCTTGGCATCGCCCTCGACCGGGGTGTGGTCGCTCACCAGCGCATCGAGCGTGCCGTCGGCCAGCGCGGCGCGCAGGGCGTCGCGGTCGCGGCCCTGGCGCAGCGGCGGGTTCAGGCGCATGGCCGGATTGAAGTAGCCGATGTCGACGTCGCTGAGATGCAGGGAGTTGATGCTCACGTCGGCCGTGACCGGCAGGCCCTCGGCCTTGGCCGCGCGCAGCAGGGCGACGCCGGCCGCGCTGGACAGGCGGCACAGGTGCACGCGGGCGCCGGTCACGCGGACCAGCTCGAACAGGGTGTGCAGAGCCACCGTCTCGGCACTGACCGGCACGCCCGACAGGCCCAGGCGCGTGGCCACCGCACCGCTGGCTGCCACGCCCTTGCCCAGCCAGGGGTCCTGCGGCCGCAGCCAGACGCTGTAGCCGAAGGTGGCCGCGTATTGCAGCGCGCGTTGCAGGACCTGGGTGTCGCGGATGGCCACCTCGGCCTGGCTGAAGCCGACGCAGCCGGCCTCGGTCAGCTCGGCCATTTCGGTCAGGGCCTCGCCGGCCAGGCCACGGGTGAGCGCGCCCAGCGGGAAGAGCCGGCAGCGGCTGAGCTTGCGGGCGCGGAACTTGAGCATCTCGACCAGGCCGGGTTCGTCCAGCGTGGGGTCGGTGTCGGGCAGGCAGACCAGGCTGGTGACGCCGCCGGCGGCGGCCGCGGCCAGCTCGCTTTCCAGCATGCCCTCGTGTTCGTGGCCGGGCTCGCGCAGGCGCGCGGCCAGGTCGACCAGGCCGGGGGCGACGACCAGGCCGCGCGCGTCGATCACGCGGTCGGCCTGGAAATCGGGGCGGACGCTGCCGATGGCGACGATGCGACCGGCCGCGATCGCGACATCGGCCCTCTCGTCGCGGCCGCTTGCCGGGTCGATCACCCGGCCGTTCTGGAGGAGGAGCTTCATGCGAGGTTGCCTGCAATCGTCGACATGACGGCCATGCGCACGGCGATGCCGAAGGTGACCTGGGGCAGGATCACGCTCTGCGCCCCGTCGGCCACGGCGGAATCGATCTCGACGCCGCGGTTGATCGGCCCCGGATGCATGACGATGGCATCGGGCGCGGCCAGGGCCAGCTTCTCCTGCGTCAGGCCGAAGTGCTTGAAGAACTCGCCGGCGCTGGGCAGCATGGCGCCGCTCATGCGCTCGCTCTGCAGGCGCAGCATGATGATGACGTCGGCATCCTTCACGCCCTCGGCCATGTCGTGGCAGACGCGCACGCCCATAGCGCGCAGGTCGCCGGGCACCAGGGTCTTGGGGCCGACGGCACGGATCTCCGGCACGCCCAGGGTGGCCAGGGCCAGGATGTCCGAACGCGCCACCCGGCTGTGCACGATGTCGCCGACGATGGCCACGCGCAGCTGCGTGAAGTCCTTCTTGTAGTGGCGGATCGTGTACATGTCGAGCAGGCCCTGCGTGGGATGCGCATGGCGGCCGTCGCCGGCATTGATCACATGCACATGCGGCGCGCAGTGCTGGGCAATGAGGTAGGGCGCGCCCGATTCGCTGTGCCGCACGACGAACATGTCGGCATGCATGGCGCTGAGGTTGGCGATGGTGTCGAGCAGGCTCTCGCCCTTGGAGGCGCTGGACTTGGCGATGTCCAGGTTGATCACGTCGGCCGACAGGCGCTTGGCCGCGATCTCGAAGGTGGTGCGGGTGCGGGTGCTGTTCTCGAAGAAGAGGTTGAACACGCTCTTGCCGCGCAGCAGCGGCACCTTCTTGACCTCGCGGTCGTTGACGGCCAGGAAAGTCGCGGCGGTGTCGAGGATGCCGTGCAGCACGGCGCGCGGCAGGCCCTCGATGGACAGCAGGTGGATCAGCTCGCCGTGCGCGTTGAGCTGCGGATTGCGGCGGGAAAGCATCGGTCGTCGGCTCAGGCGAGGGTTTGAAGGTCGAAGCTGAAACGGCCTTCGGCATCGCGGCCCAGGGCCAGGCGCTGGGCCGGCGGCAGGGCGATGCGGGCGGCGGAGATCGCGGCCTCGATCGGCAATTCGCGGCCGCCGCGATCCACCAGCACCGCCAGCGTCACGCTGGCCGGGCGGCCGAAGTCGAACAGCTCGTTGATGGCCGCGCGGGTGGTGCGGCCGGTGAACAGCACATCGTCGACCAGCAGCACATGCAGGTTCTCGATCTCGAAGGGCAGCGAGGTCGGGTCGGTGGTGGCGGCCAGGCCGCGGGCGCCGAAGTCGTCGCGGTGCAGGGTGCTGGAGACGACGCCGTGGCGGCCGGGCAAGCCCAGGTCGCGGTGCAGGCGCTCGGCCAGCCAGGCGCCGCCGGACCAGACGCCCACCAGCATGTTCTCCAGCGGATCGCGCGGCGCCAGCCAGTCCTGCACGCGGGCGCGCAGGTCCAGGTAGAGCGCCTCGGCATCGAGGGCGAGCAGGCTCATCGGGGCAGGACTCCGTCAGGCAGGAAGCGCGGGCAGCGGCTCATGGCAGGGCCCGAAGGTATTGGTCGAGCAGCAGCGCGGCGGACCGGGCATCGAGGCGCGGATCGGGCCGGCCCGGCCGGGCCGGGCGGCGGCCGCCCTCGGCGGCGAGCACGGCCTCGGCCTCGACGCTGCTGTAGCGTTCATCCACCTCGTGCACCGGCAGGCCGTGGCGCAGGCCAAGCTGGCGGGCGAAGCGGCGGGCGGCGCGGCTGAGATCGTGCTCGGCGCCGTCGGGATGGAAGGGCACGCCCACCACCAGGGCGGCGGGCTGCCATTCGGCCACCAGGGCGGCGATGGGCGCATAGCGGGCCTCGCCCTCGGCCTGCACGGTGGTCAGCGGGCTGGCCTCGCGCAGCAGGGTGTTGCCTACCGCCACGCCGGTGCGGCGCAGGCCGAAGTCGAAGCCCAGCAGGGTCTGCGGGGCGGCGGAAGACGGCGCGGGGCCGCCGGCCGGCTCAGGCATGGCCGGCTTCGCTGCTGAGCATGCCCAGGTCGATGCCGAGCAGGGAGAGCGCCCGCTTATAGCGCTGCTCGACCGGGGTGTCGAAGATCAGCGTCGGCTCGGCGGCCACGGTGATCCAGCCGTTGCGGCCCAGCTCTTCCTCAAGCTGGCCGGCGCTCCAGCCGGCATAGCCCAGGGTGACGAAGACGCGGCGCGGGCCGGCGCCGTGGGAGAGCGCCTCCAGCACGTCCTTGGAGGTGGTCATCTCCAGGCCGCCGGGGATCTTCAGGCTGCTGGTGTAGCCGCCGCCTTCGACTTCGAGCGCATCGTGCAGCACGAAGCCGCGCTCGGTCTGCACCGGGCCGCCGACGAAGACGGGCTGGGCGGCCAGGTCTTCGCGGTCCAGGCTGAGGTCGACCTTCTCGAAGAGCTTGCTGAGCGTGATGTCGCTGGGCCGGTTGATGACCAGGCCCAGCGCGCCGCGCTCGGAGTGTTCGCAGAGGTAGACGACGGTGCCGGCGAAGTTGTCGTCGGCCACGCCGGGCATCGCGATCAGGAACTGGTTGGTGAGGTCAATCGAGGCGCCGGAGGACATGGTGAGGATTCTAGGTGGCGGGCACACTGCGGCCGCCCCCGCCGACCTTGCCCCCCGCCGCCCGATGAGCCTTCAAGACCCCCTGCGCCCCCGCGAAGCCGCCCTGCCCCGCCGCAGCCTGGGCCGCGCCCTCGTCTGGCTGCGCCGCGACCTGCGCTTGCCCGACCATGCCGCCCTGCACCAGGCCCTGCGCGCGGCGCGCGAGGTCTGGCCGGTCTTCCTCTTCGACCGCGACATCCTCGACCCCCTGCCGCGCCGCGACCGCCGCGTCGAGTTCATCTGGCGCAGCCTGCAAGCGCTTGACGGCGAGCTGCGCGCCCTGGGCGAGGCGCATGGGCGGCCCGGCGCGGGCCTGCTCACCCGCCACGGCCGGGCGCTGGAGGAACTGCCGCGCCTGGCCCTGAAGCTGGGCGTAGAGGCGGTGTTCACCAACCTCGATCCCGAGCCCGCCGCCCAGCGCCGCGACGCGGCGGTGGCCGAGGCCCTGCGCACGGTGGGCATCGCCTTCCACGGCTTCAAGGACCAGAGCATCTTCGCGGGCGAGGAGGTGCTGACCGGCGCCGGCAAGCCCTATGGCGTGTTCACGCCCTACAAGAACGCCTGGCTGAAGGCGCTGACGCCCTACCAGCTCAAGGCCTATCCGGTGGAGGCCCATGGCGACGCCCTGGCCGCGCGGCCCGCGGACGAGCCCGGCGTGCCAGCGGCGCTGGCCGAAATCGGCTTCGAGCCCAGCGGCCTGGACGCGCTGGCCCTGCCGACCGGCCGTCCGGGCGCCGAGGCCCTGCTGGCGGACTTCCTCGACGGCCGCATCGACCGCTACGACACGGCGCGCGACTTTCCCGCCATCAAGGGCCCGAGCTACCTGAGCGTGCACCTGCGCTTCGGCACGGTCTCGATCCGCCGCCTGCTGCGCGAGGCGCAGGCCCGCATCGAGGCCGGCGGCCCGGGGGCGGCCGGGGCCGAGGTCTGGCGCAGCGAGCTGATCTGGCGCGACTTCTACATGCAGGTGCTGCAGCACCATCCGCGGGTCGAGCGGGCCGCCTTCCGGCCCGAGTACGACCGCATCGCCTGGGAAGAGGGCCCCGAGGCCGACGCGCATTTCGAGGCCTGGTGCGCCGGCCGCACCGGCTACCCGCTGGTCGACGCCGCCATGCGCCAACTGGCCCAGACCGGCTACATGCACAACCGCCTGCGTATGGTGGTGGCCAGCTTCCTCACCAAGGACCTGGGCCTGGACTGGCGCCGCGGCGAAGCCTGGTTCGCGCTGCATCTGAACGACTTCGACCTGGCCGCCAACAATGGCGGCTGGCAGTGGGCTGCCAGCTCGGGCTGCGATGCCCAGCCCTATTTCCGCATCTTCAACCCGGTCAGCCAGAGCGAGAAGTTCGACCCGGCCGGCAAGTTCATCCGCCGCTACGTGCCGGAGCTGGCCGCGCTGCCGGATGCCGCCCTGCATGCGCCCTGGCTGGCCCGGCCGGTGGATCTGGCCGCCGCCGACCTGGTGCTGGGCCGCGACTATCCGCGGCCCGTGGTCGACCATGCCGAGGCCCGGACCCGCACGCTGGAACGCTATGCGGTGGTGAAGGGCTGAGCCGGCGCCGGGCCGATGTTCCGGCCGAGGGGCCGGCCGGGGCTCAGCGCGCGGCGGCCGCGGAGGCGGGCAGTGCCGGCGGCAGCGGGAACTCGAAGCCGCTGAGCACGACGGCAAAGTCGCGCTCGGCGCGGGTCATGCCGCCCAGCAGCAGGCGCTGCCCGTCTTCCGTCTGGATGACGGCGATGCCCCGCGCCACCAGGCCCGGGGTCTGGCAAGGTACCGGGCCGAAGTTGAAGGTGGCGTTGTAGACATTGCGGCCATTGGCCCGCGGGACCAAGCTGCCGCTGATCGCGCAACCCGAGGGGCTTTCCACCTCGAAGCTGCCATCGACCGCGACGGTGAAGAGCAGGCTCTCGCCGGTGGTCAGCACCGCATCCCAGCGGGTGGCCATGGCCGTGGCGGTCGCGGCCGTGCGGTAGGGGAAGACGCTGTTGGGCACGGGCACGAAGCTCAACGCGTCCTCGCGCAAGGCAGTGATCGACAGCGTGCCGTTGAAGCCGCCGCCCACCCGCAGGCCGGTGAAGGCGCTGACCCGGGTGGGGCCGGCCGGCGCGGGGGCGAAGTAGCGCAGGCCCTGATCGGCCTCGCTGGGCAGGCCGGCCACGGCACTGCCGTCGAGGGTCAGGCCGCCCTGCAGCAGCTCGACGCGCGGCGTCTCGCCCGATTCGTCGATCAGCAGGGCCCAGAGCAGGCCGTCTTCCAGCACGAAGGCCAGGCCCTGCGAGACATTGCTCTCCTGCACGTCGTAGACGCCTTGCAGGCTGGTGGCGGAGGCCGGACCGTCGTCGCCGCCCCCACCGCCGCCGCCGCCGCAGGCGCTCAGGGTCAGCAACAGCCCGGCGGCGGCCAGGTTCCAGGGGAGACGGCGCATCAGGGAAGCGATCATGGTTCGGGCCGCCAGGCGTCACGCACCGGCGCAACCCGGCCTGCGGCAGGCCCGGAGTGTCACCGCCTGCGATGCCGGCGGCGACCTCTTCCTCGGGGGGCTTGTGGCCTGGGCGCGCCGCCGAGCAGGCGCGCCGGGGCGCGGGCTTCGGGCCGCTCGGGCTTGCCGGAAGCCGGCCGGCGGGTCGGGGCGGGGCTGGGTAGAGTCAAGGGATCAGCCGGAGGGCCGAGTCGACGCCGACCAAGACGCCCGACGCGCCCAGCCCCTTCCCTTGTTCGTCCTGTGCCCGCCGCACCATGCCACCCATCTGCCGTCCTGCACCCACCGTCTCGACCTGCCCTTCGGCCCAGCCCCCAGCCGTCCGCCGGGGCATGCGCCACCGCCTGGCCCTGCTCGCCCTGGGGCTGATGGTGGGTGGAGCGATGGCGAATCCGGCAGATCGATCGACCGTGCTGCGCGCCGCCGGGCTGGAAGAGCGCGAGGGCCGCTGGCATCTGCCCGATTGCGCCACGCCGGTGAAGCCCGACATCGAGTGGCATGAGCTCAGCGGCGCAGCGCCGGCCGAGGCCGTGGTCTTCCTGGAAGCCAGCCGCTGCCTGCCCGGGCACCGCGGCGGCTCGCTGCGGCTGCTGGCCGACCGGGGCGAGGGAAGCTGGCAGCCGCTGACGGACTGGCAGGCCGGCGTCGAGCTGGTGCCGCAGGCCGGCCGCAGCGAGGGCTGGCGCGACATCGGCATCGCGACCTCGGGCGGCTGCATGCCGCTATTCCGCTGGCAGGCGGGAAGCTACCGGGTCCAGGGCCAGAAGGCCATCCAGCCCGGAGGCTGTGCGCTGCGGGAGTGAGGCCGGCCGGCAGGTCGCGGCGCTAGGAAGACGAGGACATATCGCCTTTTGCCCGGTGTCTTCGTAGCCTAGGCAGTGTTCTTCCTTCCTCCGCTTTCGCCCATGTCGCCTTCCTTCCTGAGCCCCCTGTTTTCGCGACTGCGCCGCAGCCTGCTGATTGCCGCCGTCACCGGCCTGGGCCTGAGCGCCCCGCTGCAGGCGGAACCCATCAGCTTGGTGATGGCCTCCACCACCTCGACCGAGCAATCGGGCCTCTTCGCCCACCTGCTGCCGGTCTTCACGGCCAAGACGGGCATCACGGTCAAGGTGGTCGCTCTCGGCACCGGCCAGGCGCTGGACATGGCACGGCGCGGCGATGCCGACCTGGTCTTCGTGCACGACCGGGCTGCCGAGGACAAGTTCGTCGAGCAGGGCTGGGGCCTGGGCCGGCGCGACGTGATGTACAACGACTTTGTCCTCGTCGGGCCGAGCACCGACCCGGCCGGGGTCAAGGGCAAGGACGTGGCGGCGGCCCTCGGCAAGCTGGCTGCGGGCAAGGACGCCTTCATCTCGCGCGGCGACAAGAGCGGTACCCACGCCGCCGAGCTGCGCTACTGGAAGCTCGCTGGCATCGATGTGGCCGCCAGCAAGCCGGCCGGCTACCGCGAATGCGGCTGCGGCATGGGCCCGGCGCTGAACATCGCCTCGTCGAGTGCTGCCTACGCGCTGACCGACCGCGGCACCTGGCTGAACTTCAAGAACCGCGGCGACCTGACTGTGCTCGTCGAGGGCGACCAGCGCCTGTTCAACCCCTACGGCGTGATCGTCGTGAACCCGGCCAAGCACCCTCACGTCAAGCAGGCGGCCGCGCAAGCCTTCGCCGACTGGGTGGTCTCGGCCGAGGGCCAGGCAACGATCGCCTCCTACAAGATCGGCGGCGAGCCGCTGTTCTTCCCGAACGCGGGCCGCTGAGCCAAGGGCATCCACTGGATGAGCCATGAAGAACGCCGGGCAAAGCCCGGCGTTCTTCGTTTGGGGCGAGGACGGGCCGGGCGCGTCCTGGCGGGCCGCGTCTCAGACGCGGTGCTTCTTGAACCAGTCGTTGGCTAGTTTCTGCGCATAGGTGGCCGCAGCCTTGTCGTAGCTGGGCCGGTAGTCGGCGTTGAAGCCGTGGTCGACATTCGGAAAGACCACGATCTCCGAGCCGCTGCCACCCTGGTTGATGAGGCCACGCATCTTGGCGATGGTTTCCTGCTTCACAAAGGCGTCGATGCCCGAGTACAGGCCCAGCACCGGCACCTTGATTTCGCCGGCGAAGTCGATCGGGTCCTGCGGTCGAAGCTCCGGCGCCTTCAGGCCTTCGAGCAGGCCGTAGTACGCCACCGCGGCATTCAGCTTGCGGTTGTGGCGGGCATAGACCCAGGCCGTGCGCCCCCCCCAGCAATAGCCGACCAAGCCGGTGCGCCTGGCATCGACGCGACCACTGGCGCGGGCAAATGCGAGGGTCGCATCCAAGTCCGCGCAGACCTGCGCGTCAGGCACCTTGGAGACCACCTGCGACAGGATGGTCGGGATGTCCGTCATCGTCGACACATCGCCGTGGCGTGCGAACAGCTCGGGCGCGATCGCGTAGTAGCCCTGCTTCGCATAGCGGCGGCACATGTCCTTGATGTGCTCATGCACGCCGAAGATTTCCTGCACCACCAGCATCACCGGGAAGGTGCCTGATCCAGCCGGCATGGCACGGTAGGCCGGAATCTTGCCGTCCGTCACGGTGATGCTGACTTCGCCGGCCACAAGGCCCTTGCTGTCGGTGGTGATGGCCTGAGCCAGCACCGGGTTGGACGCGACCGCAAAGCCCGAGGCGAGCGACGTCACCACGAAGCCGCGCCGCGAGCAGCCTGCATCGGGCTTGTCCGCAACTTCGGCAGGGTGGTTGAAGTCGACCGGCTTGAGGCCGTATTCCATCAGTTTCATGAAGGTTCCTGGGGGGGTTGAGAGAGCGAGGGGGGTGAACTGCCCGGCCCCGAGGCGCCGACGGCAGGCCAGGGTCGCGAAGCCAATCCATCCGTTCGGCTGGGGCGGGCCGGGCTGCGCGGGTCGAGCCTGGGTCAGCGTCCGCCTTCTGGACGAGTCGGTCCTCGGCCCGGACGAGCGAGTGCCGCCGGTTCGTGGGCGAATGCCTTGGCGGCACGCATGACTGCTTTGGCAAGGACGCAGATTAAGCCAGCACGGCGCTCTGCGCGAGTGGCAGGAAAGACAACATTGATATCATTCTCGCCATGAGAATCCATCTTCTGGTTCTCGATGGCGTGTTCGATCTCGGCCTCGCAGCCCTCAGCGACACCCTGGGCACCGCCCAGCAGCTGGCGGGGTCGCTGGGTCAGGCACCCGCACCCCTCGAGGTCACTCGGGTCGGCGTACGGCGCCGCGTACACACGGCGCAAGGTCTGAACGTGCCGGTCGTGGCGGTGCAGGACGCAGGCATGCCCGACGCTGTGCTCATCCCGGCGCTCGGCGCCAACATGCCGGACACGCTCGCGGCGCGCTTGGCGGGTGCGGACGTGGCCGACGCGATCAGCACGCTGCGGCATTGGTCCAGCGCCGGCGCAGCAGTGGGTGCGGCCTGCACGGGCACCTTCCTTCTGGCGCAAAGCGCGCTGCTCGACGGTCAGCGCGCCACAACCTCATGGTGGCTGGCGCCGATGTTTCGCCAGCGCTACCCACGCGTGGCACTCGACGAATCCCGCATGCTCGTGACCTCGGCGGGCTTCACCACAGCCGGTGCCGCGCTGGCCCACCTCGATTTGGCCCTGGGCATAGTGCGCAGCGGCAGCCCGACATTGGCGGCCCTGGTCGCGCGCTACCTGCTCGTCGAGGCGCGGGGCTCGCAAGCCGAGTTCGTGATTCCCGACCACCTCGCCCACGCCGACCCCTTGGTCGAGCGCTTCGAGGTCTGGGCGCGGCAGCAGCTCGTGCACGGTTTCTCACTGGCCCAGGCCGCTGCCGCCGTGGGTGCCAGCGAACGTACCCTGGCGCGGCGCCTGCGGGGCGTGCTGGGCAAGTCGCCGCTATCCTACTTCCAGGACCTGCGCGTCGAGCGCGCCGTGCATCTTTTGCGCACCAGCCGAGACAGCGTTGACCAGATCGCCACGCAGATCGGGTACTCGGACGGCATGACCCTGCGCGCCCTGTTGCGACGCAAGCTGGGTCGCGGGGTGAGGGCATTGCGCGGCGGCACCTGATCGCCCGTTGCCGGGGGGCCCCGCGCTCCCTCCGGCCGAGCCCAAGGGGGCTTCGTCGGTTCTGTCGCTGGATGCGCCGGGCCCCCTGAACGACAGGAGCGAAGCGGGACGGGTGTGTGACCCGCAGGACCTTGCCGCGCAGTCCATACCCCGATCAAGCCGCATGCCATGGCCGGACCGGACCGATGTCGCCCAGCGCGAGCCCTGGCCCGATCGGTAGCTCCAGCAGTTCATGGCCGTGAACGCAAGCTGCGGAGGATGGGCCACGCGGACAACAAGGCCAGCGAGCTCGCCGAACAACGGCACCTGCACCATCTGGGCGGTCACCTGCAAACGACCGCAGGCGAAACTGCGCCCTCCGCCGTGTTCGGTCATTCGTTGTGAACGTGCCCCCGTCCAGCCCGCTGCTGCTCTTCGACTTCCGCGCCCCTGCAGCCGTCGGCGAGTGGCAGGCGATTGACGATCGTGTGATGGGCGGTCTCTCGCTCAGCCGCATGCGGCACGACCCTGCCGGCCATGCCGTCTTCGAGGGCAGCGTGTCGCTCGCCCAGGGCGGTGGCTTCGCCTCGGTGCGCAGCCAGCCCGCGGCGCGGGGCCTGGCTGGCGCGCAGCACGGCTTCATCGAACTGCGTGGCGAGGGCAAGCGCTACAAGCTCAGCCTGTTGGCAGGAGACGCCCTCGACGGCATCCCGCATCAGATGAGCTTCACACCCGGCCCGACCTGGCAGACGCTGTACCTGCCGCTGCGTGACTTCCGCGCGAGCTTCCGCGGCCGCGAGCTGCCCGGGGCGACAGCGATCGACCCAGCCCGGATCCGCCAGCTCGGCCTGCTGATCGGCGAGCGGCAGGCGGGCCCTTTCGCGCTGGAGATTCGGCGTATCGGTCTGGCCTGATCCGCCTGGGACGGCCCGGGGTGCCAGCCGTCGCCAGGCTCACCCCGTGGGCCACCCAGCCGGCAAACTGCTCCCTCCTCGACCGCGTCACCGCCACACGACCATGGGCTTTCGCTTCTACAAGTCCTTCCCCATCGGCAAGCTGCTGCGGGTCAATGTGAGCAAGTCCGGGCTGAGCCTGGGCATCGGACCGCCAGGGTTGAACCTCAACATCGGCAGGCGCGGACTGCGTCGCACCGTGGGCATACCGGGCTCGGGTCTGTCCTGGCAGGACAGCCGATCGTGGAAGTCGCTGGGGGCCAAGCCGAACACTGATCCGCAGCCGGGGCGGCAAGCTGCCGCTGTAGGCAGCGGTGGGGTGCTGTTGGGCGTGTTGCTGTTCCTGGTGCTGGGGGCTTGGCTGCTCTTGCGGTCACCCACGCCACCAGCCCCTGAACCCGCCATCCCCTGGACGGCGCGGATCGATGCCCATCCACCCAAACCCCCCGAAGTACGCGCCCTCGCCCGCGCCGAGCTGCATGAGCTTCAGCGGCTGCTGAACCAGCTTGGGCACTCAGCCGGGCCACCCGATGGGTTGGAGGGGCCGAGGACGCGGGCGGCGGTGCGCAGCTTTCTGCGCCAGCATGGTCTGGAGCGGGACGAGGAATTGGACACGGACCTTTTGCGACGTGTGAGGTCGGTGGCTGACACCCATGAACAGGCCCGCCGCTAGCTCATCGGCGAACGATCCGCGCACGCGAGGCGGATGCCGGGTGTCCGGAGTGGCCCCCCATTCGGGCCGTTCGCTGACGAAAAAAAGCCCAGCACAACGGCTGGGCGAAGTTCCCGAGAGGGACACAGGGGACGAGGGGACCGGGCCGGGGTGGAGCGACTCCCCCGGCCCGGAGCATTCAGCGGGTCTGCGTGGCCGAGGGCCCCTGGCCTTGCGCACCCTCACCGGCGAACTGCGCCGGGGCTTGGCGGGCTTCGCTGGGCACGCCGACGTAGATCAGCATGTCGCCCTTGCTCAGGAAGCCGTCGGCATGCAGGTAGCCGCCACCCGGCTGCGGGCCGAGCTTGAGGCCCTTGCTGTTGGAAGCCGAAGCCTTGCTGCGCTCACTCACCGCGATGCGGTCCGCCTGGGCCGACGCGGGCTGCGGGGCCGGGGTGGCGGCGGCTTGGGCCGGGGCTTCGGCGGCGCGGGGCGTACCGACGTAGATGAGCATGTCGCCCTTGCTCAGGAAGCCATCGGCGTGCAGGTAGCCACCGCCGGGCTGGGGGCCGGGCTTGCCGGAGACGGCCGGCGGTGCGGCGACCGCGGCCTGGCCCGCCAGGGCCACGATGCAGGCGGCGGAGAGGGCGAAGCGGCGGATCGACGGGGTGGACATGACATTCTTTCGGTGGGTCCGCAGCGACGTGCTGCGGTGAAGAGACTGTCGAGCCCGGGGGTGAAGGCCAGGGACGCCGGGGCGTGAACTGGGGGTGAACAAGGGGTGAAGCTTGGGGGCGGGCGGGTCGGGCCGGGGGGGCTGCTTGATGCATCACCCGTCCGGGGAGGGGCTGGCAGGGTGAGCTTGCATCGGTTCGGGTGGCTGCTGCCGGACACGCCGACCGCAAGCCTCCGACGTGCTGCGGCTGAGCGACGCGCGACGAGATCGCCCGGAGCCTGGAGCCCTTGACCTTGCTGCGAGGGCTGTCGGCGTGCACTCCCGTGCGCGTAGACCTCGGCAACATGCCGACTTGCCAACAGCGCGGCCAGAAACGACGAAGGACTCAGTCGCTTTCGCTGCTGAGTCCCTGCTGTCTTGGAGGCGCGGGGCGGAGTCGAACCGCCCTGGACGGATTTGCAATCCGCTGCATAACCGCTTTGCTACCGCGCCGTGGATCGTTCGGGAACCGAAGGCCCCGAGAAAAAAGGGAAGCCGATGTTGTCATGGGCTTCCCTTTTTCGGAATTTGGAGCGGGAAACGAGACTCGAACTCGCGACCTCAACCTTGGCAAGGTTGCGCTCTACCAACTGAGCTATTCCCGCTTGGACGAAGACTTCAAATCGCTTCGGCTGCTTTTGGCTGCCACGCTGTTTGTCATCTGTCGCTCGCATCGATTGCGTCGTTGCGAGCCTCGCAGTGTAGGCGAGTCAGACCGCTTTGCGCAAGTACCGTGATCCAACGGCAGTTGTCGCGGCCAGGCGACACGAGAGGGCGGGCCCAAGGGCCGCCCCCGGGCGGATCAATGCTTGGTGACGTCGGTCGAGCTTGCGGCGGCCGGGGCAGCCTCCACCGCGGCAGGCTGAACGGGGGCGGCCGGCTTGACCTCCTCCTCGGGCAGTACTTCGGGCAGGCGCTCAAGCGCGACTTCCAGCACGCGGTCGATCCAGCGCACCGGCACGATCTCAAGGTGGCCCTTCACGTTCTCGGGGATATCGGCCAGGTCCTTGACGTTCTCTTCCGGGATCATGACGGTCCGGATGCCGCCGCGGTGGGCCGCGAGCAGCTTCTCCTTGAGGCCGCCGATGGCCGTGATCTCGCCGCGCAGCGTGATCTCGCCCGTCATCGCCACATCGGCCCGCACCGGAATGCCTGTCAGTGCCGAGACAAAGGCCGTGGCCATCGCGGCGCCGGCGCTGGGACCGTCCTTGGGCGTCGCGCCATCGGGCACGTGGATGTGGATGTCGCGCTTCTCGAAAAGCTCGTCCTTGATGCCGAGGCGACGGGCCCGCGAACGGATGACCGTGCGCGCCGCTTCGACCGATTCCTTCATCACATCGCCGAGCGAACCGGTGCGCAGGATGTTGCCCTTGCCCGGCATGACGGCGGCCTCGATGGTCAGCAGGTCGCCGCCCACCTCGGTCCAGGCCAGGCCGACGACCTGACCGACCTGGTTCTGCTTCTCGGCCCGGCCGAAGTCGTACTTGCGCACGCCCAGGTAGTCCGACAAGGCCGCCTCGTCGACCCGCACCTGGGGCGCGACCGACTTCAGCGAAAGAGCCTTGACGACCTTGCGGCAGATCTTGCCGATCTCGCGTTCGAGCGAGCGCACGCCGGCTTCCCGGGTGTAGTAGCGCACCACGTCGCGCAGCGCACCTTCAGTGACGAGCAGTTCCTCGTCCTTCAGTCCGTTGTTCTTGAACTGCTTGGGCAGCAGGTACTTCTGCGCGATGTTGAGCTTCTCGTCCTCGGTGTAGCCCGACAGGCGGATGACCTCCATGCGGTCCAGCAGGGCCGGCGGAATGTTCAGGCTGTTCGAGGTGGCGACGAACATCACGTCGGAGAGGTCGAAATCGACCTCGACGTAGTGGTCGCCGAAGGTGTGGTTCTGCTCGGGGTCCAGCACCTCCAGCAGCGCGGACGAGGGGTCGCCGCGGAAGTCCATGCCGAGCTTGTCGATCTCGTCGAGCAGGAAGAGCGGATTGCGCACGCCAACCTTGCCGAGGTTCTGCAGCACCTTGCCCGGCATGGAGCCGATGTAGGTGCGGCGGTGACCACGGATCTCGGCCTCGTCGCGCACGCCGCCCAGGGCCATGCGGATGAACTTGCGGCCGGTGGCGCGGGCCACGCTCTGGCCCAGCGAGGTCTTGCCGACGCCCGGGGGGCCGACCAGGCAGAGGATGGGCGCCTTGACCTTGTCGACACGGGTCTGCACCGCAAGGTATTCGAGGATGCGGTCCTTGACCTTGTCCAGGCCGTAGTGGTCCTGGTTCAGCACGTCCTCGGCCAGGGCCAGATCGTGCTTGATCTTGGTCTTCTTGGCCCAGGGCAGGTTGACCAGGGTGTCGATGTAGTTGCGCACGACCGTGGCCTCGGCCGACATCGGTGACATCAGCTTGAGCTTCTTCAGCTCGGTCTCGGCCTTCTTTCGCGCGTCCTTGGGCATGCGCGCGGCGATGATCTTCTTCTCGAGCTCCTCGAGATCCGCGCCTTCCTCGCCCTCGCCCAGTTCCTTCTGGATGGCCTTGACCTGCTCGTTGAGGTAGTACTCGCGCTGGCTCTTCTCCATCTGCCGCTTCACGCGGCCGCGAATGCGCTTCTCGACCTGCAGGATGTCGACCTCATGCTCCAGCAGTTCGAGCAGCTTCTCCAGGCGCGCGGAGACGCTCAGCAGATCGAGCACGGCCTGCTTGTTCTCCAGCTTCAGCGGCAGGTGGGCGGCGATGGTGTCGGCCAGGCGGCCGGCGTCATCGATGCCTGCGATCGAGCTGAGGATCTCGGGCGGGATCTTCTTGTTGAGCTTGACGTACTGGTCGAACTGCTGCGTGACGGCGCGGCGCAGGGCCTCGACCTCGGGCGAGGTCGCGACATCCGGCGGCACCGGCGCGACCTGGGCGATGAAATGCTCGCCGTTGTCCTCGATCTTCAGCGTGTTCGCGCGCTGCGCGCCCTCGACGAGCACCTTCACCGTGCCGTCGGGCAGCTTGAGCATCTGCAGGATGCTGGAGACGCAGCCGACATCGAACATGTCGTCGGCCTTGGGCTCGTCCTTGCCGGCGGCCTTCTGGGCCACCAGCATGATCTGCCGGCCGGCCTCCATCGCGGCCTCGAGGGCCTTGATCGACTTCGGCCGTCCGACGAAGAGCGGAATGACCATGTGGGGGAAGACCACCACATCGCGCAGCGGCAGCAAGGGCAGCGTGATCGCGTCGGGCGGGAGGATGGGTTGACCGGACATGGAAGGCCTTTCGTGCTCAGGCTGCTCAGTTGCGGCCGGAGCGGGAAATCACAAGGCCCGCACGGGGGCGGGAGACCTGTTTCGCCTGCGACATGCGGGCAGGCGGGTCGACATTTCGGGGTGGCTCATGCGCTGAGATGCGGGCAGGCTCATCGTTCCCTGCCCCGCGGTCTCAGGCGCTGGCCTTGACCTGTTCGTGATAGACCAGCAGCGGCTTGGCCTGATCTTCGACCGTCGGTTCGTCGATGACGACCTTGCTGACGCCCTCAAGCGCCGGCAGTTCGTACATCGTGTCCATCAGCACCTGCTCGACGATGGATCGCAGGCCGCGGGCGCCGGTCTTGCGGGCCAGGGCCTTGCGCGCGATCGCGCTGAGCGCGCTGGGGCGGATCTCCAGCTCGACGCCGTCCATCGCGAACAGGCGCTGGTACTGCTTGAGCAGGGCGTTCTTCGGCTCGGTCAGGATCTGGATCAGGGCATCCTCGGTCAGCTCGCCCAGGGTGGCGACCACCGGCAGGCGGCCGACCAGCTCGGGGATCAGGCCGAACTTGATCAGGTCCTCGGGCTCGACCTCGCGGAAGACCTCGGTGAGCTTGCGCTCGGACTTGCTCTTGACCGTCGCGCCGAAGCCGATGCCGGACTTCTCCGAGCGATTGGCGATGACCTTCTCCAGCCCGTCGAAGGCGCCACCGCAGATGAACAGGATGTTGGTCGTGTCGATCTGCAGGAAGTCCTGGTTCGGATGCTTGCGGCCGCCCTGCGGCGGCACGCTGGCCATCGTGCCTTCGACCAGCTTTAGCAGGGCCTGCTGCACGCCTTCGCCCGAAACGTCGCGGGTGATCGAGGGGTTGTCGGCCTTGCGCGAGATCTTGTCGATCTCGTCGATGTAGACGATGCCGCGCTGCGCCCGCTCGACGTCGTAATTGCAGTTCTGCAGCAGCTTCTGGATGATGTTCTCGACGTCCTCGCCGACATAGCCGGCCTCGGTCAGCGTCGTTGCATCGGCGATCACGAAGGGCACATTGATCAGCCGGGCCAGCGTCTGCGCCAGCAGCGTCTTGCCCGAGCCGGTCGGGCCGATCAGCAGGATGTTGCTCTTGGCGAGCTCGACCTCCTCCTTCTTGCCCGCGCCCTGCATGTGCTTGAGGCGCTTGTAGTGGTTGTAGACCGCGACGGCCAGCGTGCGCTTGGCCGGGTCCTGGCCGATCACGTACTGGTCGAGGCTGGCCTTGATCTCGCTGGGCACGGGCAGGTCGCTCTTCGCGGACTTCTCTTCCGTGGCGTCGGCCGGGGCCTCGTCGCGGATGATGTCGTTACAGAGGTCGATGCACTCGTCGCAGATGAAGACCGAGGGACCGGCAATCAGCTTCTTCACCTCATGCTGGCTTTTGCCGCAAAAGGAGCAGTAGAGAACCTTCTCGCCGGTGGAGCCTTTCTTGTCGGCCATGGAGTGCTGCGCTTTCCGCTTGACGATCTTGTCGGGACGATGATAAGCCAAAGAAAAAAGGGCCCTTCCTCGCGGAAAAGACCCTTCCTCAGGCCGCTTCCGGGCTTCGCGGCCGGCGCGAAATCCGGCGTGCTCAGCCGCCGCGCTGGGCGATGACCTGGTCGATCAGGCCGTAGTCCTTGGCCTCGGCGGCGGACATGAAGTAGTCGCGCTCGGTGTCGGCGACGATCTTGTCGTAGGTCTGGCCCGTGCGCTCGGCGAGGATCTCGTTGAGCTTCTCCTTGAGGCGCAGGATCTCGCGCGCCTGGATCTGGATGTCGGTGGCCTGGCCCTGCGCGCCGCCGAGCGGCTGGTGGATCATCACGCGCGAGTTCGGCAGCGCGAAGCGCTTGCCCTTGGCGCCGGCGGACAGCAGGAAGGCGCCCATGCTGGCGGCCATGCCCATGCACAGCGTCGAGACATCGGGCTTGATGAAGTTCATCGTGTCGAAGATCGACAGGCCCGCGCTGACGCTGCCGCCCGGCGAGTTGATGTAGAGCGAGATGTCCTTGTCGGGGTTCTCGCTCTCCAAGAAGAGCAGTTGCGCGACGACGAGGTTGGCCGTCTGGTCGTTGACCGGACCGACCAAGAAGACCACCCGTTCGCGCAGCAGGCGCGAGTAGATGTCGTAGGCCCGCTCGCCGCGGCCCGATTGCTCGATGACGATGGGCACCATGCCCAGGTTCTGCGTGTCCAGCGCGCTCATGGCACTCCTGCGGAAAAGATGTTGGGGCATTATGGGCCGGCCCCGGAAGCCCGCCGGCCCCTGGGCCTGGGCCGCAACGACAAGGGGCGCGGCCTTGCGGCACGCGCCCCTGCTTGGGGATGCGGGCCCGAGGGCCCAGCACCGCGGCCTCAGGCCGGTTGCTGCATCAGGGCTTCGAAGGGCACGGCCTCATCGCTGACCTTGGCCTGCGCATGCAGATGGCTCAGGACATTGTTCTCGATGACCAAGGCCTCGACCTCGGCCATGCGGCCGCGGTCGCTCATGTACCAGCGGATCACTTCCTCGGGCCGCTCGTAGCTCTGGGCGATCTCTTCGATGTGGCTGCGAATTTGGTCCGGCGTGGCCTGCAGGTTGTTGCGCTTGACCAGCTCGGCCACCATCAGGCCCAGGCGCACGCGACGCTCGGCCTGCGGCTGGAAGACCTCGGCCGGGATGCCGGCCTTGGCCGCATCCTTCACGCCGCGTTCCTTCAGGTCCGCCAGCGCGGCCTGGGTCATGCGCTCGATCTCATTGGCCACCAGGGCCTGCGGCAGGTCGAAGCTCGACGCGCTCAGCAGGGCCTCGAAGGCCGCCGACTTGTTGCGGCTGGCCAGGCGGGCCTTGATCTCGCGCTCCAGGTTCTTGCGGATGTCGCCGCGCAGCGAATCGATGCTGCCATCGGCCACGCCGAGCGACTTCACGAAGTCCTCGGTGATCTCCGGCAGTTGCTGGGCCTCGATCTTCTTGACGGTCACGAGGAAGTCGGCTTCCTTGCCGGCCACGTCCTTGCCGTGGTAGTCCTCGGGGAAGGTCAGCGGGAAGGTCTTGCTCTCGCCGACCTTCATGCCGCGCACGGCATCCTCGAAGCTCGGCAGCATGCGGCCTTCGCCCAGCAGGAACTGGAAGCCTTCGGCACTGCCGCCCGGGAAGCCCACGCCGTCGACCTTGCCCTCGAAGTCGATGGTCACGCGGTCGTCGTCGACGGCCACCTCGCCCTCGGCGCGCTCGTCAAAGCTGCGGCGCTGCTTGCGCAGGATCTCGACGGTGCGATCGATCGCGGCCTCGTCGATCTCGCTGCTGGCGCGGCTCACTTGCACCGTGCTCAGGTCCTCGATCTGGACTTCCGGATAGACCTCGAAGACCGCGTCGAAAACGATCTGGCCTTCCGGCGCCTCGCCTTCCTTCTCGCTGATGCGCGGCGCACCGGCCACGCGGAGCTGGGCTTCGCTGGCCGCCCGGGCGAAGGCCTCGCCGACCTTGTCGTTGACGACTTCGTACTGCACGGACATGCCGTAGCGCTGCGCAACCACCGACATCGGCACCTTGCCGGGGCGGAAGCCGTCGGCCTTGACGGTGCGGGCCATGCGCTTGAGACGCTGCTCCACCTCGGTGCTGATGTCCTGCGCCGACAGCGACAGCGTGATGCGCCGTTCCAGCTTGTCGAGGGTCTCCACGGTGACGGCCATGTTCTCTTGCTCTGTAGTGTTGATTTGCGGTGGTGGTGCGCGGGGCGGGACTCGAACCCGCACACCCTTGCAGGCGTCAGGACCTAAACCTGGTGCGTCTACCAATTTCGCCACCCGCGCGCGGGGCCAGGGGTGGCCCAGCGGTCACCGCCTTGTGTCGCCGGTCGGAAGCCTCGGGCACACGCTGGGGCGTTGCCGGGATTTCCGACCGCCTCGAGGCTGCTGCGCACGGCGGTTCTGACCGGGGGCGGATTCTAGCCTCGGCTCCGAAGCCGTCCGCGGCTGGGCGCCAAGCCCGTTTCGCGGGCCGGTCAGAATCGCTGGCCATGCCGCCCGATGCCCCTGCGCCCCCCGCCCTCTCGTCGCGGGCTCCCGCGGTCGAGCACCCCGAGAACTTCCCCGTCGCGTCCTGGCTGTGCCCGCCCGCGCTGCGGCCGACGGTGCGGGCGATCTACCACTACGCCCGCACGGCCGACGACCTGGCCGACGAGGGCACGGCACCGGCCGCCGAACGGCTGGCCGACCTGGCCGCCTACCGCCAGGCCCTTCGGCTGGCGATGCAGGGCCGGGTGGCTGCGGATGGCCCATGGGCTGCTGTCTTCGGCCCGCTGGCCGCTGCGATCGCGCAGCACGGCCTGCCGCAGCCCTGGCTGGAGGCCCTGCTCGACGCCTTCGAGCAGGATGTGCACGGCGCGCCCCATCCCGACCGCGCGGCCCTGCTGGCCTATTGCGCGAATTCGGCCAACCCGGTCGGGCGCCTGCTGCTGCATCTGGTCGGCCGGGGCGACGACCCGCAGGCCTGCGCCGAATCCGATGCGATCTGCACCGCCTTGCAGCTCATCAACTTCTGGCAGGACCTGCGGGTGGATCTGCCGCGCGGCCGGCTCTACCTGCCGCTGGCCGACTGCGCCGCACACGGCCTGGACCCGGCCGGCCTGCTTGCCGGCCAGGCGCCACCCGGTCTGCCGCGCCTGGTGGCCGAGCTGGCCGCCTGGGCCCGCAGCCTGATGCTGCAGGGCGCCGGCCTGCCGCGCCGCCTGCCGGGCCGCTTCGCCTGGGAGATGCGGGCCGTCGTGCAGGGCGGGCTGATGGTGCTCGACCGCCTGGCTGCGCAGGGCCACGACGCGCTGCGCCAGCGCCCGGTGCTGCGGCGGCGGGACAGGCTGCGGCTCGTCGGCCGCGTGCTGACGATGCGCTGAAGGCCGACGGGGCGCGATGGGAGAATCCGCGCCGCCCCGGACCGCCCCCGTCCGCCCTCCGTCCCGGCCCCTCATGACGCCCGAACAGTACGTGCAGGACAAGGCCGCGCGCAGCGGCTCGAGCTTCTACTACGCCTTTCTCTTCCTGCCCCCGGCCCGGCGGGCGGCGATCACGGCCTTCTACGCCTTCTGCCGCGAGGTGGACGACGTCGTCGATGAAGTGGCCGACCCGGGCCTGGCCGCGACCAAGCTGGCCTGGTGGCGGCAAGAGCTGGCGCGCGCCTACGCCGGCCAGCCGCAGCACCCGGTGCTGAAGGCGCTGATGCCGCATGCAGCGGCGTTCAACATCCGGGCCGATCAGCTCGCGCTGATCATCGACGGCTGCGAGATGGACCTGCGCCAGAACCGCGTGCTCGACGAGGCCGGGCTGTTCCAGTACTGCCACCTGGTGGCCGGCGTGGTCGGCGAGGTCTCGGCCAGCATCTTCGGCTGCATCGACGGCCAGCCGCTGGGCGAGGCCACCCGCGCCTATGCGCACCGCCTGGGCCGGGCCCTGCAACTGACCAACATCCTGCGCGATGTCGGCGAGGACGCGCGGCGCGGACGCATCTACCTGCCCGTCAACGAGCTGCAGCGCTTCGAGGTGAAGGCGCATGAACTGCTCAAGCGCGAGGCGCCCTGGGGCTACAGCGAGCGCTTCCAGGCCCTGATGCGCTTCCAGGCCGCCCGCGCCCAGGCCTGCTACGACGAGGCCCTGGCCCTGCTGCCCGCCGGGGAGCGCCATGCCCAGCGGCCCGGCCTGATGATGGCGGCGATCTACCGCCGCTTGCTCGGCGAGATCGAGCGCGGCGGCTTCCAGGTGCTGCATCAGCGCATCGCGCTGACCCCGCTGCGCAAGCTGTGGATCGCCTGGCGGACCCACCGCCAGACGCGCTGAGCGCGATGCGCCACCTGGCGGTCATCGGCGCCGGCTGGGCCGGGCTGGCCGCGGCGGTGCAGGCGCGCCAGGCGGGCGGCTCGGTGCAGATCTTCGAGATGGCCGGCCAGGCCGGCGGCCGGGCCCGCCGCCTGCCCGACACGGTTGCCGGCGCCGCGCCGGGCCGCCTGGCCCTGGACAACGGCCAGCACCTGCTGATCGGCGCCTACAGCGAGACCCTGGGGCTGATGGCCGAGCTGGGAGTGGACGTCCAGCGCGCCCTGCTGCGCCTGCCGCTGCGCGCACTCGACCCCCAGGGCCACGGCCTGGCGCTGCCGCCCGGTGGCGGCCGGCTGGCCCTGCTGCGCGGCGTGCTGGGCGCGCGCGGCTGGTCCTGGCGCGACCGCCTGGCCCTGCTGCGCGCCAGCGCTGGCTGGGCGCTGCGGGGCTTCATGCTGAAGCGCGATTGCAGCGTGGCCGAACTCGTCCGCGGCCTACCGGCCAGCCTGCGGCAGGGCTTGATCGATCCGCTGTGCATCGCCGCCCTGAACACCGCGCCGGACGAGGCCAGCGCGCAGATCTTTCTGCGCGTGCTGAAGGACGCGCTCTTCGGCCCGGCCGGCAGCAGCGACCTGCTGCTGCCGCGCGAGGACCTGGGCGCCCTGCTGCCCGATCCAGCAGCCGCCTGGCTGGCCGCCCAGGCTCAGACGCTGAGCCTGGGCCAACGGGTGCAGGCCCTGCATCCGCAGCCCGACGGCACCTGGCAGCTCGAAGTCCAGGGGGCGCAGGGCCTGCGCCAGCGGCATGGGGCCGATGCGGTGGTGCTGGCCTGCCCGCCGGGCGAGGCCGCACGCTTGATCGCGCCGCTGCGACCGGACTGGGCGGCGCAGGCCGCCGCGCTGCAGCACCGGGCCATCGTCACCGTGCTGGTCGCGACCGAGGGCGAGCGCCTGGGCGAGCCCTTGCTGATGCTGCGCGACAGCCCCAGCCAGCCCGGGCAGTGGATCTTCGACCTGGGCCGCTTGCGCGACCCGGTGCAGGCTCCGGGCGCAAGCGGCCTGTGGGCCGTCGTCGTCAGCGCGGCCGAGTCCTGGCTGCCGGGCGGCCTGCCGCGCTGCGGCCAGGCCGTGCTCGACCAGCTCGCCGCCCAGGCCGGCCCGCTGCTGCCGCCCGCCGACCCGGCACGGCCGCGGCGCGTGCTGCGCGTGCTGGCCGAGAAGCGCGCGACCTTCGCCGCCACGGCCGGGCTGGAACGGCCCGGGGCACGCATCCTGCAAGGCCTGTGGGCAGCGGGCGACCATGTGGCGGGCCCCTACCCCGCGACGCTCGAAGCCGCGGTGCGCTCGGGCCGGCAGGCGGTCGAAGGCCTGCTGGCCGAGCTGCATCCCTGAGGCAGGCGAAGCCGCCCGCCCCGGCTGTTTGGCGGCTCGCACGGCCCCGCAGCCCGCCCGCCCGGGCCGGCGGAACCCTTGTGTCAAAATTTACGGCCCGCAGCCGCATGCCGCGACCTGCGTGGCCTCCGTTTTCCAACGGTCCGAAAGGACGACCTTCATGGCCAGCGACCTGATCAAGCACGTGTCCGATGCATCGTTCGACAGCGATGTGCTGCAATCCTCGACCCCGGTCCTGGTGGACTTCTGGGCCGAATGGTGCGGCCCCTGCCGCGCGATCGCGCCCATCCTCGACGAGCTGGCGGGCGACTACGCGGGCCGCCTGACCATCGCCAAGATGAACGTCGACGAGAACCGCACCGTGCCGGCCAAGTTCGGCATCCGCGGCATCCCCACGGTCATGCTGTTCAAGAACGGCCAGCTTGCCGCGACCAAGGTCGGGGCAATGCCCAAGTCCCAGCTCGTCGGCTTCGTCGACGGCCACCTATAATCAAGACACATCGGATGGGTCCGGCTGCTTCCCGGCAGCCCCCATCCGATGCCGAACAGGCACCCGGGCCGCATCAGCGTCCGGGCTTCGCCCCCCGAATCTCCCCATCGAGCTGAGCCCGCCGGACTGCATGGTCAGGCCGCGGGTTTTCTCCGCAAGCCGACACCCGCCGGGTGATCCGGTTTCCGGCGGCTCCTTGCCGCCCTGCACCGCGAGGGTGCTCCCCCATGCATCTGTCCGAACTCAAACTCAAGCACATCTCCGAGCTGGTCCGCATGGCGGAAGAGCTGGAGATTGAGAACAGCAGCCGCCTGCGCAAGCAGGAGCTGATGTTCGCGATCATGAAGAAGCGTGCCAAGGCCGGCGAGCAGGTCTTCGGCGACGGCGTGCTGGAGGTGCTGCCGGATGGCTTCGGCTTCCTGCGCTCGCCGGACACCAGCTTCCTGGCCAGCACCGACGACATCTACCTCTCGCCCAGCCAGGTGCGGCGCTTCAACCTGCACACCGGCGACATGATCGAGGGCGAGGTGCGGGTGCCCAAGGACGGTGAGCGCTACTTCGCCCTGGTCAAGGTCGACCGGGTGAACGGCATCACGCCCGAGGAGAACAAGCAGAAGATCATGTTCGAGAACCTGACGCCGCTGTTCCCGAAAGAGGCGTTCAAGCTCGAGCGTGACATCAAGTCTGAAGAGAACATCACCAGCCGCATCATCGACCTGATCGCGCCCATCGGCAAAGGCCAGCGGGCCCTGCTGGTGGCCCAGCCCAAGACCGGCAAGACGGTCATGATGCAGCAGCTGGCGCATGCGATCGTGGCCAACCACCCCGAGGTGCACCTGATCGTCTTGCTGGTCGACGAGCGGCCCGAGGAAGTGACCGAGATGCTGCGCACCGTGCGTGGCGAGGTCATCAGCTCGACCTTCGACGAGCCCGCCGCCCGCCATGTGCAGGTGGCCGAGATGGTGATCGAGCGCGCCAAGCGCCTGGTCGAGCTGAAGAAGGATGTGGTCATCCTGCTCGACTCCATCACCCGCCTGGCCCGCGCCTACAACAATGTGCTGCCCAGCTCGGGCAAGGTGCTGACGGGCGGTGTCGATGCCAATGCGCTGCAGCGCCCCAAGCGCTTCTTCGGCGCCGCGCGCAATGTGGAGGAAGGCGGCTCGCTGACCATCATCGGCACCGCGCTGGTCGAGACCGGCTCGCGCATGGACGAGGTGATCTACGAAGAATTCAAGGGCACCGGCAACTGCGAGATCCATCTGGACCGCCGCATGGCCGAGAAGCGCGTCTACCCCTCGATCCTGATCAACAAGTCGGGCACGCGCCGCGAGGAGCTGCTGCTCAAGCCCGAGATCCTGCAGAAGACCTGGATCCTGCGGAAACTGCTCTATCCCATGGACGAGATCGAGGCGATGGAGTTCATCCTCGACAAGATGAAGTCGACGAAGACCAACCTGGACTTCTTCGACATGATGCGCCGCGGCGGCTGAGGCCGCGCGACGCAGGGCGCCGGCCCTTCCGGACGGGCTCCTTGCCCGAGCTACAATCTTAGGTTTTCCGCTTCCGGAAAGTGCGTCGCATGGTGCGGCGTGGCTGCCGGGCTCAACAGCGAGCTGTGCCATGAAAGACGGTATCCACCCCAACTATCGCGACGTCTGCTTCGTCGACCTGAGCAACGGTTTCAAGTTCGTCACCCGCTCGACCGTGACGACCCGCGAGACCATCAAGCTCGACGACGGCCGCGAAGTGCCGCTGATGAAGCTGGAAACCACCAGCGAATCGCATCCCTTCTACACCGGCACCCAGAAGAGCATCGACTCGCTCGGCGGCCGCGTGGAGAAGTTCCGCACCAAGTTCGCCCGCGCCGGCATCCCCGGCAAGAAGTGAGGCCCGCGACCGGACGCCCCAGCGCACGCCGGTCCGCCCCTTCGATCAAGGCAGCCTCGGCTGCCTTTTTTCATGCCCCGGCGCGATGCGGCAAGATGCCGGCCGCCGCCTTCCCGAACATGCCGCCGCCTTGAACACGCCCAAGCCCGCCCTGGTGTCCGCCCGCGCCGCCGAGCGCCTGCCGCGTCTGGCCCTGCTGCTGTTCTGTGCGGCCTATGTGCTGCCGGGCCTGTTCGGGCGCGACCCCTGGCGCGGCCCCGAGCTGGCGGCCTTCGGCGCCATGGCCAGCGTGGCCCGCGGCGACAGCCCCTGGTGGGCGCCGACCCTCGGCGGCCTGCCCGCCGATGCGGCACCGCTGGCCACCGGCCTGGGCGCGCTGGCAATGAAGCTGCTGGGCGGATGGATGGATCCGGCGCTGGCTGCGCGCCTGCCCTTCGCCCTGCTGCTGATCGGCGTGCTGGCCTGCACCTGGTATGCCTGCTACCTGCTGGCCCGCACCGAGGCCGCGCAGCCGGTGCCCTTCGCCTTCGGCGGCGAGGCGCATCCGATCGACTACGCGCGCGCCGTGGCCGACGGCGCCCTGCTGGCCCTGGTGGCCTCGCTCGGCCTGTTGCAGCCGGGGCATGAGACCACGCCCGAGCTGGTGCAGCTCTTCGCCCTTAGCCTCTTCCTGTATGCGATGGCGGCCAGCGGCTGGCGACAGGTACCCGCGCGCGTCGCCGCCCTGCTGGCCCTGCCGCTGCTGGCCGGCAGCGGGGCCCCGGTGATGGCCCTGGCCCTGGCGCTTGGCGGCATCCTGATCTGCCGGCGTTCGAGCTATCCACTGGCCCGGGCCTTCGCCCCCTGGCTGGCGGGCGCCGGCCTGGGCGCCGCGCTGACGGCCTGGGCGCTGGGCAGTTGGGCGCTGCGGCTGAAGCTGCCCGGTTCGCCGCTGAACCTGCTGGAGCTGCCGCTGTGGTTCCTGTGGCCAAGCTGGGTGCTGGCCGGCTGGACGCTGTGGCAATGGCGCCGCCATGCCGGCCACCGCCACATTGCCGTGCCCGCCGGCATCGCCGGTGTGCTGATGCTGGGCTGGCTGGCCGGCGGGGGCAGCGACCGCGCCCTGCTGCTGATGCTGCCGGCCACCGCCGTGCTGGCCGCCTTCGCCCTGCCGACGCTCTCGCGCAGCCTGTCGGCAGCGATCGACTGGTTCTCCGTCTTCGCCTTCAGCCTCTGCGCCTTGGCGAGCTGGATGATGTGGATTTCGCTGAGCACCGGCTGGCCGGCCAAGCCCGCCGCCAATGTGCTGAAGCTGGCGCCGGGCTATGTGCACACCCTCTCCCCCCTGGCCGTGGCGGCGGCGGTGGCCGGCACCCTGGCCTGGCTGACCCTCGTCCGCTGGCGCACCGGCCGGCACCGCAGCGCCCTGTGGAAGAGCCTGGTGCTGCCGGCCGGCGGCGTGGCTTTGAACTGGCTGCTGATGATGACCCTGCTGCTGCCGGTGCTGGACTATGCGCGCAGCCAGCGACCGCTGGTCGAGCGCCTGGCCCAGCATCTGCCGGCAGGTAGCTGCGTGCTCGCGCCGGGCGAAGACCGCAGCACCCTGGCCGCCCTGTCCCATCACGGCGGCTGGCGGGTCGAGGCCCGCCCCGGCCAGGAGCCCGCCGGCTGCGACTGGCTGATCACCAGCATCCGGCGCCGCAGCGACGAGGCCGGCACCCAGCGGCTGGGCTGGCGCCTGGTCGCGCAGGTCAAGCGGCCGACCGACCGCAGCGGCAGCACCCTGCTCTACCGCCGCGTGGCACCGACCGTGGCGACTTCGCAGCCCTGAGGCCTCGCGGGCCCGGACCGGCTGACACGCGGGGCGCGCGCGCCGTCCGGTTCAGGCGCCCGATGCGGAACGCAGGCTCGGATCGTCGTCCGGCGCGTCCTGGTTCGGCCGCTCCTCGCTGTGAACCAGACGCAGCGGCGTGGCCGGCCCGGCGGCGCCGCGCACCCGCTGCGGCGGCAGGCGCAGGCGGAAGGTCGAGCCCCGGCCGGGCTGGCTCTCGATCTCCAGCTCGCCCCCGTGGCGCTGGATCACATGCTTCACGATCGACAGGCCCAGGCCGGTGCCGCCGGTGTCGCGCGCCCGGCTGAGGTCGACGCGGTAGAAGCGCTCGGTCAGCCGCGGGATGTGCTCGCGGGCGATGCCGATACCGGCGTCGCGCACCGCCAACTCGCCGCCGCCCTCCGGGAGGCGGCGCCAGGCGATGCTGATCGCGCCCCCCTCGGGCGTGTAGCGCACGGCATTGGTCACCAGATTGGCCACGGCGCTGTGCAGCTCGGTCTCGTTGCCGGCGATCTGCGCACCGCGCGGCGCCTCGCCCTCCAGGCGGATGGGATGCCGGTCGCGTGAGAGCGTGCGTGCATCGCCCAGCACGCGGTCGAGCAAGGGGCCGACCTCGACCCAGCGGTCGGTCGGCGGCCGCGGGCTGCCTTCGAGCTTAGCCAGGGCCAGCAAGTCGCTGACCAGGTCCTGCATGCGCCGGGTCTGCTGGCCCATCAGGCCCAGCACGCGCTTGCGTTCGGCCTCGGTCAGCGGCAGGTTGTCCAGGGTCTCGATGAAGCCGGCCAGCACCGTCAGCGGCGTGCGGATCTCGTGCGAGACATTGGCGACGAAGTGGCGGCGCATCTCCTCGGCGCGCTCGCGCTCGGTGATGTCCTGGGTCAGCACCAGGCGACGGCCTTCGCCGTAGTCGCGCACCAGCACGGTCAGCAGCACCGAGCCATCGGGGCCGTGGAAGCTGACTGGCCGGTCGTAGTCGCCCTGCTGCAGATGACGCACGAAGACCGGCGCCCGGACCAGGTTGGTGATGCGCTGCAACCGGTCGCGCTGCGGGTCCAGGCCGAAGTGCTCGGCCGCCACGCCGTTGCACCACTCGATCTGCTCGTTCGCATCGAGCAGCAGCACGCCATTGGGCGAAGCCTCGATGGCGCTGAGGAAGCGCTGCAGGCGGTCACGCTCCTGCCGGGTCTGAGCCTCGGATTGGCGCAGCAGGCGCTCGACCCGGTAGGCCACCTCGCCCCAGACGCCCAGCTTGGCCGGCACCGAAGGCCGGCCGGACTCGCCCAGCCACTGCATCAGCCGCAGGCCGCGCAAGGTGTCCAGCACGACCAGCACCGCCACGGCAGCACAGGCCCCGAACAGGCCCGAGACCATGGGCAGGTGGGCAAACTCACCCAGGAAGTAACCCGCCAGGGCACCGCCCAGGAGGGCCAAGAGACCGGCCAGCAAACGTGGCAGCAACCAGCCCATGGGCCTCCGGAGACGGGAGAAGAAGCAGGGCCTCAGCCCCTCAGGCTGCGGCCACCACCGAGGCGCTGAGCCGGTAGCCTGCGCCGCGTACGGTCTCGATCATCGCCGAACAGCCGACCGGCGCGAGCGATTCGCGCAGGCGCTTGACGTGCACATCGACCGTGCGCTCCTCGATGAAGACATGGTCGCCCCAGACCCGGTCGAGCAACTGCGAGCGGCTGTGCACGCGCTCGGGATGGGTCATGAAGAAATGCAGCAGGCGGAATTCGGTCGGGCCGACCTTCAGCTCGCGAAGCTCGCCGTCGATCACGCGGCCGACGCGGCGGGTGGCCGGATCGATGCGCAGCGGGCCGACCTCGACCACATTGTCCAGCGCGTCCGGCGCCTTGCGGCGCAACACGGCGCGGATGCGGGCCATCAGCTCCTGGGTGGAGAAGGGCTTGGTCAGGTAGTCGTCGGCCCCGGCATCTAGGCCGCTGACCTTGTCGGCCTCGTCGGCACGGGCGGTCAACATGATGATGGGCAGTTCGGCCGTACGCTTCTCGGCGCGCCAGCGCTTGGCCAGTTGCAGGCCCGAGCAGCCAGGCAGCATCCAGTCCAGCACCACCACATCGGGCAGCACGGCGTCGATCTCGAACTGCGCCTGGTCTGCGGTGCCGGCAATCGTCACCTCGTGGCCGGCATGCCGGAGATTGATCGAGATCAGCTCGGCGATCGCCGGCTCGTCTTCCACCACCAACACGCGGCTCATGCGCTGATCTCCCTGCTCACGTCAGCCCGGATCACTTGACGATCTGCTCGACCGTGGCGAGCGGGTTGTGCCGAACATCGGTGCCCTTGACCACGTAGATGATCTGCTCGGCCACGTTCTTGGCATGGTCGCCGACGCGCTCGATGGCCTTGGCCACGAAGACCAGGTCGATCGCCGCCGAGATGCTGCGCGGGTCTTCCATCATGTAGGTGATGAGCTTGCGCATCAGGCCGTCGAACTCCAGGTCGATCTGGTTGTCCTGCTTGATGACCTCGAAGGCGGCTTCGGCATCCAGGCGGGCAAAGGCGTCCAGGGCCTTGCGCAGCGAGGCCGTGGCCAGGCTGGCCTCGAAGCTCAGGTCACCCATGGGCGTGTGCATGCGGGTGGGCATGCCCAGGCCGATCAGGCGCTGCACCACGCGGGCGATGCGCGCGGCCTCGTCGCCGGCACGCTCCAGATTGCCCAGGGTCTTGCTGATGGCGATCAGCAGGCGCAGGTCGCGGGCGGTCGGCTGGCGGCGCGCGATGATGGTCGAGAGGTCATGGTCGATCTCGACTTCCATGCGATTGACCCGCTCCTCGCCGACCAGCACCTGCGCAGCGGTCTCGCTGCTGAACTGGGCCAGGGCATAGACGGCTTGTGCGACCTGGGCCTCGACCAGACCGCCCATCTCCAGCACGCGGGTGGAGATGTCGCCGAGCTCGGCGTCGAACTGGGTGGAGAGGTGCTTGTCGGGCATGGGGGGATCCTGGAAAACGTTGGAACGGGCCGGGCGCAAGCCCAGCGGGCTGAATCAGTCCATCGAGTCGGTGGCTTGCTTGATGCACCCAGCGCCTCGCAGAGCTCGGGTCGTCCGGGCCGTCCAGCCGTCCACGGGACGGCTGGCGCCGCGGCCCTCAACCAAACCTGCCGGTGATGTAGTCCTCGGTCTCCTTGCGGCGCGGCTTCATGAACAGCTCGGAGGTGGGGCCGAACTCGATCAGGTCGCCCAGGTACATGTAGGCGGTGTAGTCCGAGGCGCGGGCGGCCTGCTGCATGTTGTGGGTGACGATGACCACCGTGTAGTCGCTCTTGAGTTCGAGGATCAGCTCCTCGATCTTGCCGGTGGAGATCGGGTCCAGGGCCGAGCAGGGCTCGTCGAGCAGCAGCACCTCGGGCTTGATCGCGATGCCGCGGGCGATGCACAGGCGCTGCTGCTGGCCGCCCGAGAGGCCCGAGCCGCTCTGCTGGAGCTTGTCCTTGACCTCGGTCCAGAGGGCGGACTTCTTCAGCGCCCACTCGACACGCTCGTCCATCTCGGCCCGGCTCAGGTTCTCGAACAGGCGCACGCCGAAGGCGATGTTGTCGTAGATCGACATCGGGAAGGGCGTGGGCTTCTGGAAGACCATGCCGACCTTGGCACGCACCAGGGCCACATCGTCCTTGGTGCTGAGGATGTCCTGGCCGTCGAGCAGGATCTGGCCTTCGGCACGCTGCTCGGGATAGAGCTCGAACATGCGGTTGAAGGTGCGCAGCAGCGTGGACTTGCCGCAACCCGAGGGGCCGATGAAGGCCGTGACCTTGCCCCGGGGGATCTCGAGGTTGATGTTCTTCAGGGCATGGAAGTGGCCGTAGAAGAAGTTCAGGTTGCGCACCGAGAGCTTGGCGACCTCGGTCTCGGGCATGTGGATCTTGGCATCCATGATGGGTGGGTTCCGATGGAGTGAGGTGGCGGGAGGCTCAGTGCTTGTTGCGCAGGAAGGTGCGGGCCAGCACGTTCAGCAGCAGCACGCCGAGGGTGATCAGGAAGACGCCGGCCCAGGCCAGTTGCTGCCAGTTCTCGTAGGGGCTGAGCGCGAACTTGAAGATCGTCACCGGCAGGCTGGCCATGGGCTCATTGAGTGAGCTGGTCCAGAACTGGTTGGACAGGGCGGTGAAGAGCAGCGGGGCGGTTTCGCCAGCGATGCGGGCCACGGCCAGCAGCACGCCGGTGATGACGCCGGCGCGGGCCGACTTCAGCGTGATGCTGGCAATCACCTTCCACTTCGGCGTGCCCAGGGCGTAGGCGGCCTCGCGCAGGGCATTGGGAATCAGGCTGAGCATGTTCTCGGTCGTGCGGATCACGACCGGGATCACGATCAGCGCCAGGGCCAGCACGCCGGCCCAGCCCGAGAAGCCCTTCATCGGCGCGACGACCACCGTGTAGATGAACAGGCCGACGACGATCGAGGGGGCCGAGAGCAGGATGTCGTTGATGAAGCGGGTGACATTGCCCAGCCAGCCCTTCTGGCCGTACTCGGCCAGGTAGACGCCGGCCATCACGCCGATCGGCGTGCCCAGCGCGGTGGCCAGGCCGACCATCATCAGCGAGCCGAAGATGGCATTGGCCAGGCCACCGGTCTCGGCCTGGGGCGGCGGCGTCATCTCGGTGAAGATGGACAGCGCCATGCCGCCAACGCCCAGCCGGATGGTCTCGAACAGGATCCAGGTCAGCCAGAACAGGCCGAAGGCCATGGCACCGAGTGACAGGAAGAGCGCGATGGCGTTCACTCGCTTGCGCGAATTGAACTTGCTCAGGCGCTTGGCGTCGAGGGCGGCGTCGCGGCCCCCACCTTGCAGGACGGCGCTCAAGAACGGCTCCCTTCGGACTTCTTCAGTTGGGCCAGCAAGACCTTGGAGCAGGCCAGCACGACAAAGGTGATGAAGAACAGCACGAGGCCCAGGTAGATCAGCGAGGCCTGGTGCAGGCCGGCGCCGGCTTCGGCAAATTCGTTGGCCAGGGCCGAGGTGATGCTGTTGGCGGCTTCGAAGATCGACAGGCTGTTGAGCTGGTTGAAGTTGCCGATGACGAAGGTCACCGCCATCGTTTCACCCAGGGCACGCCCCAGGCCCAGCATGATCCCGCCGACCACACCGGTCTTGGTGTAGGGCAGCACGACCTTGAACATGACTTCCCAGGTTGTCGAACCCAGGCCGTAGGCAGATTCCTTCAGCATCGGCGGGGTGACTTCGAACACGTCCCGCATCACCGAGGCGATGAAGGGAATCACCATGATCGCCAGGATGATGCCGGCCGAAAGAATGCCGATGCCGACCGGCGGACCGGAGAACAGCGCGCCCAGCACCGGCACGGTGCCGAAAGCGGATTGCAGCGGCGTCTGGACGTATTCAGCGAGCAGGGGGGCGAAAACCAGCAGGCCCCACATGCCGTAAACGATGGAGGGCACGGCGGCGAGCAGCTCGATGGCAATGCCAAGCGGGCGCTTCAGCCAGGCCGGCGAAAGCTCGGTCAGGAACAGGGCGATGCCGAAGCTGACGGGCACCGCAATGAGTAGCGCGATGAAAGCCGTCATCAGCGTGCCGTAGACCATCACCAGGCCGCCGAACTTCTCCTGCACGGGATCCCATTCCGAGGACCACAGGAAGGGCAGGCCGAATTCAGTGATTGCCGGCCACGCACCCACAACCAGCGAACCGATGATGCCGACCAGCAGCAGCAGGGTGATGATGGCCGCGCCGTGGGCGAGCGTGGAAAACAAGCCATCCGCCCACGGCAGGTTGCTGCGCCGGGCCGGGGGCTGGGAGGGAGATTGGGTGGACGCCATCGAGGGCCCGCCGGCAGGGGCGGTCGCGGGGAGGGTTGCGGACAAGGTGACCTCGGCGATCTTACGTAGGTCCGCCCGGGCGAAACCGGGCGGACCCTGAGGGAAAGGAAGCGTCCGGGCAGCCGACTTGGCGCGGGCTGCCCGGTGTGCAGGCCCTTACTTGTAGGCGATGGCCTTGCCAGCGCTGTCCTTGAGCTGGGCGGTCCACTGGGCGCGGACCAGGTCCTTCACCGAGGCGGGCAGGGGCACGTACTCCAGGCTGGCCGCCATGGCGTCGCCCTGGGTGTAGGCCCACTCGAAAAACTTCAGGCTGGCGCTGGCGCTGGCCGGCTTGTCCTGCTGCTTGTGCATCAGGATGAAGGTGGCGCCGGTGATGGGCCAGCTCGTCTTGCCGGGCTGCTCGGTCAGGATCTGGTAGAAGCTCTTGGCCCAGTCGGCACCGGCGGCGGCGGCCTTGAAGTTGTCTTCGTCCGGACCGACGAATTCGCCGTCCTTGTTCTTCAGCAGGACGTGCGACATCTTGTTCTGCTTGGCGTAGGCGTACTCGACATAGCCGATCGAGTTGGGCAGGCGCTGCACGAAGGCCGAAACGCCCTCGTTGCCCTTGCCACCCGCGCCGGTCGGCCAGTTCACGGCCGTGCCCTCACCCGCCTTTTCCTTCCACTCGGCATTCACCTTGGAGAGGTAGTTGGTGAAGATGAAGGTGGTGCCCGAGCCGTCGGCGCGGCGCACCACGGCGATCGAGCTGTCCGGCAGCGGCACGCCGGGGTTCAGCGCGGTCAGCGCCGGATCGTTCCACTTGGTGATCTTGCCCAGGTAGATGTCGCCCAGCACCTGGCCGGTCATCTTGATCTGGCCCGGGGTGATGCCCTTGATGTTGACCACCGGCACGACGCCGCCGATCACGGTCGGGAACTGGATCAGACCGTCCTTGGCGAGTTCTTCGTCCTTCAGCGGCGCGTCGGAGGCACCGAAGTCCACCGTCTTGCCTTTGATCTGCTTGATGCCCGCGCCGGAACCGACCGACTGGTAGTTGATGCGCACGCCGGTAGCCTTGTTGTAGGCATCGGCCCACTTGGCATAGACCGGGGCGGGGAAGCTGGCACCGGCGCCAGTGACGTCCTGGGCGAAGCTGAGGCTGGCGCCGAGGCTGAGGGTGGCGCCCAGGGCGAAGGCACGGAGATTGAATCGGGACATGCGGCAACCTTTCGGGTGGCGTGGAGAAGACCGCTGCACTCTAGAAAGCCGCCATGACGCCCTCGTGACAGCGCCGTCACAGTTGTCATTTTTCCGACATGCGGAGTCTCAAGGGGCACGTCGCACAGCCTGTTGCGCCGAGCCGCAGCGGGCTGACGGGGCTGTCACACAGGGGTCAAGCGCTTGTCACGAAGCGCGTGAACCATCGCGGGCTGCGGATCTGTTGCCCGACCGCTTTCCTTTCTTCCCGGAGCCCCCATGCGCCTTCGCCCCCACCTGATCGCCCTGAGCGCCTGCGCCGCGCTGCTTGGTGCCTGCGCCAGCACCCCGCTGCCCCAGCCCATCCCGGCCACTGCCGCGGCCGCCCCGAGCCTGAGCACCCTGACCAAGCTGATCCAGGACGCCGGCCTGAGCGAGACCCTGGCCGCCGCCGGCCCCTACACCGTGTTCGCGCCGAGCGACGAGGCCTTCAAGGCCGTGCCCGCCAAGACGCTGGAGAAGCTCGCCGGCGACAAGGAAGCGCTCAAGGCCCTGCTCGCCTACCACGTGGTGCCCGGCCAGCTCATGGCCGCCCAGGTCAAGCCCGGCAAGCTGAAGACGCTCAACGGCGCCGAACTGCAAATCGCCCTGGCCGGTCCTTTCGTCACCGCCGACGAAGCCCTGGTCACCCAGGCCGATGTGGCCGCCAGCAATGGCGTGGTGCACGTCATCGACAAGGTGCTGATGCCGCCGGCGCCCAAGAAGTAAAGACCCCGCTGCATGGGATGCCCGCCTCGGCGGGCGTTTTCCGGCTCTATCATTCGACTATCATGGAATGATGGAAGAGTCAGATGCCGTCCGAAGCTTTGCCGCCCTGGCCCAGGCCAGCCGGCTGCGGGTGTTCCGCGCCCTGGTCGTTGCCGGTCCGCCCGGCCTGACGCCCGGGGTGCTGGCCACCCAGCTCGGGCTACCGCCCGCCACGCTCTCCTTCCACCTGAAGGAGCTGCAAGCTGCGGCCCTGTGCGAATCGACCCGCGAAGGACGGCACCTGATCTACCGCGCCCGCTACGGCCAGGTCGACGGCCTCATCGCCTACCTGACCGAACACTGCTGCGAAGGCGCCGCCTGTGCGGTGGCCCCCGCCAGCGGCTGCGACTGCTGAGCCCCATGCCCAAGGAGATCCCATGAAGCGCTTCCACGTCCACCTCCATGTCGAGGACCTCGACCGCAACATCGCCTTCTACAGCGCGATGTTCGGCGCCGAGCCCGCCCGCCGCGAGGCCGACTACGCGAAATGGATGCTGGAGGATCCGCGGCTGAACTTCGCGATCTCCACCCGCGGCAGCGCCGCGCCGGGCCTGGACCACCTGGGCCTGCAAGTCGACGACCCTTCGGAACTTGCCGAACTGAAGGCCCGCGCCGAATCGGCCGACCTCAGCCTGATTGACGAAGGCGAGACCACCTGCTGCTACGCCCGCAGCGACAAGCACTGGATTCCCGACCCCCAGGGCATCGCCTGGGAGCACTTCCATTCCCTGGCCACGATCCCGGTCTTCCGCGAGGCCCCGGCGGCTGCGGCCGAGCCGGCCTCGGCCTGCTGCGCACCGGCCGTGCCCAGCCCGGCTGCGGCGGCCTGCGGCACGCCGGCCGTGCGGGTTGCCGCCCCGGCCGAGGCCTGCTGCGCCCCGTCTGCGGCGGCACCGGCCGCCACCCCCACCGATGCGGCCGGCGCCTGCTGCGCGCCCACCCCGCCCGCCACCGTCCGGCTCGATGCCCGCATCCCGGTGCGGGGGCGCTGAATCCCCCTTCCCCACCCTGAACGAGCTGCCCATGTCGACTGACCGTCCGCTGAACGTCCTCTTCCTCTGCACGCACAACTCGGCGCGCAGCATCCTGGCCGAGGGCCTGCTCAACCACCTGAGCGCTGCCCGCGGCGGGCGCTTCAAGGCTTATTCGGCCGGCAGCTCGCCCAAGACCGCGCCCAATCCCCTGGCGCTGAAGGTGCTGGCGGAGTCCGGCATCGCCACCGAAGGCATGCGCAGCAAGAGCTGGGACGACTTCGCCGCGGCCGATGCGCCGGTGATGGATCTGGTCATCACCGTCTGCGACAACGCCGCCGGCGAGACCTGCCCCTACTGGCCCGGCCAGCCGGCCACCGCGCACTGGGGCTACCCCGATCCCTCGGCGATCGAAGGCAGCGAGGAGGAGCGGCTGCGCGCCTTCCGCCAGACCCTGCTCGCCATGCAGCGCCGCCTGGAACTGCTGCTGAACCTGCCGGCCAGCGCGCTGGAGCGCCTGGCCCTGGAAGGCAGCGTG
Organism: Piscinibacter lacus; assembly: GCF_016735685.1. Classification (NCBI taxonomy): domain Bacteria; kingdom Pseudomonadati; phylum Pseudomonadota; class Betaproteobacteria; order Burkholderiales; family Sphaerotilaceae; genus Aquariibacter; species Aquariibacter lacus. The sequence goes on from NZ_JAERRA010000002.1 coordinate 248,913, forward strand.
CGCGAGCTTGCCAAGCAAGCCCCGGCCAACCCGGCCTGAAGCCCTGCGGGAATCCGATGAAGACCTGCACCCTGCAGAAACTGCTGGCCGAAGGCCTGGGCACCCTGGCCCTGCTGGCAGTGGTGATCGGCTCGGGCGTGATGGCCGAGCGCCTGTCGGCCGGCAACGACGGCCTGGCCCTGCTCGCCAACACCCTGGCCACGGTCTTCGGGCTGTGGGTGCTGATCGAGCTGATGGGGCCGGTCAGCGGGGCGCATTTCAACCCCGCGGTCACCCTGGTGATGCTGCTGCGCGGCGAGCTGCCCCTGCGCCTGGCCCTGGGCTATGGGGCGGTGCAGTTGCTCGGCGCCATGCTGGGCGCCTGGCTGGTGCATGCGATGTTCGAGATGCCCGTGCTGCAGTGGTCGGACAAGGTGCGCAGCGGCCCGGCGCAGTGGCTGGCCGAGGCGGTGGCCACCGCTGGCCTGCTGATGGTCATCCTGCGCAGCCCGGCGGGCAAGACGCCGGCCCTGGTCGCGGCCTACATTGGCGCGGCCTACTGGTTCACCGCCTCGACCTCGTTTGCCAACCCGGCCGCGGCCTTCGGCCGCATGTTCAGCGACAGCTTTGCCGGCATCGCGCCTGCGGATGTGCCGGGCTTCATGCTGGCCCAGCTAGTCGGTGCCGGCGTGGGCTGGGGCCTGGCCCGGCTGCTGGCGCCGACGGCGCCGGCGGCTCAGCCGGCCCCGGCGCGGGACGCGGCAGCCGACCCAAGCCGCACGCGGCTGGCCTGAGCTGACGCCACCCCGGCACAAGCCCGGCGCCACCCGGCTCATCACCCAGCCGAGATCTCGGCGAGCAGGTACGCAGTGCGGGGCTGCGCAGCGCTCAGGCGCCGCGCACGGCCTCGGCCAGCCGCTCGGCGCTGCGCCGGGCCAGGCCGGCGTCCTCCGCCTCGACCATCAGCCGCAGCAGCGGCTCGGTGCCCGAGGCGCGGATCAGCACCCGGCCGCGACCGGCCAGCTCGGCCTCCACCGCGGCCTGGGCCTGGGCCAGGCGCGGGTCGGCGCGCCAATCCTGGCCGGGCTGCAAGCGCACGTTCAGCAGGGTCTGCGGGAAGAGCTTGAGCCCGCCGAGCAGGCCGGCCAGGCCACGGCCGCCGCGCACGGCCGCCTGCAAGACCTGCAGGGCGCTGACCAGGCCATCGCCGGTGCTGTGCTGGTCGAGCACGAGCAAGTGGCCGGAGCCCTCGCCCCCCAGCAGCCAGCCGCGGGCCAGCAGCTCTTCGAGCACATAGCGGTCGCCCACCTTGGCGCGGACAAAGTCCAGGCCGCGCGCACGCAGGGCCTGCTCGACCGCCAGATTGGTCATCAGGGTGCCGACCACGCCGGGCAGGTACTGGCCGCGGTCGAGCCGATCGACGACCAGGGCGTAGAGCAGTTCGTCGCCGTTGTAGAGCCGGCCACCGGCATCGACGATCTGGAGCCGGTCGGCATCGCCATCCAGGGCCAGGCCCAGGGCCGCGCCGTGCTGCTGCACGGCCGCGACCAGGGCCTCGGGATGGGTGGCGCCAAAGCCGTCGTTGATGTTGCGGCCGTCGGGGCTGCAGCCGATGGCGACCACCTCGGCCCCCAGCTCATGCAGCACGGCGGGCGCGACCTGGTAGGCGGCACCATGGGCCGCGTCGACGACGATCTTCAGCCCGCGCAGCGAGAAGCTGGGGTCGACCGTGCCCTTGCAGAACTCGATGTAGCGTCCCTGCGCGTCGGTCACGCGGCGGGCCTTGCCCAGGCTGGTGGAATCGGCCCAGGCCGGCGGCTCGGCCAGCGCGGCTTCGACGGCCAGCTCCCACTCGTCGGGCAGCTTGGCGCCCTGGGCGGAGAAGAACTTGATGCCGTTGTCGGGGTAGGGGTTGTGCGAGGCGCTGAGCACCACGCCCAAGTCCAGCCGCAGGGCGCGGGTCAGGTAGGCCACGCCGGGCGTGGGCAGGGGGCCGCTGAGCAGCACGTCAACACCGGCCGAGGCGAAGCCGGCTTCGAGCGCCGACTCCAGCATGTAGCCCGAAATACGTGTGTCCTTGCCGATCAGCACAGTCGGCCGGCCCCGGCCGCCGCCGCGCTGGGCCTGCAGCACGCGACCCACCGCATGGCCCAGGCGCAACACGAAATCGGGCGTGATCGGGGCCTGGCCCACGGTGCCGCGGATGCCGTCGGTGCCGAAATACTGTCTGCTCATGCGGGGATTGTGGCCGTTCGATGACGGCCTTCGTTCGGGAATCGGGCTGGGCTTCAGCCCGGCAGGCCGGCGGCCGACCAGACCTTCAGCGCATCGGCCGTCTCGCGCACATCGTGCACGCGCAGGATGCGCGCGCCACGCTGCACTGCCGCCAGCGCGGCGGCCAGGCTGGCGGCCAGGCGCTGATCGACGGTGCGATCGCACAGGCTGCCCAGGGTGCTCTTGCGCGACCAGCCGGCCAGGACCGGCAGGCCCAGGTCCAGCAGCTCATGCTGGCGGGCCAGCAGTTCGAGGTTGTGGGCCACGGTCTTGCCGAAGCCGATGCCGGGGTCGATGCTGATGCGCTCGGCCGCCACGCCGCGGGCGGCCAGGGCGGCCACGCGCTCGCGCAGGAAATCGCGCACCTCGGCGATCACGTCGCCATAGACGGGTGCGGCCTGCATCGTCTTGGGCGAATCGCCCAGCATGTGCATCAGGCAGACGCCGCAGCTCGGATGGGTCGCGACCACGTCGAGCGCTCCAGGGCGGCGCAAGGCCTGCACGTCGTTGACGATGTCGGCGCCCAGGTCGAGCGCGGCCTGCATCACGGCCGGCTTGAGGGTGTCGATGGACACCGGCACATCGAGCGTGACCGCCGCCATCAGCACCGGCAGCACCCGGGCCAGCTCCTGCTCGGCGGGCACGGGCTCGGACCCGGGACGGGTGGACTCGCCGCCGATGTCCAGGATGTCGGCACCGTCCTTCAGCAACTGCTCGCAATGGGCGATGGCCGCGGCAGCCGTCATGCGTCCGCCGTCGGAGAAGGAATCCGGCGTGACATTGACGATGCCCATGATCAGCGGGCGGTCCAGCCCCAGCCGGAAGCGGCCCGCCTGCCAGACGGGCGCGGTGCGGGGAGAAGCGGCGGACAGCTCAGCAGGCATGGGTGAACGAGGAAGGAAGCACAAGGAAAGCACGCGCCAGGGGAGCGGGCCAGAAACGACGACGGGGCCGAAGCCCCGTCGCATCCTGCCGTCGCGCGGCGCCTTCGCCGGGTCAGGCCACAGCCGCCGCCTGGTCGGGGCTGCCGCCCACCGGGGCGGCCGGGCCGTCGCCGCCGCTCTTGCCGCCGCCGACGCTGGTCCAGTCCTTGGGCGGGCGGGGCGCCTTGCCGGACATGATGTCCTCGATCTGCTCGGCGTCGATGGTTTCCCACTCCAGCAGGGCCTTGGCCATGGCGTGCATCTTGTCCTGATGCTCCTCGATCAGTTGGCGAGCCTGCGCGTACTGGGCGTCGATGATCTTGCGGATCTCGGCGTCGACCTTGCGCATCGTCTCCTCGGACATCGAGGTGGTCTTGGTCACGCTGCGGCCGAGGAAGACCTCGCCCTCGTTCTCGGCATAGACCATCGGGCCGAGGGCGTCGGTCATGCCGTAGCGGGTGACCATGTCGCGGGCCAGGGCGGTGGCGCGCTCGAAGTCATTGCTGGCGCCGGTGGTCATCTGGTCCATGAAGACCTCCTCGGCGATCCGGCCGCCGAAGAGCACGCTGATCGTGCTGAGCATGCGGCCCTTGTCCATGCTGTAGCGATCTCCCTCCGGCAACTGCATGGTCACGCCCAGTGCACGGCCGCGCGGGATGATGGTGACCTTGTGCACCGGGTCGGTCTTGGGCAGCAGGCGAGCGACCAGGGCGTGACCGGCCTCGTGGTACGCCGTGTTCCGGCGCTCTTCCTCGGGCATGACCATGGACTTCCGCTCGGGGCCCATCATGATCTTGTCCTTGGCCTTCTCGAAGTCGACCATGTCGACCACCCGCGCGCTGCGGCGGGCGGCGAACAGGGCCGCCTCGTTGACTAGGTTGGCCAGGTCGGCACCCGAGAAACCGGGCGTGCCGCGGGCCAGGATGTCGGCCTTGATGTCGGTGCCGATCGGCACCTTGCGCATGTGCACGTTCAGGATCTGCTCGCGGCCCCGCACATCGGGCAGGGTCACATAGACCTGGCGGTCGAAACGGCCGGGGCGCAGCAGGGCCGGGTCGAGGATGTCGGGACGGTTGGTCGCGGCGATGACGATCACGCCGAGATTGGTCTCGAAGCCGTCCATCTCGACGAGCATCTGGTTCAGCGTCTGCTCGCGCTCGTCGTTGCCGCCGCCGAGGCCGGCACCGCGGTGGCGGCCGACCGCGTCGATTTCATCGACGAAGATGATGCAGGGCGCGTTCTTCTTGGCCTGCTCGAACATGTCGCGCACGCGGGCCGCGCCGACGCCGACGAACATCTCGACGAAGTCCGAGCCGGAGATGCTGAAGAAGGGCACCTTGGCTTCGCCGGCGATGGCCTTGGCCAGCAGCGTCTTGCCGGTGCCCGGGGGGCCGACGAGCAGCACACCGCGCGGGATGCGTCCGCCGAGCTTCTGGAACTTCTGCGGGTCCTTCAGGAAATCGACCAGCTCCTTGACCTCTTCCTTGGCCTCGTCGCAGCCGGCGACGTCCTGGAAGGTCACGGAGTTGTTGTTCTCGTCGAGCATGCGGGCCTTGCTCTTGCCGAAGCTGAAGGCACCGCCCTTGCCGCCGCCCTGCATCTGGCGCATGAAGTAGACCCAGACGCCGATCAGCAGCAGCATCGGGCCCCAGCTCACCAAAATGCTCATCAGCATCGAGGGTTCTTCGCGGGGGCGGACGTCGAACTTCACGTCGTTGGCGATCAGGTCGCCGACCAGTCCACGGTCCATGTAGGTGGCGGTGGAGCGGATCTGCTTGCCGTCGGTGGTCTGGGCGCGGATCTCGGTGGTGCCGCTGCCGCTTTCCTGCAGCGTCACGCTCTGGATGCGGCGCTGCCGCACTTCGTCGAGGAAGTCCGAGTAAGCGACCTGCCCCGCACCGACCATGCCCCGATCAAACTGCTTGAAGACGGTGAAGAGCACCAGGGCGATCACCATCCACACCGCAACCTTCGAGAACCATTGATTGTTCACCGCGACTCCTTGAGCGTCCCGTCGCCGCGCCGAAGGGGCACGGGACTTGACAGTAGTTTGATTCTAGGGCTTCGAACAGGCCGCGCTCGATCACTTCTCCCTTCTCCGCCCATAGCCCGGGGTCGGAGACCGGCATCGTTCACGCGCCGCTCACGGTCTTGAGACCCATGCCGACCAGGAAGGTTTCAGACGATCGATCGCGCGAGGCCTTGGGCTTGATGGGCTTGACCACGCGGAAATGCCGCTTGAACAGCTCCACCAACTGGCTGTAGCCGCTGCCGTGGAAGACCTTGCAGACCAGCGCACCCTCCGGCCGAAGGTTGGTGCGGGAGAAATCGATCGCCAGCTCGACCAGGCCGGCGATGCGGGCCGAGTCGGACGCGGCGATGCCCGACAGGTTGGGCGCCATGTCCGACACCACCAGGTCGACCGGCTGGCCGCCGAGGCGGGCCTTGAGCTCGGCCAGCACCGCGTCCTCGTGGAAGTCGCCTTGCAGGAATTCGACGCCCTCGATGGCTTCCATCGGCAGGATGTCCAGCGCCAGGATGCGGCCGTCGAGCTGCCCCACCGCCGCGCCGCCGACGCCCGCCTCCTTGGGCGCGAAGCGGCGGCGCAGGTACTGGCTCCAGGCGCCGGGGGTGGAGCCCAGGTCCACCACTGTCTGGCCGGGCCGCACCAGCTTCAGCTCCTCGTCGATCTCCTTGAGCTTGTAGGCGGCGCGCGCACGGTAGCCGTCCTTCTTCGCCATCTTGACGTAGGGATCGTTGACGTGATCGTTCAGCCAGGCCTTGTTGACCTTGCGGCTCTTGGTCTTGGTCTTCATGCTCGGAAGCTTCCGCGAGAAGGGGCGGGGGGCAACGATAATCCCCCGATGCCCGCATTGATCCTGAAACCGGCGGCGCGCAAGGAACACCGCGCTGCCGCCCACCACCTCGACCCGGTCGTCATGATCGGGGCCGAGGGCCTGACCCCCGCCGTGATGCGCGAGGCCGACCTGGCGCTGAAGGCCCACGGCCTGATCAAGCTCCGCGTCTTCTCCGACGACCGCAGCGCCCGCGAAGCCCTGCTGGCGCAACTGGCCGACACGCTCAACGCCGCCCCGGTGCAGCACATCGGCAAGCTGCTCGTGCTGTGGCGGCCGATCCCGCCGAAGGAGAAAGCCCCGCCGGCCGAGGGCGCCAAGTCCGGGCCCAAGATCGTCAAGGTGCTGAAGTTCTCCAAGAGCGGCAACCACCGGGCCCAGGTCAAGAAGCTGACCGTCTTCGGCAACGAGCGGGTCACCGCGGGCGGCATCGTCAAGCGCGCCAAGCCCCGCATGAGCAGCCGCAAGCGGCCGGCCGGCGAGTGAGTCGCCCGGCGGCGCGCGGCCAGGCTCAGGCCTGCGCCGGCGCCGCGACCCGCCAGCTCAGCACGGCCAGCAGCGCCATCTTCAGGAAGTAGGCGGCCGAGGACAGGCCGTGCAAGGCGCCGAAGGACAGGCGCCCCTGCCCGGCCCGCGCCGCTTCCATCATGGGCTGAAGCGCGAAATAGCCCGCCACCGTCAGGAAGAGCACGCCCAGCACGAGCAGCAGCTCGGCGCTGAGGCGGGGGCCGAGCCCGGCCTCGGCCCGGCGCTGGCCGCGCGTGCGCTCGATCAGGCCCAGCACGACGACGAAGCCCAGGGTCAGCCGCGCCTCGACCGCGAAGAGCTGGCCGGCGACGCGCCCGGCCAGCGGCCGGTCGAGCAGGGCGAACAGCGTCGGCGCCGCGATCAGGCCCAGCGCCAGCAGCAGGCCCAGCCACACGCCGGGCAGGCCGCGGCGCAGACGCTCCAGCCCGGGCGGCAGCAGCGGAGGCATGGCGCGAGCGCTCACTGGTAGCGGACTTCGACGATGTCGTAGCGCTTGATGCCGCCGGGGGCCTGCACCTCGGCCACGTCGCCGGCTTCCTTGCCGATCAGCGCGCGGGCGATCGGCGAGCTGATCGAGATCAGGCCGAATTTCAGGTCGGCCTCGTCCTCGCCGACGATCTGATAGGTCACCGCGCCGCCGGTGGCTTCCTCTTCCAGGTCGACCGTCGCGCCGAAGACGACGCGGCCGGCCGCGTTGTCGGCCAGCGCCGCCGGATCGATGATCTTGGCAGCAGCCAGCTTGCCCTCGATCTCGTTGATGCGGCCTTCGATGAAGCCCTGCTTGTCCTTGGCCGCGTCGTATTCGGCGTTCTCGGACAAGTCGCCCTGCGCCCGGGCTTCGGCGATGGCCTGGATCACCGCGGGTCGTTCGACATGCTTGAGCCGCTGCAACTCGTCCTTGAGCTTCTCGGCGCCGCGCTTGGTCAGGGGAATGGTGCTCATCGCATCAAGGGGTGAAAGACACGCCGGACCGGGGCGGTCAGCCCGGGTCCGGCGTGTGGGGGAAAAAGGAAAGCCGCCTTCCCGATCCGGGGGCGGCCCTCTGTGCAGGCGAAGTTTAGTGAAGTTCGGCGTGCAGCTCTTGCAGGGCAAACACGCTGATGCCGTCCTCGTGCTTCAGCGCCTCGGTGGCGGCCTCGCAACCGGCCATGGTGGTGTAGTAGGTCACGCGGTGGGCCAGGGCCGCGGTTCGGATGTAGCGGCTGTCGGCGATCGCGGTGCGGGTTTCGTCGACCGTGGTGAAGACGAGCTGGACCTCGCCGGCCTTGACCATGTCGGCGATGTGCGGCCGGCCGTCCTTGACCTTGTTGACCACCTTGACCGGCACGCCGGCCGCCGCGATGGCCGCCGCCGTGCCCTTGGTGGCCAGGATGCTGAAGCCGAGATCGTGCAGATCGGACGCGACCTTGACCGCACGGTCCTTGTCGCTGTTCTTCACCGAGATGACGACCGCGCCCTGCTCCGGCAGGCGCGACCCGGCGCCGAGCTGGCTCTTGAGCATGGCCTCGGCGAAGGTGCTGCCCGCGCCCATGACCTCGCCGGTCGAGCGCATCTCGGGGCCGAGCACCGGGTCCACCCCCGGGAACTTGTTGAAGGGGAAGACGGCTTCCTTGATGCTGAAGTAGGGCGGCACCACCTCGCGCGGCATGCGGCCATCGCTGCCGCGCTGGTCACCCAGGAGCTGGCCGGCCATGCAGCGCGCGGCGATCTTGGCCAGCGGCTGGCCGGTGGCCTTGCTGACGAAGGGCACGGTGCGCGAGGCGCGCGGGTTCACTTCCAGCACGTAGACGACGGCCTGCGAGGGATCGGCGCTGAAGTCGCCCTGGATGGCGAACTGCACATTCATCAGGCCCTTGACCTTCAGCGCGCGCGCCATCAGCGCGGTCTGGCGGCGCAGCTCGTCCTGCAACACGGCAGGCAGCGAATAGGGCGGCAGCGAACAGGCCGAGTCGCCGGAGTGCACCCCAGCCTGCTCGATGTGCTCCATGATCCCGCCGATCATCACGCCGTCCTCGCGGTCTGAACCATCGGCGATGCAGTCCACATCCACCTCGACGGCATCGTCGAGGAAGCGGTCCAGCAGCACGGGCGACTTCTCGCTCACGCGCACGGCCTCGCGCATGTAGCGCTCCAGATCCTTGTCGCCGTGCACGATCTCCATCGCGCGGCCGCCCAGCACATAGCTCGGGCGCACGACCAGCGGGTAGCCGATCTCCTGGGCCAGCTTGAGCGCAGCCTCCTCGGTGCGCGCGGTGCGGTTGGGCGGCTGCTTGAGGCCGAGGCTGTGCAGCAGTTGCTGGAAGCGCTCGCGGTCCTCGGCGATGTCGATGCTGTCGGGCGTGGTGCCGATGATGGGCACGCCATTGCGCTCCAGGTCCAGCGCCAGCTTCAGCGGGGTCTGGCCGCCGTACTGCACGATCACGCCGACCGGCTTTTCCTTGGCGACAATCTCAAGCACGTCTTCCAGCGTCACCGGCTCGAAGTAGAGGCGGTCGCTGGTGTCGTAGTCGGTCGAGACCGTCTCCGGGTTGCAGTTGACCATGATGGTTTCATAGCCGTCCTCGCGCATGGCGAGGGCGGCATGGACGCAGCAGTAGTCGAACTCGATGCCCTGGCCGATGCGGTTGGGGCCGCCGCCGAGCACCATGATCTTCTTCTTGTCCGAGGGCTGGGCCTCGCACTCGCCGTCCACGCCTTCGTAGCAGGAGTACATGTAGGCGGTGCCGGTCGCGAACTCGGCCGCGCAGGTGTCGACCCGCTTGTAGACCGGGCGCACGCCCAGGGCATGGCGCGCCGCGCGCACCGCATGCTGGTCGCTGCCGAGCAGCTTGGCCAGGCGGCGGTCGGAGAAGCCCTTCTGCTTCAGGAAGCGCAGCTCGGCGGCCGACAGGCTGGCCACGCTGCGGCCCTTGAGCTGGGCTTCGGTGCGGACCAGGTCCTCGATCTGCGCGAGGAACCAGGGGTCGATTGCGGTCTCTTCAAACACCTCCTCCAGCGACATGCCGATGCGGAAGGCATCGCCGACGAAGAGGATGCGCTCGGGGCCGGGCTCGCCGATCTCCTCGATGATCTCGTCGCGGTCCGCCTCGGTGCAGGACGTGCGTTCGCTCAGGCCGTCGATGCCGGTCTCCAGGCCGCGCAGCGCCTTCTGGAAGCTCTCCTGGAAGGTGCGACCCATGGCCATCACCTCGCCGACCGACTTCATCTGCGTGGTCAGGTGCGGGTCGGCGGCCGGGAATTTCTCGAAGGCGAAGCGCGGGATCTTGGTGACGACATAGTCGATCGAGGGCTCGAAGGACGCCGGCGTGGCGCCGCCGGTGATGTCGTTCTTCAGCTCGTCGAGCGTGTAGCCCACCGCCAGCTTGGCCGCGATCTTGGCGATCGGGAAGCCGGTGGCCTTGGAGGCCAGCGCCGAGGAGCGCGAGACCCGCGGGTTCATCTCGATGACGACCATGCGTCCGTCCTTCGGGTTGATCGAGAACTGCACGTTCGAGCCGCCGGTGTCGACGCCGATCTCACGCAGGATCGCGATCGAGGCATTGCGCAGGAGCTGGTATTCCTTGTCGGTCAGCGTCTGCGAAGGCGCGACGGTGATCGAGTCGCCGGTGTGGATGCCCATGGGATCGAGGTTCTCGATCGAGCAGACGATGATGCAGTTGTCCGCCTTGTCGCGGACCACTTCCATCTCGTATTCCTTCCAGCCGATCAGCGACTCCTCGATCAGCAGCTCCTTGGTCGGCGACAGGTCGAGGCCGCGCTTGCAGATGGTCTCGAACTCTTCCGGGTTGTAGGCGATGCCGCCGCCGGTGCCGCCCAAGGTGAAGCTCGGACGGATGACCATCGGGAAACCCGGGCCGCCGATGTCGGCCTGGATGCTCTTCTGCACCGCCCAGGCCTCTTCCATCGAATGCGCGATGCCCGACTTGGCCGAGCCCAGGCCGATCTTGGTCATCGCGTCCTTGAACTTCAGGCGGTCCTCGGCCTTCTCGATGGCATGCTCGTTCGCGCCGATCATCTCGACGCCGTACTTGGCCAGCACGCCATGGCGGTGCAGGTCCAGCGCGCAGTTCAGCGCGGTCTGGCCGCCCATGGTGGGCAGCACGGCCATGCGTTCGTCCGGATGGGCGGCGCGTTCCTTGGCGATGATCTTCTCGACCACCTGCCAGGTGATGGGCTCGATGTAGGTCGCATCCGCCATGCCCGGGTCGGTCATGATGGTGGCCGGGTTGCTGTTGACCAGCACGACGCGGTAGCCCTCCTCGCGCAGGGCCTTGCAGGCCTGGGCGCCGGAGTAGTCGAATTCGCAGGCCTGGCCGATGATGATCGGGCCGGCGCCGATGATGAGGATGCTCTGAAGGTCGCTGCGCTTGGGCATGGTTCTCTCTCGTCTCTTGCGCGCCGCTCAGCGGGCGGCGGCGGCCATCAGGGCGGTGAAGCGGTCGAACAGCGGGCCGATGTCGTGCGGGCCGGGGCTGGCTTCCGGATGGCCCTGAAAGCAGAAGGCCGGCTTGTCGGTGCGGGCCAGGCCCTGCAGGGTGCCGTCGAACAGGCTGATGTGGGTCGCGCGCAGGTTCGCCGGCAGCGTCTTCTCGTCGACCGCGAAGCCGTGGTTCTGGCTGGTGATCGCGACCCGGCCGGTGTCCAGATCCTTGACCGGATGGTTGGCACCGTGGTGGCCGAACTTCATCTTGAAGGTCTTGGCGCCCGAGGCCAGGGCCATGATCTGGTGGCCCAGGCAGATGCCGAAGGTGGGGATGCCGGATTCGATCAACTCCGCCGCCGAGGCGATGGCGTAATCGCAGGGCTGCGGGTCGCCGGGGCCGTTGCTGAGGAAGACGCCGTCGGGCTTCAGCGCCAGCACGTCCCGGGCCGGGGTCTGCGCCGGCACCACCGTCACCTTGCAGCCGCGGCTGGCCAGCATGCGCAGGATGTTGCGCTTGACGCCGAAGTCGTAGGCCACCACGTGGAAGCGCGGCGCGGTCTGGGCACCGTAGCCCTGGCCCAGCACCCACTCGGACTCGGTCCAGACGTAGGACTGCCCGGTGCTGACGACCTTGGCCAGGTCCTGGCCGGCCATGCTGGGGGCGGCCTGGGCGCGGGCGACGGCGTCGGCGCGGTCGGCCTCGCTCAGGACATGACCCACCGGGAAGCTCACGATGCAGCCGTTCTGCGCGCCGAGGCTGCGCAGGTGGCGGGTCAGGCGGCGCGTGTCGAGGCCGGCAATCGCCACCGTGCCTTCGTCGACCAGGTAATCGGAGAGGCTGCGCTGGGCGCGGAAGTTGGACATCCGGATCGGCAGATCCTTGATGACCAGGCCTGCGGCATGGACCTTCGGGGCTTCGACATCCTCGTCATTGACGCCGGTGTTGCCGATGTGCGGATACGTCAGGGTGACGATCTGCCGGCAGTAGCTCGGGTCGGTGAGGATCTCTTGGTAGCCGGTGAGCGAGGTGTTGAACACCACCTCACCGACCGTGTGACCGGCGGCGCCGATCGAGATGCCTGGAAAGACCGTGCCGTCTGCGAGTGCGAGGAGTGCGGGGGGCAGGACGGGCAGCACGGGAAGGACTCCGTTGGGGCGCGCCCGGCTCCGCGGCGCGTCCGCCCCGGAAAGGGCGGTGGCGCTGGCGGCGAGGAAACGGTGGTCGTTTCGCGTGGGCGGCAGGTTTGAATGCGGGTAAACCTGAGGAGTATAGCCGAGCCCCCCCTATTCGGGGCCCCCTCCAGCCCGGCCGCTGCCAAGTGGCGGGGGCCGCCGCCCCCTGCCCCGTTCGCGCCTGCGAACGGTTTTGCGAAGCATCCGCAGCCCGACCGCTGCGGTGGGGGCATGCCGCCTGCGGGTCTGGGGCCGCGCCTAGACTCAACGACCACCGGCTTTGCCGAATGCCCCGAGGAGCCCCCCATGCAAGGCGACCCCCAAGTCATCGCGCACCTGAACGCCCAGCTCAAGAACGAGCTGACCGCCATCAACCAGTACTTCCTGCATGCCCGCCTGATGCGGCACTGGGGCTACGACAAGCTGGCCAAGAAGGAGTACGAGGAGTCGATCGGCGAGATGAAGCATGCCGACAAGCTGACCGAGCGCATCCTCATGCTCGACGGCCTGCCCAACTTCCAGGACCTGGGGAAGCTGCTGATCGGCGAAGACCCGATCGAGGCGCTCAAGAGCGACCTCGCCATGGAAACCGCCGCCCAGGCCACCATCAAGGCCGGCATCGCCCACTGCGAGGCGGTGCGCGACTACGTGTCGCGCGAGCTGCTGCAGGGCATCCTGGACGACACCGAGGAGCACATCGACTTCCTCGAAACCCAGCTCGGTCTCGTCGACCAGGTGGGCCGCCAGAACTGGCTGCAATCCATGACCCGGCCGCCTTCGGAAGGGTGATCCCGCGTCGGCCCGGCGGCAGCGGCCCCGCCCTGCCGCGATCAGGGCCTTGCGGCATGTCTTGCAATGCGAATCGTTCGCATTTAAATTAGCGGCATCGACCCCTCCGATGCCGCGCCATGATCATTTGCCTCTGCCACCGGGTCTCCGACCGGGCCATCGCCCAGCATGCCGCCAGCGGGCAGGACTTCGACAGCCTGCAAATGGACACCGGCCTGGCCACCGGCTGCGGCCGCTGTGGCGACTGCGCCCGCGCCGTCTTCGAAACCCACTGCAAGTCGGCCGGCCAGGCCTGCCACCTTTGGGAAGCTGGCCAGTGGCCGGCGACCGCGGGGGCCTGAGCATGGACCACGCCCTGCCCCCGCCTGCCGCCTTTGAGCGCCCGCGCCCCCCGGCCACGCCGCGAACTGCGCAGCGCCCAGCCGCCGAGGACGATCAACCCGCGGCGCTGCAAAGCCAGCAACTCTTCCGCGGCCAAAGCGTCGTGCACATCCAGCACAACGGCGCGACCTACCTGCTGCGCGCCACCAAGCTCGGCAAGCTCATCCTCACCAAGTGAGGCCGCCGAGGCCCGCCTGGGCTCCGAAGGCCGGCGAGGCTTCAGAGCGCGGCGATGCCGGCCCGGGCGATCTGCGCATCCTCGGTGGACTTGACGCCGCTGACGCCCACCGCGCCGATGCACTGCCCGTCGACCAGGATGGGCACTCCACCCTCCAGCAGCCCGGCCAGGCCCGGCGCGCTCAGGAAGGACATGCGGCCGCCGTTGATCACGTCCTCATAAACCTTGCTCTCGCGGCGACCCAGGGCAGCGGTGTGTGCCTTGGCCGGCGCAATCTGCGCCGAGACGGCCGGCGCACCATCCAGGCGTTGCAGCCACAGCAGGTGGCCGCCCTCGTCGACGATGGCGATCGTCACGCCCCACTGGTTGGCCAGGGCCTCGGCCTCGGCGGCGGCGGCCACGCGCTTGACATCGGCCAGTTCGAGCACGGCTCGGGTTTTCATCCTGAGATCTCCTTGTGAGGCTGCAAGAGGCCGATGCAACGGCCTCGGGTTGGCTGGGCACTGCAGGCTTTGTGCCGGCAGAGGAACTAGACTGTCGGAGAACGGTCTATCGCCGCGTCAGTGAATCCCCTTTACGGAGACTTCCATGCTCAATCCTTCGATCCAGACCACCTACGCCGGCCGCTCCGCCCTCAGCCAGCAGCGCGTGCTCCGCAACACCTACTGGCTGCTCGCGCTGTCGCTGGTGCCCACCGTGCTGGGCGCCTGGGTCGGCGTGAACATGGGCTTCAGCTTCTTCGGTGGCAGCCCCTTCATCGGCTTCATCGCCTTCATGGCGATTGCCTTCGGCTTCTTCTTCCTGATCGAGAAGTTCAAGAACTCGGGCGTCGGCGTCGCGCTGCTGCTGGGCTTCACCTTCTTCATGGGCCTGATGCTGTCGCGGCTGATCGGCGCGGTGCTGGGCTTCAGCAACGGCGGCCAGTTGATCGCCTTTGCCTTCGGCGGCACGGCGGCGGTCTTCTTCGGCATGGCCACCCTGGCCACCACGATCAAGCGTGACCTGTCCAGCATGGGCAAGTGGCTGATGGTCGGCGTGATCGGTCTGCTGGTGGCCGGCGTGGCCAACATCTGGCTGCAAATGCCGGCGCTGTCCGCCACCATCTCGGCCCTGGCCGTGGTGATCTTCTCGGCTTTCATGCTCTACGACATCAAGCGCGTGGTCGACGGCGGCGAAACCAACTACGTCACCGCCACCCTGTCGATCTACCTGAACGTCTACAACGTGTTCCAGTCGCTGCTCAGCCTGCTGGGCATCTTCGGCGGCGAGCGCGAGTAAGGCGCGAACCCCCCGGGGCTCCGGCCCCGGGGGGCGCAGATCGCAAGGGGCCTTCGGGCCCCTTTTTTCATGGCCGCGTGCAGCCGCCCGCCTGACCGCTGTGCCTCAGAGCGGCTCCACCGCCAACGCCCGCCGGCCCTCGACCCAGTCGGCGAAGGCCTCGGCCAGGGCCTGGCTGGCGGCCAGCGCGCTGCGCCAGGCGCGGATGCGGGCCGGCAGATCGTCGGCCCAGCGCTGGAAGTCGCTGCGGTCGGGCAGCTTGCCGCCGGGCAGGCGGGCCACCCAGGCCGGATCGGGGCTCAGCAGCACCAGGCGGTCCAGCGCGGGCGTTGGCCGGTGGCGGCGCCGCCAGGGCTTATCGAACCAGCCCGGCACCAGCGTGGGCTGGAAGTGCGGATAGAGCACCAGCGGCGGTGCCTGCGGGCCCTCGGGTAGGGCCGCATAGGGCCAATGGAAGTGGTAATCGGCCAGGCCGCCGTCCCAGTGCGGGCCGGGCGGCGCGCCCGGCACATCCTGTTCCGCTTGCAGCCAGAAGGGGATGGCGCAGCTCGCACGCAAGGCCGCTTGCAGGTTGCGGCCATCCAGGGCGATGCGGCGGGTCGGCAGGCCGTCGTCGGCCAGCGGCAGGGGCAAGGGGTCGCGCGGGTCGCTGAACAGGCAGCGCGCGAGGCCCAAGCCCAGGCCGGGCCGGGCCAGGGCATTGCCGGCCCAGGCCGTGCCCAGACCGAGGACGGTGCGCAGGCGGCCGGGCCGGCCAGCCAGCAAGCCGCGCCCCTGGGCGGTCACCACATGCAGGCGGCGCTGGGGATGGGCGAGCAACGCCGCCTCTTGCGCGCCGCCGGGCGGGCCGAACTGGGCGCGGATCGTCTCGCTGAAGATCCGGCTGACATCCGCCGGCGCCGGCGCGCGGCCGGGCGCATGCGGATAGTCCTGGCCGATGTAGGCCTCGGCCATCGCGGCCAGGGCCGCGTCGGCATCGGGCGCGCAGGCGCAGGCCATGCGCCAGGCGCCGATGGACGCGCCGGTCAGATGCACGACATGCCCCGGCCGCCGGCTGCGCGCCAGCCAGTCGCCGAACAGAAAGCGGTCGAGCGGATTCAGCACCAGGCCCTTGGGCCCGCCCGCGGCGGCCGGGACCAGGGCCACGTCCTCCGGCCGCAGGCCGTGCGCGCGCAGATGGGCCGCCGCGACCGGGCCGGCCTGCACGCGCAGCGGGGCCAGGACGGCCGGCATCGAAGGCCCGCCCTCAGCGCTTGCCGGATTGCAGCTTGGCGAAGGCCGCGGCCATGGCATTGCCGCCCGCCGCCTCCGCCGGGCGACCGCCCCCGCCGGGCCGGCCGGCGCCGCGGCTACGCTCGTCGCGCGCCGCCGGGCGGTAGCGATTGTCCGCACCCTCGCCGCGTGCGGCGGGGGGCGCCGCGTCAAGCTTCATCGTCAGCGAGACCCGGCCGCGTGCCAGGTCCACCTCCAGCACCTTCACCTTGACGATGTCGCCGGTCTTGACCACCTCGCGCGCATCGTTGACGAACTTGTTCGAGAGCTGGCTCACATGCACCAGGCCGTCCTGGTGCACGCCCAGGTCGACGAAGGCGCCGAATTGCGCCACGTTGCTGACCGTGCCCTCCAGCGTCATGCCGGGCTGCAAGTCCTTCAAGTCCTCCACGCCCTGGGTGAGGCGGGCGACCTTGAAATCCGGCCGCGGGTCGCGACCCGGCTTCTCCAGCTCGGCCAGCACGTCCTTGACGGTGATGGCACCGAAGCGCGCGTCGGCCAGGGCCTCGGGCTTCAGGGCCTTGAGCACGTCGGCGCGGCCCATCAGCTCGGTGATCGGCCGCTGCGTGGCGGCCAGGATCTTCTCGACCAGGGGGTAGGTCTCCGGGTGCACGCCGCTCAGGTCAAGCGGCTGGTCGCCGTCGCGCACACGCAGGAAGCCGGCGGCCTGCTCGAAGGTCTTGGGGCCCAGGCCGCTCACATCCAGCAGTTGCTGGCGGTTGCGGAAAGCACCCTTCGCGTCGCGCCAGCGCACGATGGCCTGGGCCACCGCCGGGCTCAGGCCCGAGACCTTGGCCAGCAGCGGCGCGCTGGCGGTGTTCAGGTCCACGCCGACCTTGTTCACGCAGTCCTCGACCACCGCATCCAGGGTGCGGGCCAGCTCGCCCTGGTTCACGTCATGCTGGTACTGGCCGACGCCGATGCTCTTGGGCTCGATCTTCACCAGCTCGGCCAGCGGGTCCTGCAAGCGGCGGGCGATGGAGACGGCGCCGCGCAGGCTCACATCCAGGTCCGGCAGCTCCTTGCTGGCGAATTCGCTGGCGGAATAGACCGAGGCGCCGGCCTCGCTCACCACCACCTTCTGGATGGCGGGAGCGTCCGGGGCGAGCTTGGCCACCCGCGTCATCAAGTCGCCCGCCAGCTTGTCCGTCTCGCGGCTGGCCGTGCCGTTGCCGATGGCGATCAGGTTCACGCCATGCGTGGCCACCAGGCGGGCCAGGGTGTGGAGGGATCCCTCCCAGTCGCGGCGCGGCTCATGCGGGTAGACAGTGGCGGTGTCCAGCACCCGGCCGGTGTCGCTCACCACCGCCACCTTCACGCCGGTGCGGATGCCCGGGTCCAGGCCCATCACCACCCGCTTGCCGGCCGGGGCGGCCAGCAGCAGGTCGCGCAGGTTTTCGGCAAAGACCTTGATCGCCGTGGCCTCGGCCGCCTCGCGCAGGCGGCCGAAGAGGTCGCGCTCCAGGCTCAGGCTGAGCTTGACCTTCCAGGTCCAGGCCACCGTCTTGCGGATCAGGGCATCGCCCGGCCGCTCCTGCGCGCGCCAGCCCAGGTGCTGGGCGATGCGGCCCTCGGCCAGCGAGGGCGGCAGCTTGCTGCCGCTCAGGCCGGCAGCCAGGGCCTCGCGGTCGGTGGGCAGCATCAGCTTGGCGTCAAGCAGGCCCAGGGTGCGGCCGCGGAAGACGGCCAGCGCGCGGTGGCTGGGCACCCGCTGGATGGGCTCGTCGTAATCGAAGTAGTCGCGGAACTTGGCAACCTCCGGATCCTGCTCGTTCTTCTCGGCCACCCGGCTGCTGACCAGCAGGCCCTCGGCCCACAGCCATTCGCGCAGGCTGCCGACCAGCTCGGCATCCTCGGCCCAGCGCTCGCTCAGCAGGTCGCGCACGCCGTCCAGCACCGCATGCGCATCGGCAAAGCCGGCCTCGGCCAGCTTGGCAGCGCCGCCCTCGTAGGCGGCGACGAAGGCCTGCGCCTCGGCCAGCGGGTCCAGGCCCGGGTCGGCGAACAGGCGATCGGCCAGCGGCTCGATGCCCGCCTCGCGGGCGATCATGCCCTTGGTGCGGCGCCGGGGCTTGTAGGGCAGGTAGAGGTCTTCCAGCTCCTGCTTGGTGGCGGCGGCGGCGATCGCAGCGGCCAGCGCGGGCGTCAGCTTGCCCTGCTCGTCGATGGACTTCAGCACCGCGGCGCGGCGCTCCTCCAGCTCGCGCAGATAGGCCAGGCGGGCCTCCAGCTCGCGCAACTGGATGTCGTCCAGGCCCTCGGTGGCCTCCTTGCGGTAGCGGGCGATGAAGGGCACGGTCGCCCCGCCGTCCAGCAGCTCCACGGCTGCCCGCACTTGCGCCGGACGAACCTTCAGCTCGGCAGCGATCTGGTCGGTGATCTTCGAATCCACGGCTCAGGCCCCCGGGCCGGGGGGCGGTGTCTCACAGGGGGCGGGAGTGTGGCATGGGGGGCGGCGGGGCCCGGGCCGGCCGGCGGGAGGCGGGGCCGCGATCGCCGCCGGGCGACGCAAGCCAGCGCCCCAGGCTCACCCCATGCGCCCGCCGCCCGCCAGAATGCGTCGCCATGGCCGAGTTGCTGCCCCCTGCCCCCGTTCCGCCGGCCGAGCCCGGCGCAGCCGGGGCGATCGCGCCGGGTTTCCTGGTCGTGCAGGGCAACCATGCGGAATCGCTGCGGGCGCTGCTGGTGGCATGGCTGGCGCGGCAGCCGCTGGCGCCGCTGGAGACCGAATGGCTGCTGGTGCCCAGCAACGGCGTGGCCCAGTGGCTGAAGCTGGCGCTGGCGGCCGATCCGGCCGAAGGCGGCCTGGGTCTGGCCGCCGGGCTGGCCACCGAGCTGCCGGCGCGCTTCCTGTGGCAGGCCTACCGGGCGGTGCTGGGCGAATCGGCTGTGCCGGCCAGCTCGCCCTACGACCGCGAACTGCTGGCCCTGCGCCTCATGCGCCTGCTGCCCGGCCTGCTGGCGGCACCGGCCTTCGCGCCGCTGGCCGGCTTCCTGGCCCAGGATGCCGACGGCCGCAAGCGCCAGCAGCTGGCCGATCGCCTGGCCGATCTCTTCGACGGCTACCAGGTCTACCGGGCCGACTGGCTGGCCGACTGGGCCGAGGGCCGCGACCGGCTCGCCCGGCCCGGCGCCGAGCCCCTGCCCCTGCCGACCGAGCAAGCCTGGCAGCCCGCGCTGTGGCGCGCGCTGCGGGCCGATGTGCAGGCCCAGCTTGGCGAGGCCGCGGCCGAGGGCGGCCGGGCCAGCGTGCACCGCCGCTTCCTGGCCGCAGCCCAGGCGCCCGGCACGCCGCGGCCGGCGGGCCTGCCGCGGCGGGTGGCGGTGTTCGGCCTGTCCAGCCTGCCGCCGCAGACCCTGGAGGCCCTGGCCGCCCTGGGCCGCTGGGTGCAGGTGCTGATGCTGGTGCACAACCCCTGCGAGCATGAGTGGTCGCACCTCGTGGCCGCGCGCGACGCGCTGCGCCAGGCCAGCCGCCGCCGGCCGCGCCGCCCGGGCAGCGAGGGCCCGATCGCCGAGGACGCCCTGCACCTGCACGCCCAGCCCCTGCTGGCCGCCTGGGGCCAGCAGGGCCGCGACTTCCTGCGCCTGCTGGCCCAGCATGACGAGCCCGAGGCCTATGCCGGCCGCTTCGCCGCCATCGGCCAGCGCATCGACTGCTTCGACCCCAACCCGCAGGACAGCCTGCTGCGCCAGTTGCAGGACGACATCCGCGACCTGCGCCCACTGGCCGAGACCCGCGCCCGCTGGCCGGAAGTGGACCCGGCGCGCGACGGCTCGATCCGCTTCCACATCGCCCACGGCCCGCAGCGCGAGGTGGAGGCCCTGCACGACGCCCTGCTTGACGCCTTCGCCGCCGACCCCAGCTTGCAGCCGCGCGAGGTCATCGTGATGGTGCCCGAGGTGGCCGACTACGCCCCGCATGTGCAGGCCGTCTTCGGCCGCCATGCCCCGGGCGATCCGCGCCACCTGCCCTTCAGCCTGGCCGACCGCGGCCAGCGCCGCCACGACCCGCTGCTGGCCGTGCTGGAAGGCCTGCTGGCCCTGCCGACCCGGCGCCTGACGGTGGCCGAGGTGCTCGACAGCCTGGCCGTGCCGGCGCTGCGCGCGCGCTTCGGCCTGGACGAGGCCGAGCTGCCGCGCCTGCGCCGCTGGGCCGAGGCCGCCCGCATCCGCTGGGGCCTGCATGCCGGCCAGCGCGAGGCCCTGGGCCTGCCCGGCCTGGGCGGCCAGCACGGCTGGGATGCCGGCCTGCAGCGCATGCTGCTCGGCCATGCCGTGGGCGAGGGCCCGGCCTGGCAGGGGGTGGAGCCGCTGGGCGAGGTCGGCGGCCTGGAAGCCGCCAGCCTCGGTCCCCTGATCGCGCTGCTGGACACGCTGGAGCGCCATCGCCTGGCCCTGGCCGAGCCCGCCCCGCCCGCCGCCTGGGGCGAACGCCTGCGCGCCCTGCTGGACGATTGCTTCCAGGCCGATGACGAGGCCGACGGCTACACCCTGCTGCGCCTGGACGCCGCCCTGCAAGCCTGGCTGGACGCCTGCGCCGCCGCCGGCCTCGACGAGCCCCTGCCCCTGGCCAGCGTCGCCGAGCCCTGGCTGGCCGCGCTCGACCGGCCGGCGCTGAACCAGCCCTTCTTCGCCGGCGCCATCACCGTGGCCACGCTGATGCCGATGCGCGCCATCCCCTTCCGCGTGGTGGCCCTGCTGGGCATGCAGGACGGCGCCTACCCGCGCAGCCGCCCGCCGCTGGACTTCGACCTGATGGCTGCCGACCGCCGCCCCGGCGACCGCTCGCGCCGCGAGGACGACCGCTACCTCTTCCTCGAAGCCCTGCTCTCGGCCCGCGAGAAGCTGATCGTCTCCTGGGTCGGGCGCAGCGCGCAGGAGCCGCGCGAGCGCCCGGCCTCGGTGCTGGTGGCCGAGCTGCGCGAGCATCTAGCTGCCGGCTGGCGTCTGGCCGGCTCGCCCGAAGCGGCCGAGGACGATGCCGCCGCCCGCCGCGCCGCCGGCCAGGCTCTGCTGGCGGCGCTGACCGTCGAGCACCGCCTGCAGCCCTTCCACCCGGCCTATTTCGCCCTGCCCGAGGACGGCGGCGACCTGCGCCTGCGCAGCCACGAACCCGCCTGGCGTGCCGGCTGGCAGGGCCCGGTCGCGTCGGCCGGCGCGGGTGGCGCGGCCCTGGCGCCCCTGCCGCCCGAAGCCAGCCTGCGCCTGGCCGAGTTGCAGCGCATGTTGAAGAACCCGGCGGCCAGCTTCCTCAGCCGGCGCCTGAAGGTGGGGCTGTACGAGGCGGCGGAGGAAGCCGCCGAGCATGAGCCCTTCGATCTCTCCGGCCTCGATGTCTGGGCGCTGCGCGAGGCCTGGATCCCCGAGCTGCTCGATGCCCGTGCCCACGGCGGCCCTGCGCCCGCACTGCATCTGGAGGCCCTGCGCGCCCGCGCCGCGCGCCGGGGCGATCTGCCCGGCGGCGCCTTCGGCACCCTGGCCGGCGAGCGCGCCGCCCGGCCGCTGCTGGCGATGCTGGAAGCGCTCGACGAACTCGATGCCGACGCCCCCCAGCCCCTGCCCGACGAGGCGCTGGACCTGCCCTTGCCCGGCGGCGCCCAGGTGCTGGACCGGCTCGATGGCCTGCGCGCTTGGGCCGACGGCCGGCGCCTGCGCCAGGTCGTGCTGCCCACCGACCTGGTCAAGGACCGACATCTCCGGCTCGACAAGCTGCTCGGTCCCTGGCTGGTCCACCTGGCCGCGCATGCGGCGGGCCGGCCGATGGAAAGCCGCGTGCTCAGCCCCGTCGGCCACATCACCCTGCGCCCGCTGGAGGCGGCCGAAGCCCAGGCCGCCTGGCAGGCCCTGGGCGAGGCCTGGCAGCAGCATCTCTGCGCCCCGCTGCCGCTGGCGCCGCAGGCCGGCTTCGCCTGGCTGGAGGCGCTGCGCAAGGCCGGACTACCGGCCGACACGCCGGCCGCCGCCTTCCCCGAAGGCCGCGAGGCCGTGCGCCGAGTGGCCGAGGATCCCGTCTCCGGCGCCGGCGCGCAGCGGCGCCCGGGCGAGCGCCTGGGCAGCGAGGCCCTGGCCCGCTGCTTCCCGAGCTTCGAGGCCCTGTGGGCGGGCGGCGGCTTCGTCGATGCGGTGCAGCGCCTGCTCGCGCCGCTGGACGCCGCCGTGCTGCGCCCCGAGGGCAAGGGCCGCGGCCGCCGCGGCGCCGCCCCGGCCGGCGGCGAGGGCGAGGGTGCATGAGCCACCCCTTCAAACCGACCCGCAGCGGCGCGTGGCTGCCTGCGCCCCGGGCCGCCGGGCCGCGGAGGCTGATCCCATGAGCGCCCCCCTGCTCGACCCCCTGCGCCTGCCGCTGCGCGGCAGCCGGCTCATCGAAGCCAGCGCCGGCACCGGCAAAACCTACACCCTGGCCGCCCTGGTGCTGCGTCTGGTGCTGGGCCATGGCGGCGAGGCCGGGCCGCCCCGACCGCTGCTGCCGCCGGAGATCCTCGTCCTCACCTACACCGAGGCCGCGACCGAGGAGCTGCGCGAGCGCATCCGCGCCCGCCTGCACGAAGCCAGCGAGGCGTTCACCGCCCTGGCCGATGCCCAGGCCCGCGGCGAACCGCCGCCCGCGCTGGACGAGCCCCTGCTGCGCGCCCTGCGCGAAGACCTGCCGCCCGCCGACTGGCCCGCCGCCGCCCAGCGCCTGCGCCTGGCCTGCGCCTGGATGGACGAAGCCGCCATCCACACCCTGCACGGCTGGTGCACCCGCGTGCTGCGTGAGCATGCCTTCGACAGCGGCAGCCTCTTCGCCCTGACCGTGGACCCCGAGCCCGAGCGCGTGCAGGCCGAGGCCCTGCGCGACTGGTGGCGCCTGCATGCCCGGCCCCTGCCCCTGCCGCTGGCCCGCCGCCTGGCCGCCTGGTGGCCCACGCCCGAGGCCCTGGGCCGGGCCCTGGCCCCGCTGCGCATGCAGCCCGAAGCCCTGGGCCCCGGGCTGCCGCCCCAAGCCGCGCTGGCCGAGGCGGACCGCGCCCGCCGCACCACCCTGGCCCGCCTGCGCCAGCCCTGGCGCGCGCCGGCCCTGGGCGGCGAGGGCTGGGCGGACACGCTGCTGGGCGCGCTGAATGCCGCGGTGGCGGCCAAGCAGCTCAGGATGGACAGGCGCGCCACCTGGGTCGAGGCCCTGCGCTGCTGGGCGGAGACGCCGGACACGGTCGAGGACGGCACCGATGAAGAGCGGGCTGGCGTCCTCGTCCCCGACGAGGACGGCGCAGCCGACCTGCCGGCCGGTGAACGGCCGCGCCTGCGCATAGAAACCGCCTGGCCCGCCCTCGAAGCCTTCGCCCAGGCCCGCATGGCCGAAGGCGACCCCCACCCGCTCTGGCCCGCCCTGGCCGGCCTGCGCGCCGCGCTGGACGCCCTGCCCGACGGCCGCGACGCCATCCTGGCCCAGGCCCTGCGCTGGACCCTGGACCAGGCCGAGGCCGAACGCCAGCGCCGCGCGCTGCTCGATTTCGACGGCCTGCTGCGGCGCCTGGATGCCGCGCTGCAAGGCCCGCGCGGCCCCGCCCTGGCCGCGCGGCTGCGGGCGCAGCACCCGGTCGCGCTGATCGACGAATTCCAGGACACCGACCCGGTGCAGCTCCGCATCGTCGACGCGATCTACGGCCTGGCCGCCGACGCGCAGGACCGCGCCCTGCTGATGATCGGCGACCCCAAGCAGGCCATCTATGCCTTCCGCGGCGCCGACCTGCCGACCTATCTGCAAGCGCGCCGCGCCACCGCCGGCCGCCACGCCACCCTGGGCACCAACTTCCGCAGCACCCCGGGCATGGTGGCTGCGGTCAACACCGTCTTCGCGCAGGCCGAGGCCCGGCCCGGCGGCGCCTTCGGCCTGGGCGAGGCCCTGCCCTTCACCCCCGTGGCCGCCCTGGGCCGGCGCGAACGCTGGTGGACGGCCGAGGCCGCCGCGCCCGCGCCGCTCACCGTCTGGACCCTGCCGGCCGAGGGCGGCAAGCCGCTGGGCGATGGCCTGGCCCGCGAGCGCCTGGCCGCCGGCTGCGCGGCCGAGATCGCCCGCCTGCTGGCCGAGGGCGCCGCCGGCCGCGCCGGCTTCGTGCCGGGCGCTGCGGCCGAGGCCCTGCCCGCCGCCCCGCCCCCGGGCCTGCGGCCGCTGCGGCCCGGCGACGTGGCCGTGCTGGTCAACACCGGCACCGAGGCGCAGGCCGTGCGCAGCGCACTCGATGCCCTGGGCGTGCGCAGCGTCTACCTGTCCGACCGCGGCTCGGTCTTCGACAGCCCGCAGGCCGGCGTGCTGCAACGCTGGCTGCAAGCCGCGGCCACGCCCGAGGACGGCGCCGCGCTGCGCGCCGCCCTGGCCACCGCGCCGCTGGGCCTGGACTGGGCCACGCTGGAAGCGCTCAGCCTGGACGAAGCCGCCTGGGAAGCCGAACTCGCCCGCTTCCAGGCCCTGCAGGCGCGCTGGCGCCGCCACGGCGTGCTGCCCATGCTGCACCGGCTGATGCAGGACTTCGGCGTCGCGCCGCGCCTGCTGGCCGGCGGCGACGAACGCGGCCTGACCGACCTGATGCATCTGGCCGAACTGCTGCAGGGCGCCGAAGCCACGCTCGACGGCCCGGCCGCGCTGATCCGCTGGCTGGGCCGCCAGCGCGAGGCGCCGCGCGGCGATGCCGACGCGCGTCGCCTGCGGCTGGAAAGCGATGCCGACCGGGTGCAGGTCGTCACCGTGCACAAGTCCAAGGGCCTGGAGTACCCGCTGGTCTTCCTGCCCTTCGCCGCCTTCTTCAAGGCCGAGAAGCGCCATGGCGCGCAGCCCCTGCGCTGGCACGATGCCGAGGGCCGGCTGCGGGCCAGCACCCAGCCCGACGCCGCCGCCCGTGCGACGGCCGAGGCCGAGCGCGTGCAGGAGGACCTGCGCAAGCTCTACGTCGCCCTGACCCGCGCGCGCCATGCCACCTGGCTGGGCGTGGCGCCGCTCAAGACGCTGCGGCGCAGCGCGCTGGGCCACCTGCTGGTGGGCGGCGGGGCGGCCGGGGGCGGATCGGCTGGCGACGTGGACGAGGAGGAGGACGCCGACCGCAGCGAAGCGCTGCTGGGCCCGGCCCTGGATGCGGCCCTGGGCGCCTGGACGGCGGCCTGCCCGTCCATCGTCTGCGCGCCCTTGCCCGAAGCGGCCGAGGCGCACCGTGCCGCGCCGCCCGCCCCGCCCCGCCTGCGGCCGGCCCCGCCGCTGCCGCAGCCGCGGCGGCGCTGGTGGATCGCCAGCTACTCGGCCCTGCGCCATGCGGCGCAGGCCGCGCCGGCGACGCGCACGCTGGACCTGCTGCCCGAGCCCGCCCGCGAACCCTTGCCGCCCGAGGCGCCCAGCAGCGCCAGCGCCGCCACCTATGCCGAAGGCCCGGACCGCCCGGTCGCAGCCGCGACGCCGGGGCTGCTGCCCTGGTCGGATGAGGCGCAGCCGGCCCGCCCGCTGTCGCCGCGCGGGCCGGACGAAGCGCGAGCCGCCGGCTCGCTGCCGCCGCGCGGGATCACGGCCGATCTGTTCGCGGGGCTGGACGCGACGCCGGCCGCCCCTGCGCCCGCTTCCGCCGCAGCCGCAGCCACCACCACCACCGCTTCCACCCCTGCCGGCCCACCCGCAGCCCCGCCCACCCCCGGCCGCCTGCACACCCTGGCCCGCGGCGCTGCCCCCGGCACCTTCCTGCACAGCCTGCTGGAATGGGCCGGCCAGCGCGGTTTCGCCCGGCTGGCGGCTGATCCCGCCCTGCAGGCCGAGGCGCGCACCTGGCTGGCGCCGCGCGCCGCGCGCTTCGGCGATGCGGCCCTGGCCGACACGCTGCACGCCTGGCTGCTGGACTGGCTGCGCACGCCGCTGCCGCTGGGACCGGGCCGGGGGGCGGTGGCGCCGCAGGCCTTCGGCAGCAGCGCGGTCGAGCTGGAGTTCTGGTTCGCCGCCACGGCAGTGGACGCCGCCGCGCTGGACCGGCTCGTCAGCACCCAGGTCTTCCCCGGCGCGCCCCGCCCGGCCCTGGCGCCGCAGGCGCTGGACGGCATGCTCAAGGGCTTCATCGACCTGGTCTTCGAGTATGACGGCCGCTGGTATGTGGCCGACCACAAGTCCAATGCCCTGGGCGAGGACGAGTCCGCCTACGGCCCGGCCGCGCTGCAGGCCGCCGCGCTGGACAGCCGCTACGAGCTGCAAGCCCTGCTCTACCTGCTGGCCCTGCACCGCCTGCTGCGCATCCGCAAGCCGGGCTATGACTACGAGCGCGATGTGGGCGGTGCGCTGGTCCTCTTCCTGCGCGGCCATGCGGCGCCCGGCGGCGGGGTGCTCGCGATCCAGCCGCCGCGGGTGCTGATTGAGGCCCTGGATGCGCTGTTCGCCGGCCGGCCGGGCGAGCCGGTGGCAGCCGCCGCCCCAGACGGCCCCCCGGCCCCTGCGCCTGCCCCCCGTCCCCCCGCCGCATGAGCCCCGACGACACCGACCGCCCCATGCTGCTGGCGCCGCCGCCGGCCGCCCATGCCACGCTGCTGGCCGAGCTGGACCGCTGGGTGGCCGAGGGCTGGCTGCGCGCGCTCGACCGCCAGTTCGCCGCCTTCCTGGCCGCCCGGCAGCCGGACGCGCATCCGCACGCCATCCTGGCCGCCGCGCTGGCCAGCCACCAGCTCGGCCGCGGCCATGCCTGCCTGGACCTGGACGCCACCCTGGCCGATGCCGGCACTGCCCTGGCCCTGCCGCCTGATGGTCGGCCGCGCCGTCCGCCCGCGGCCGGCTTCCGCGCCGCCGCGGCGGCCATCGATGCAGCCCCGGCCCGGCCGCCGATGCGCCCGGCGCAACTCCTGGCCGGCCTCAGCAGCGCCGCCTGGGATGCCGCTCTGGCCCATCCCGCCCTGCTCAGCGACCTGACGCCCGCCGGCCCCGGCCAGCCCGCGCCGGCCGACCCGGGCGACACGCCGCTGGTGCGCGTCGGCCCGCGGCTCTACCTGCGGCGCTGCTGGCGGCAGGAGCAGACCCTGCGCGCTGCCCTGGCCGCGCGGCTGGATCCGGTGCCCGAGGCGGAATCCCCCGCCGGCCGCGCCGCGCTGGCCCGCGCGCTGGACGTGCTCTTCCCGCCCGCCGCCGCCGCGCCGGACGCCGGCCCGCCGCCCCCCGACGGCCAGAAGCGCGCCTGCGCCCTGGCCGCGCGGCGCCGCTTCGCGCTCATCACCGGCGGCCCCGGCACGGGCAAGACCACCACCGTGCTGCGCCTGCTGGTGGCGCTGCAGCATCTGGCGCTGTCGGCCGGGCCGCAGGCGCGGCCCTTGCGCATCCGCCTCGCCGCGCCCACCGGCAAGGCCGCGGCGCGGCTGGGCGAATCGATTGCCGGCGCGGTGGCCCGCCTGCCGCTGGACGGCCTGCCCGAGGCCGAGCGCCTGCGCGCCGCCGTGCCCACCGAGGTGCTGACCGTGCACCGCCTGCTCGGCGCCCGGCCCGACACCCGCGCCTTCCGCCACGACGCCCGCCACCCCCTGCCGCTGGACGCGCTGGTGGTGGACGAAGCCTCGATGCTCGACCTGGAAACCGCCGCCGCCCTGGTCGAGGCCCTGCCGCCCGGCGCGCGGCTGATCCTGCTGGGCGACAAGGACCAGCTCGCCTCGGTGGAAGCCGGCGCCGTGCTCGGCGACCTGGCCCTGCGCGCCGACGAAGAGGCCTACGACGCCGACACCCGCGCCTGGCTGCACGCCGTGGCCGGCGAGCCCGCCGCAGCTTGGGCAAGCCCGCCCGCCGCGGCCCGGCCCGCGCCGGCCGCGGGTGCGGTGGCTGCCCCCCTGCCTGCCGCAGCGTCGCCTGCCGCTGGTCCTGGTCCTGCCCCGGGCCCCATCCCGGAGCCGGCCCCCACCGCCCCGCGCCGCCTGGACCAGGCCGTGGCCCTGCTTCGCACCAGCCACCGCTTCCAGGCCG
The DNA here is from genome assembly GCF_016735685.1 of Piscinibacter lacus. Classification (NCBI taxonomy): domain Bacteria; kingdom Pseudomonadati; phylum Pseudomonadota; class Betaproteobacteria; order Burkholderiales; family Sphaerotilaceae; genus Aquariibacter; species Aquariibacter lacus. Next base: position 276,907 of record NZ_JAERRA010000002.1, read on the forward strand.
GCGGCACCATCGGCCGCCTGGCCGAGACCGTGCGCCGCGGCGATCGCGCGGCCCTGCAGGCCCAGCTCGACACGCCCGGCCCCGGCCTGCGCGTGCTAGAGCTGGACCGCGAAGCCCCGCTGCGCCGCCTGCTGCTGGGCCGCGACGACGCCGACCGCCTCGTCGATCCGCAGGCCCCCGGCGCCTGGCTGGCCCGCCTGCCGGCCGAGGAGCCGCCGCCCGGCGCCCCGCCCGAGGCCCGCGCTGCCTGGGCGCGCGAGCTGCTGGAGGCGATGGCTGGCTTCCAACTGCTGGCTGCGCTGCGCAGCGGACCGCAGGGCATCGAGACCCTGAACGAGCGCATCGAGGCCCTGCTGCGCGCCGAAGGCCTGCTCGGCCCGGCGGCGGGCGGCTGGTACCTGGGCCGGCCCGTTATGGTCACCCGCAACGACCCCGAGCTGGGCCTGATGAACGGCGACCTCGGCCTGACCCTGAGCAGCGCGCCCGATCCCGCCACCGGCCGCCCCGGCGGCCTGCGCGTCGTCGTGCCCGCGCCCGAGGCGCCGGGCGGCGTGCGCTGGCTGCATCCCGGCCGACTGCGCGCGGTGGAAACCGTCTTCGCCATGACGGTGCACAAGGCCCAGGGCTCCGAATTCCGCCACGCCGCCCTGCTGCTGCCCGCCCGCCCCAGCCCCGTGCTGGGCCGCGAACTGGTCTACACCGGCCTCACCCGCGCCCGCGAACGGCTGACCCTGCTGCTGCCCCCCGGTGGCCGCGCCACCCTGCTGGACGCCCTGGGCCGGCGCGTGCAGCGGGCGAGCGGTTTGGCGGAGGGGTGGGATCCGGCGTCCGACGGGCAGGCAAGCGGCCCTTGACCCGGCGCGGGCCGCACGCGAGGCTTGCCAGCCTCACCGCCCCCGGAGCCCGCCATGCCCGACACCCCCGCCCCCGGCAGCCTCACCCTGCACCGCATGCTGCGCGCGCCGGCCGAGCGCATCTACCGCGCCTGGACCGACCCGCAGGCCCTGATGAAGTGGATGCCGCCGCACGGCTTCATTGGCATCGTGCATGCGGTCGACACCCGGCCCGGCGGCGCCTTCCGCATGGGCTTCACCCAGCTCGGCAGCGGCGAGGTGCACACCTGGCAGGGCCGCTACCTGGAGCTGGTGCCGGGCGAGCGCATCGTCACCGAGGAAGTGTTCGAGCGCCCCGACCTGCCCGGCACCCTGCGCACCGAAGTCAGCCTGCGCCCCACCCCCAGCGGCACCGAACTGCGCGTGACGCAGAGCGGCCTGCCCGCCGCGCTGACGCCGGAATCCTGCATGCTGGGCTGGCAGGACTCGCTGCAACTGCTGGCCTTGTTGGTGGAGGGGGCGGAGATGCCGCCGGCCGCTGAGCCAACCCCTCCGGCTTGAGCCGGGGCGGGGTGCGCGGCGTTCTGGGCAGCCGACGGGCGCGCGGCAGCCATCGACCACCCCCAGCCCGTCACCCCGCCGCCCGCCGCCTGGATGGGGCCGCGCCCTCCACAGGCGGGCTCGGCAGCACGGCCGCGCGGATCTCGTCCTCAGACGGCAGATCGCCCACGGTCCAGCGGATCAGCCGCAGCCCGGCGCTGGCGGCAGCGCGGGACTTGCGACGATCCGCCTCGACCCGGGCGGGCGCCTGATGGCTGGCGTCATCCAGCTCGATGGCCGCCAGCACGCTGGCATCCGGCCGGCAGATCACGAAGTCGAAGCTCAGGCGGTTGATGCGGTTCTGCCAGGCCTGGAAGTTCGCCCCCTTGTTCACCCCCAGCACCCGCGACACCTGCATCTGCGCCAGCACCAGATGCTGCGGCAGCGCCGCCACCAGACGATGAAAGAGCACCTGCTCCGGCCGGCTGAGCGGGCGCTTCAGGTGGTAGGGCCAGGGCTCATCCTCGCCCCTGCGCCGAACCCGCAAGGCCAGCCCGGCCAGCACCGCCAGGGCCAGCAGGCCCACCGCAAGCATTTCGAACACACGATCCATCGCAGGCCCCTGAGCTGGTTCCGCCTTGCGCCACCCCGGCACAAACGCGCCGGCATGGTGGGCTGGCCGCCCGGGGCCTGGGGATCCCTCAGGCGGGGGCTTGAATGGCGGCGCGGCAACGCCGCCTGGCGGCAGAGCCCGCGGCCATGCCCCGGTGAACTTGCCTGACCCATGGGCATTTCCGCCGCAGCCGCGCCAGGCAAGCGCCCCCGTCATCCCCCGCGTAAGCCCCCCGCCCCCCGGCCGACCCACCGCCACACGCCGGCGCCCCGCCGGCCGGGAGCCCGCCATGCCGCATCGCCCTGCCCAGTCACGCCCTGCCCCTCGCCCGCTGATGGATCGGGTCAAGCCCTGGGGGCTGGCGCTGTCCGCCCTGGCGGCCGGCCCGCTGGCTGCGCAAACCGCCCCGCCGCTTGCGGGGGCGGGCGCGGCGCCCGCCACCTGCCCGGGCCGGGCCGAGGCGCCGGAACGCGCGCCGCAGGTGCTGGAGCTCTACACCTCCGAAGGCTGTAGCTCCTGCCCGCCGGCCGACCGCTGGCTGGCCCAGTTCAGCGGGCGCAGCGACGTGCTGCCGCTCGCCTTCCACGTCACCTACTGGGACCGCCTAGGCTGGCCCGATCGCTACGCCGACCCGCTGCACACCCAGCGCCAGACGGAAGTGCGCGACCGCCTCGGCGCCCGCCAGCTCTACACCCCCCAGACCGTGCTGGAAGGCCGCGATTGGCGCGGCTGGTGGCAAGGCCAGGCCCTGCCGCGCCCTGCCACCACCGCCGCCCCGCTGGCCCTGAGCCTGAGCGGCCGCGGCAAGGCTGTCGACGTTGAACTGCACCCCCGCCCCGGCGCCCCCCTGCCCGCGCGGCTGCAAGCCTTCTGGGCTGTCAGCGAAGACGGCCACAGCACCCAAGTGAAAGCCGGCGAGAACGAAGGCAGCCTGCTGCGCCACGCCGCCGTGGTGCGCGGCTACACCCCCATCCCGCCCCAGCTGCTGGCGCCGCTGCACGCCGGCCAGCCGCTGCGCCTGAGCTACACCCCGCCGCCCGCCAGCCCCGGCGCGGGCGCGCGGCGGGTGGTGATGGTGGTGGCGGATGGAGAGAGCGGGCGGACGGTGCAGGCGGGGGTGTTGGCCTGCGGGGGCTGAGGCGCTGCGGCCGGCTGCAACGCCAGCCGCAGCGCCTCAGTACGCATACAACTACGAGCGAGAAGGCTTGCCCCTGCATGCCTCAGCGCAGCAGCCGCGGCTCAGCCCCGCCCAGTTCCAGCATCAAGCCGCCCGTGGCGCGCACCACCGGCAGAATCTCCTCCAGCGATAGGTGCTGTTGCAACTCGCGGGCGTTCAGCACCACGTCCATGTCGCGCGCAAGGCAGGGTTGCACCTCGCGAATTGCCCATTGGATGGAATCCCAGATCAAGGGCGGCGGGTTACCGAAAACCCCACCACCGATCATCGTCAACACCACCTTGGGCCTCTGCAGCACCGCCCCGGCCAGCAGCGTGCCCAGGTAGGCCGCACGCAGCAGCAATGTGCAGATCGGGAGGTGAGCTTCTTCCTCCCCCGCGCTATAGAGCCCACCCGCGAAGGTGGAGGCGAACACCTGCGCGATCCTCGGCGCATTCGGAAGCACCGCGCCGTCCCAGTCGTGGCCCAGCAGCACCGGCAGACCGTCGTGCACCCCAACGCAAATGTTCTCGAACCCCCTCTCTATCGCCGCGATGAATGCATCGCGGTCGTGCACGCCATGTGAGGTGAGGTAGCCGCTGCGCACCTCCGCCACCCCAGGCGCACAAACCTCCCCGAGAAAATTAAGCTGCGGCCCATCCGTGCGCTGCGTGAAACGCCCACCCGCGCCGTCCGGCGCCGCGTAATGCCGCAGGAGCGCCCCCGGGTAGGCCGAGATTGAAGCCCGCGGCCCCTGCGTGGGGTCACTCAGGTAGCACGACACCGGCGTCACATAGGGGCCGGGCGACTCGAGGCCGTTGAACTGCGAAGCGACCTGGAACAGCGTGCCCGGCCCGGCCGTGGCCTGCAGACTGCCTATGTCCGTAAGCGGCGAAACCCCGTCCAGCACCCACAGCCGCAACCGCCCACTCCCCGCGCCAGCCGCACGGTCGGCAAGCGCACGCCGGCGCAGCGCACCCAGCGCCATCGGCTCAAACCGGCCAGCGGGCAAGCCCCCCGCTGCCTCGGACAGCCGAGCGCTTCCATCGGCTTCGAAGCGGAAGGCTGTTTGCGGATCGGAGCTCACCACCGCCTCCGCCCGCGCAACCTGGCGGCGATCCCCACCCCCCACCGAGGCGCGCAGCATCGCCGCCTGAACGGCCAGCTCCTCGCGGAAAACCACCCACTGGTTGGGCTCCCCGGTCTGCTGTAACAGCGAATCAATCATCCAGACCTCCTGCGGGTAGAACATCGGGGCGCCAGTCCCGCACAAAGCGCTCCTGCCCGCCCTCAAAGGGAAAGTGATGCTTGGGGAGCCCCGCGCGCCAAGCCAACAGCTTATCGATGGCCTGCTGCGCCGACATACCCCGCTGCACAAGATGACAGGCCACCACCGTGCCTGTACGGCCGTGACCACCCCAGCAATGAACGTAGGTAGGCACCCCCTCCCGAAGACCGGATTCAATCGTCGACAAGATCCTGCGCAGCATCTCCGGCTGCGGCGGGTGTGCGTCCCGGAGCGGGCCGTTCAGCCAACTGATCGGCCTGGCTTGCTGAGATGCCAGTGCCTGAAGCCGCGGCAAATAGGGCTCAAACGGTCGCCCACCGTAGTCGATTTCATCCGGCTCCATCAGGCTAATCACCCTCCGGATGCCACAGTCCAACAGCCCGCGCAACTTTGCGTCTCGCGTGGCCGCGTCCGGCGCACCCGGATAAGCCCCGACACACAACAGGCCGGGATAAACCCAAAAACTTTGCGCGAAGGGTTTAATGGGAGCTGCTTCGGCGAGCCCGTAGTGGTCGATAGGGAGCAACTCAGACCTCAAACTTCATTCAATTGGGGGAGGGGGGGTGACGAAAGACGTGGTTTGGCGTCAAAGGCCAGCGACGACAGCACGACTCCAAAACAAATGGAACTACGCGATCCTTCGGGCAGCGCATCCCGAACCACTGCCGCATCAAATACATGATCTGCAACGCCTTGACCTGACAACACCCACCCCCCGGAGATACAAAAGATAACAGCACTACTTACTTACGCCGCTACTGATGACCCACAGATTGCACGTAGATTCGCGCATTACACAATACATCATACACGCCACCGAGATGCGCGAACCCATCAAACTCAAAAAATTGGCGCACCATCCATACCCCGAGGGGGATCGTACGACCCATGGAATCCCACAAGCACCCGACCAATGCGGTCGGTATAGTATGTTGAATTTTTCGGTATCGTAATAATATGCTCGTAATACAGCACGAGCAGGTCATGCGGAGCTTTAAGTTTTACCGCTTCTAACCATTGGAAACTACATGGAAGCACATCCGGATCTGCGGGCGCGGGAGGCGCATTGGAAATCTCCCTGAGCCATGCCGCCAAGGTCTCGTGCTGCATCCTTGATGCAACATCTGCGGGAGTTTCATTTTTGTAATTTTTAGCATGCAAATCTGCGCCAAGGCCAGCCAAAATTTCGCAGGCTTGCTTTTTTCCGAAAAATGCTGCCTGATGCAAGAATGTATATTTTGATGGTCTTTTTCTAAAACGGCTACAGCGTCGCGCAACTGCGGGCGAGTTGGCCCATATCTCAACAATGCGCTCCCAGTCGCCCTTTTTCGCAAAACTATATAAACGATCGATTACCACGTTAAGCTCAAGGCCTCTTGGTACCGCTTCGCTTTGCGTCATGTGTTGCTTATCAGTTATAGCGATGGGCTGCATATGGCTTTTCATTAAGTTACCGAAAGTGTCGCGTCGGACATGCGCTAGCATTCAGCACTTGAAGCAAACTAAGTTTAGGCCGCGGCGCGCTACATTATACTAGCTGCCGAGCAAGGCCTCCATACATCGCTAGGAAGATCCCGGCAGCCGCCAGAGGTCCACCAAAATGACCCATGCCGACCGGCAGCTTAACCGATACTTATAGGTGCGACTCGGACAAATCACCGAGATGTGTCTTGATCACTGAGTCGGGGAAGTAAAGATGATCGGGCGGGCAAGGGCGAAGCTCCCAGGCGCTCCGCTTGAACGAGGGGCCTCACCCATCATCCTGGCCTTTCACCTCTTGACTAGAGGCCACGTTCACGACTCCACGGCACCGAGGGAATCGCTTACAGCCGTAAAACTTCTGCCCCTGACGCGCACCTCGCAATGCAGTCCGCAGCACCGTCGGACCTTTGCACTTCGGACACACAATTTTTCCGCCCACAGGAATCTTTCGCACCCGTTCTGGCCTAGGTCTCGGTGGCCGAGAAGGTGGCGGCGGGGGAACGCGACCGATTTCACTTGTTCGGTTCTGCGGATCGGGCATGGGCACTTTCGTACTACTGAGATGTCCAGCGGCACGCCAGCCGAGATAGACTGCTCCTGGAACACCAATGGCCCATGCAATGAAGGCTAACTTCTCCGATCCCGTGTACTTGCTGTTCCACCCATGTTTGCAGTTTCCGTGAGTACATGCTCTGCGCACCTCGTTATTGAGATGAACACATCCACCAACATAGGCGGCACAGAGAAACGCAGCAAGAATGACTTTGATATTCATTGTGTAGTGCGCGTCGAACGCTTTGGCAGTACAAGCCAAAGAGCTCGGCAATCTTCAGGCTGAGACACTGCGAAATGGCATCGCAGGGTGTAGCGGCACCCAATGTGCAGAAGCCGGGGAAGGGGCTTGGCCTGTGAGACCTAACGTTCGAGCTAACCGGCCCGCGGAGGCAGGCAGAGTAAGGCCGGGCTGAGATGATGCATTATGTGCCTCAGCCCGGCCTTACGCTGCCTGCCGCTCCGCTTGACCGAATACGAAGGGACTTCCCCAGTCCTATGACGGTATCGAGGTACCAAGATTGACCTGTTGCGGAAGTTCAATCTGAACGGAAAGGGGAAGTCATGGCGGAGATTACACGCAGCGCGGTGGCGCGGGTAGGGGTGGACCTGTCCTAGCGGGTGCTTCAGGTGCACGCGGTGGACCGCAGTGACCGGCTGGTGGTGGCCAAGCCAATGTCGTCGGAATGATTCTTCGCCTGGTGTGCCGAGTTGCCAGCGGGCTGCCTGGTGGCGACGGAAACCTGCGGCGGCGCGCACCATGTGGCCCGCCGTTTGCGCTTGCTGGGTCTGGATGCGCGCCTGATCGCCGGCCACTTCGTCACGCCATACCGCATGGCCGGGCGCAGCGGCAAGAACGATGCGAACGACGCAGCCGCCATCTGCGAGGCGGCCGGTCGGCCCCACATGCGCTTCGTGCCGGTGAAGACCGCCGAGCAACAGGGGCAACTTGCTGTGCACCGGTTGCGCGAGGGCTTCAAGGAGGAGCGCACCGCCCTCATCAACCGCATCCGCGGCCTGCTCGCCGAATTCGGCCTGATGTTCCCGCAAAGCCCCGAGGCACTGCGCAAGGTGCTGGCCGAGGTCATCGAAGACGCGGCCAACGAGCTGCCCGGCGTGGCCCGCCTGGCGCTGCAGCGCGCGCACCTGCACTGGATCGGCATCGACCTGCAAATGGCCTGGTGCGACGAGCGCATCGCCAGCCATGTGCGCTTCGATGATCGCGCCAAGGCCGCCGCCAGCTTGCAGGGCATCGGCCCCGTCACCGCGTCGGCCCTGATCGCCAGCGTGGGCGACTTCAGCCAGTTCGACAGCGCTCGCCAGTTCGGCGCCTGGCTCGGCCTCGTCCCCAGCCAGAACTCCACCGGCGGCAAGGCCAGCCTGGGCCGCATCACCAAGCGCGGCGACGACTACCTGCGCACCCTGTTGATCCAGGGCGCCAAGTCTGCGGTGATGGGCGCCGGCAAACGCAGCGACCGCATCAGCCTGTGGCTGGTGCAGCTCAAAGAGCGCGTGGACTGGCAAAAGGCCGTCGTGGCACTGGCCAACAAGAACGCCCGCATCTTGTGGGCCGTGCTCACACGTGGCGCGGCGTTCAACCCTGACCACATGCCCGAGCCGCCTGCGGCGCGCTGCTGCCTCAAAGCCCAGCCGGCCAGCTGAGCCCGAACACACAAGACCCGATTCCTCACCCGGACGTGCGCTCGAAGATGCCCACCACAGGTCAGACCGGCAGCAGGTGAACTCGGTAACCCTCATGTGCCCACAGCACGTCGAGTGAATGGAGCCCTGCTGAGCGGTTCGTATCTGGGGCCTCGGTGAACCCCACCGACACAAGCCCGCCTGTAGATGTGCAGTCTGTCCTTCCACGGTGGCGCCTTCGATCACCACGTCCTGCTGTTCACGCGAAAGGAAACCGGCCTTGGAAGAAGAACACTGATCACCGTTGACTCAGCGGGAAGTCCCTGTAGAGGGTTAGGCATCAGCGAACTAAGGGGCGAGGTCCCTGTGTCTAGCCCCCTTGTGGCGAATTCTCGGCAGTAACCTCGCGACGATTGATCATCAGTGTTAAAGAGCGAATGAGAGAAACATACTTCTCGGCTTCGCGCCTGTTCTTTTGTGCATAGAAGTCTGCCGCAACAGGCAGACGCAAAGAAGTGTCGACAAGGGCGGTTGCCTCCTTGAGCAGTTTGGCAGAGCGCTTGCCGTACGGTTCTAGTCGGGCCGCGTGATACCGGGCGATACCCTTTCTTAGCAGGCACAGCGATTCCTGCTTGCCCTGCTTCATCGCGTTGTCCATGGCGATATCACCGCCCGAAATGTCGCCTACTTGGTACTTGACCAACCCAAGAGTCAGCCACGCATCAGCGCTCTGCGGGTCGAGTTCGGTCGCCTTTCTAGCGAACGGCAACGCAAGTTCAGCTTTACCGAGATTTCGCAGCAAGAAGGAAGCAATGCGTTCGCGAAGCGCGGCATTCAGTGGCTCTTCTATTACAGCTAGGTCGAAGTTTTCCCTTGCCGCTCCGTAGTCCCGTCGAATGATGGCGAGTTTGGCCGCGCGAGCGTATTCGCTGCGATAAGCGTCGGCAACCCTGTCTGTCCGATAATTGCGATCAACCTCCCAACGTTCCGCGGCCAACTTGTCGACCTTGAAAGCGATGTTGTCGAATCGCTCAGCGTCTGCTTGCGCGGCGCGTCGCTTCTTTTGCCTAAAGAACTCCTTCGCAAGGTCAACAATTTCCAGGTCATATATCTCGCCGCGATCGGTGATTGTGGCGAAATAGGTTTCGCCCAAACTCGATTGAAATTCAGAGTGACTAACACCTATCTCGCGGCATGCATCGCCTACTGACTTTGAGTCCGGTGGCGTTGCTAGAGAAGACAAGACGATGAAGACCTCTTGAACCATCTTGTTCATTCTCAGCCAAGCGTCTTCATACAAAAACTCTAGGAGTTCGTCGCTTGTCTTCTTGAGTATCTGATCTAGGCCCTCCTGCACGCCTGAGGAGGAGCGTGCGATGTAGCGCACAAGTGTGTCAATGAGGAGCGGCTTGTACATTAGCTGTTCGCAAGCCCTTCGCAGCCTTGGTTCGCTCGACTGCATGACGGATTGGGCGCTATATTCCGTCCCCAGCTTACGAATCAGCGTAAGGGCCTCTTCTTCCGACAGCTGACTAACCGGCACGGGCTCAGCTGCCAAAAGTTCGCGCCTGCGCGAGGTTATCACCACGCGGCCGATTCTCTTGGCTACGCGCGATATAAATTCCGCAAGTTCCTCGGCGTCAGATGTTGATGTGGCCAGGGTTTCAGTATTGTCGATAATTAACAGCACATCGTTGCGGGTAAATCCCTCCTTTGAGAGTTCCGTTCCCACCTTCTCGATTAATGCTCGGCCTTCCAGCTTGTACCAGTCTTTCCCTAGAACAGGATGGAGGCAGTACATCAACTCTCTGACACTGTCCTCCATAGCATCAGATATTCCCTTGAAGTGAACCAACCCCTCTTCAGTCCACTTCGTCTTCTTTGCGGTATAGAAGTTTATGACTGAAGGGATTGGAACACTCTCGTCTTCGAAGCCATCATCGATAATCCTGTTGAAAAATTCTAGGACCAGCGTCGTCTTACCGAATCCGCCATCGCCAAACACTAGACAAGTTCTTGAATCGACAATGTCACTCAGCCAATCTCCGAGCTTGTCAAGTTCCCTCTTTCTTCCCACAAAAGTCGAGGTCTGGCGCACTGGTATATTGTTCAAGACTAGCCTTGAACCGTTGCCGTACGCAACTTCAGACCACCGAAATCTGTCGTTGGGACGATACTCAGTTGAGAATAGGTTTGTGGGACTTAGGTCAATCGTAATGTCGCGCGCGTCAGACCAGGACAAGATCTGGCCTTGCACTTTCCACACACCGTTTCGAGAAAACACTTTCGCTATAACAATTGCTGCCCCCTCAACGACTAGAGGAGCTGTCAATGGCACTGCGATGTCACCGACCTTGGCAACCAGCCCTGAATTGCTTTGCTGTGGAAGAACGTCATTGGCAGACTCTAGAAGCCGTTGGATGAGGTCGCTGGTGCGCTTGGCCCAAAGGCTTGTTGTCGGTGAATCGAGAACCCCGTGGCCGGGGCGCTTGTTGCGGAATTCGACCCACTCAGTTAGAGCCTCTACGAGGGTCTTTTGGTCCTCACCAATTCGTTCGTACCACCCCTTCATAAACCCGCGAAAGACCAAGCTTCTGATCCTCGGAACGAGGCTGTCAAGGACTTCTAATGGCAACCCATCGGATGGTTGGCTGAAGCGATCTATGAACTGATTGAGGTTCGAGTCGTCATCAACGACGGGGGTCGCTTGAAGCGTGACCTCCAAAGCGGAAATCGCGAGGGCTTGCAGCAGCGAGCGAAGAACCGATGATAGGTAGCTCAGCGCCTCGGCGTCGGAGCCGTGGCTGCGGGCAATCTCTAACTGGCGAGCGTAGATTTCGAGCAACTTGGGCTCCTCATTATCTGGATGCACTGTACCGCGGCCTGGAGTGCGAGGCTGTGAATTCAACAATTCCGCCAACGACTGGCATTTCTCTGATGCCTAACGCCCGCCTCCAGCCGACGTCCCCGCGAAGCGGGGACGTCGGCTGGAACGCTTTGTTCGGCTTCTATTGGATAGAAATTTCGGACCCTAATTTTTTCAAGGTGCTAAATATTTTCTTAGTTTGAGCATCCAATTTCGATTTATTTGAAAAATCTTTGGCGTGTGAGCAATACATACACGGTGGAGCGCCAGCAGAACAAGGGCCAAATGCCGGCGGTGCTTTGTCTATTGCCCCGAAGTCAATGCACCTAGCAGTCCTGTTGAATTTCTCAACCGCCTCAAATTTGTGCATTAACTTTTCGTTGGCTTCTCTGCAGGCGGCTGCACCTTTCTTGCAGGACTCATCACGCGCATCCATATTCTTCTTCAGAGCCTCGTAGTTCTTCTTCGCTTGCTCGGCTTTCTTTCGATCATCCTCGGCTTTTCTTTCCTTTTCTTTTCTATCAGCTTCGTCTTGGGCATTTTTCGCTTTTTCTTCCGCCAACCTTGCTGACTCCGTATAGCCGTTGTAAAGACTGAGCTGTTCGTCTCTGTAGTGTTCTTCGACATCGGTAGGAGTGACGGATCGCGTGGTTATTGACCCGTCAGGATTGCGAGTCGCGATATACGTGATATCGCGGTGGCTGTACTTGCTTTGACCTGGAGGGCTGGGGTCGTCCGGCACAGTAATCGCGTCATAGCCGTAGCCGTAGATCGGGCGCAAAACATCAGATTTTGTAGAGCCATGCTTTGCTGACGAGACGAGCAGATCTCTAAGGAAGTTAATATTGTCATTCGCTTGTTTTCCGGGCGAGTCATCTTTCTTTAACGGTTTGTCGGCTAGGACCACTACAGAGGCGTATTTCGCTTCTGGATTTTCTTTTAATGCCGCGTCTAAGCGTTGCTTTGCCAGAATGGTTGCTTTTTCACGTCTTTCATTCTGCTCTTTCAATTCAAATATATTCTTTAGCCCTTGATCGTCCAAAGCAGAGATTCCAGCCCCACTTTTCGTCGCCGCTACTTTTTCAGCAGGATCGTGCTTCTCCGCAGGCATCTGTTCTGGTTTATCCGGCACCAAGATGATCCCATCGTTTGAAGTAGCAATATTTGGCAGCATCAATGCCAACAAAATAAACGTGACATTACTCAATCTATTCATGTTTCTCTCTCCGAATAACATTCAGGTGCGGTTATCTAGTTTGAAGCCGAACGTAATAGCTCACTGGCAGCCGCAGGCTGTCCAGTGCAGCGGCATGTTCTACGTGCTTGGTTGCGGGCCAGCCCGCCAGCCTCACTGTTCAGATTCAACAGATCCCCACTGGCCGTCAATTGATGCTGTCAGGGTCACGCTGCGTTGATGGCTTGACCGCTCAAGCTCGCTTGTGCGTGCATGCCTGCAACGCAGCGCAAGCTAGCAGATTTTTGGCGCTGTATAAACCTGCCCACATCTGCAAATTCCTTGCCGGAGTGTGCCGAGCAACCATGCTCGAAGAACGTACTTTAGGCATCAGAGTAGCACTCGCCACATGACGCCGAATGTTCAAGACACCTAGAGCCTACCGCGACCTGCTTGTCAGGTGTAAGGGCCACACAACCCCTTCTTGCGAGGGCTTGCAACGGCGCGTTATGCGGCCCAACAGCAAGGCGGCAGCGACACACTCGCCGGCTCGGGTGCATGCGCCTCCCGACGTCCCCCAACGCCCAAGGTAAGCGGCGCCGGAGCACCGGAGGTACGGAGCGCACCAACACTGACCGTAAATTGCCCAAGGCATGGCCAGTGTTGGCGTCTGCTTGACCGATCAGTTAGGCCAAACAGTGTTTTCGAAGTAGTTAGCTTTTACCTCCGTTGCCGGCAGGCGCATTGCTGCGGCCACCGCCAGATGGGTTGCCCGTGCCGCTAGGCCATCCGCCACCACTTCCCTGCCCACGGCCACCACCGCCACCACCTGTTGAACCCCCACCTTTGCCGCCGCCACTGCCTTGCGAACCACCTCCGCGACCGCCGCCACTATTTCCACCCTTGCTCATACAAGTCTCCTTGCCGGCTGATTGATTGAAGAGCTACTAGCCGGCGCTCATAGCGCTTCGTATCTATTTGGCGTAACTTGCTCAAGGCATAACAGCAGCACTTGCCACATGACGCCGAATGTTCATCACAGCTTGAGCCTACCGTGACCTGCTTCACAGCGAAAGGGAACACCTCCCCCTTCTTGCGAGGGCTTGTACCGGCGCGTCAGGCGGCCCGACGGCAAGGCTGCAGCGACACACCCGTCCAACACGATACATGCGCCCAACGACGGACACCCCCCAAAGCAAAACGCCGCGGCACAAGCCGCGGCGTTTTGCTTCCCCCGTCCGCATCCCGCAGGCAAGGTCAGCCGCTCACGCGCCTTCCGCCCGCAAGCCCAGCCGCGCAAACAGCGCCTCGTCCCGCGCCACCTCGGGGTTCCCCGTGGTCAGCAGCGTTTCCCCGTAGAAGACGGAGTTGGCGCCAGCCAGGAAGCACAGAGCCTGGGTGGCGTCGTCCATTTGCTGGCGGCCGGCGGAGAGGCGCACATAGGCCTTGGGCATCGTGATGCGGGCCACGGCGATCGTGCGGACGAATTCCAGCGGATCGAGTTTCTCGGTGCCGGCCAGGGGGGTGCCTTCCACTTGCACCAGCTCGTTGATGGGCACGGATTCGGGCTGGGGGTCGAGATTGGCCAGCTCGGCGATGAGGCCGGCGCGTTCGCGGCGGGATTCGCCCATGCCGACGATGCCGCCGCAGCACACATTCATGCCGGCGTCGCGCACCCGCGCCAGGGTGGCCAGGCGTTCGGCCTGGTCGCGGGTGGTGATGATGCGGCCGTAGGCCTCGGGGGCGGTGTCGAGGTTGTGGTTGTAGTAATCCAGGCCGGCGTCCTTGAGGGCATGGGCCTGCGGCTCGGTCAGCATGCCCAGGGTGCAGCAGGCTTCCAGGCCGAGGCTTTTCACCTCGCGGATGAGTTCGCTGACTTTTTCGATGTCGCGGTCCTTGGGCTCGCGCCAGGCGGCGCCCATGCAGAAGCGGGTGGCGCCCACGTCCTTGGCGGCCTGGGCGGCGGCGCGCACTTGCTCGACGGACATGAGCTTGGTGGCTTCCACGCCGGTGTCGTAACGGGCGGCCTGGGGGCAGTAGCCGCAGTCTTCGGGGCAGCCGCCGGTCTTGATGGACAGCAGGGTGGAGCGCTGGACGGCGTTGGCGTCGAAATGCTCGCGGTGGACTTGCTGGGCGCGCCAGAGCAGGTCGTTGAAGGGCAGTTCGAAGAGGGCTTCCACCGCCTCGACGGGCCAGCGGCCGGGCTGGCTGGCGTGGGGGGTGCCGGCGGCCTGCGGGCGGTGCAGGGTGACGGGGTGGGCGGCGGCGGGGGCCGAGCAGGCGGAGGTCGGGGCGTCGGTCAGGCTCATCGCGTCAGCGTCGTTCGAAGGCAGGCTGGGATTGGACCACGCGCGGCGCGGGCGCCGGGGGGCCTCAGGCGCCCGTGTGATGCAGCCAGCGCAGCAGGCCCTGGGCGGCGTATTGGCCGCTGGCGAAGCAGGCTTGCAGCAGGTAGCCGCCGGTGGGGGCTTCCCAGTCCAGCATTTCGCCGGCCACGAAGATGCCGGCCGGCAGGGCGGGGCCGGGGGGCAGCATCAGGCCGGGGTGGAGGGCTTCCAGCCTGACGCCGCCGGCGGTGCTGATGGCTTCGTCGATCGGCCGGGGGACCACAAGGCGCAACGGCCAGGCCTTGAGCAGGGCGGCCAGGGCGGCGGCATCGGCGGGGTCGGGGCGCTGCTCGGGCGCGTCGGGCAGGCCGCGGTGCAGCACTTCCTGCAGCAGCGCGGCCTTGGCGCCTTCCAGGCCCAGGCGGCTTTTCAGGTGGGTGGCCAGGCTGCGCGGGCCGCGGGGGTGGGCGATCTCGGCGCGCACCTTGTCCAGGCTGAAAGCGGGCAGCAAATCCAGGTGGACGGTGCAGGCGCCGGTGGCGGCGATCTGCTCGCGGAGGGCGGCGCCGGCGGCGTAGATCAGGCTGCCTTCGACGCCGTAGTCGCTGAGCACGAACTCACCGGCGCGGTCGAAGACGGTGCCGTCCGGCCCCACCATGCGCAGGCGCACGGGCTTGAGGGGCGCGCCGGCCTGGCGGGCGCGCAAGGGCGCGCTCCAGCCCGCTTCCTGCCCGGCCCAACCGACATGGAAGCCGACATTGGCCGGCCGCAGCGGCGCGATGGGCACGCCGGCTTGCGCCAGGGGCGCGACCCAGGCGCCGTCCGAGCCCAGGCGCGACCAGCTTGCGCCGCCCAGGGCCAGCAGGCAGGCGGTGGCGGGCACGGTGGATTCGCCCTGCGGCCCGGCGAAGCGCAGGCGCAGCGGCGGGGCGGCCTGGGCCGGCTCGGCTGCATCGCTTGAAGCGGCCGGGTCGGGCCGCTCGAAGCCCAGCCAGCGCTCGCGCATGCGAAAGACGACGCCCTGCTGCCGCAGCCGCTGCACCCAGGCGCGCAGCAGGGGCGCGGCCTTCATCTCGGCCGGGAAGACGCGGCCCGAGCTGCCGACGAAGGTGTCCACGCCCAGGCCGGCGGCCCAGTCGCGCAGGGCCTGCGGGGGAAAGGCATCCAGCCAGGGGGCCAGGGCGGCGGCGCGCTCGCCGTAGCGGGTGTCAAAGCCGGGGCGGGGCTCGCTGTGCGTCAGGTTCAGGCCGCCCTTGCCGGCCAGCAGGAATTTGCGGCCGACGCTGGGCATGGCGTCGTGCAGCACCACGGGCCGGCCGGCAGCGGCCAGGGTTTCGGCCGCCATCAAGCCGGCGGGGCCGCCGCCGACCAGGTGCACAGCCGCGAGGGACGGGGGAGGCGAAGTCATTGCGGGGATTGTCAGCGCCGGCCCGGGCGGCGGCGGGCGGCGGGCGGCGGGCGGCGGGCGGCGGGCGGCGGGCGGCGGGCGGCGGGCGGCGGGCGGCGGGCGGCGGGCGGCGGGCGGCGGGCGGCGGGCGGCGGGCGGCGGGCGGCGGGCTGCGGGCTGCGGGCTGCGGGCTGCGGGCTGCGGGCGGCAGCGGGTACCGACGACCTGCGACCGGGCCGGCAGCGCCCCGGCGCGCGTCAGCGGCCCTGCAACCAGCGGCGGAAGGCGTCCTCGCGCAGCGGGCGGCCGAGGAAGGCCTGGATGAGCTGCTCGGGCGGCTGTTCGTTGCCGGGTTGCAGCACGGTCTCGCGCCAGCGGCGGCCGACGGCCGGGTCCAGCGGGTCGGGCGCGAAGGCGCTGCCGAAATCGGCCGCGATCACCTGCGCCCAGAGGTAGCCGTAATAGCCCGCCGCATATTCGCTGACGATGTGGTCGAAGCTGGCCGGGAACAGGCTGCCCTGCACATGGCCCAGCGGGCTGGCGGCTTCCAGCCGGCGCCACAGCGCCATCGGCGGCTGCGGCTGCGCGCCGTGCAGCAGCAGGTCGTAGCGGGCAAACAGCAACTGCCGGCCGACATGCAGGGCGCGGCCCATGCGGCGCGCCTCCAGCGCGGCCTGCAAAAGGGCCGGGGGGATGGGCTCGCAGCGCGGGCAGACGTTGGGCAGCAGGGCCAGCACGCGCGGGTCGCTGGCCCAGGTTTCCAGCATCTGCGAGGGCGCCTCGATGAAATCCAGCGGCTGTTGCAGCGCGGCGGCGTCCACATGGCGCGGCCGGGCCAGCAGCACATGCAGGGCATGGCCGAACTCGTGCAGCAGGGTTTCCAGATCGTCCAGGCTGAAGCCCTGGGGATCGAAGTTGCCGACCAGCGCGGCCAGCGGCAGCCGGCCGGGCGCGCCGCCGCGCAGGGGGAAGACGGCGAAGTGGCCGTATTTGCCGGGGCGCGGGTGCAGGTCGAGCAGCAGGTCGCCGATCAGGCGGCCATCCTGCGCGTCGCGCAGGCGCCAGCGTTGCGCCTGGGCATGCCAGAGCGGGGCGTCGATTTGCTCGAAGCGCAGGCCCAGGCTGCGCTGGGCGATGGCGAAGACCAGATCCCGCGCGGCCTGCGGCGGCAGGTGGCGGCGCAGGGCCTCGGGCTCGTGCGGGTGGCGCTGCTGGCGCAGGCGGTCGGCGTAGTGGGCCAGGTCCCAGCGCTGCAAGCGGCTGCCGGGCGCGGCCTGGGGGTCGGCGGCTTGCAGGGCCTGGAGCTCGGCCAGCTCGGCGGCCTGGGCCGGGGCGATCTGCGCCTCCAGCCGGTCGAGGAAGGCCAGCGCCGTGGCGGGGTCGCCGGCCATACGGCCTTGCAGCTCGAAGGCCGCCGGGCTGGCGACGCCGAAGAGCGCGGCGTAATCGCGGCGCAGGCCGACGATGGTGTCCAGCCGGCGCAGATTGGCCTCGCCGCCCTGCTGCATCCAGACGCGCCAGTAGCGCTCGCGGGTGGCGGGGCGGCGGGCCAGGCGCAGCACGGCATCGGCGGTGACGGCATCGAAGCCCAGACGGTGGCGGCCGCGGGCATCGCGCGGCAGCTCGCTCAAGGTTGCGGCGGGCAGGCCAGCCAGCTCGGCGGGGGTGAAGCGGATCTCGCGGCGGTCCTCGCTGAGGGCCAGGTCGTAGGCCTGGATCTCCAGGGCCAGGGCCTCTTGCAGCGCGGCGGCCTGGTCGCGGGCGACGGCGGGCAGGCCGGCGCCGGCCCGCTCGAAGCGGCGCAGCAGGTGTTGGCGCAGGCGCGCCTCGACCGGGTCGGCCGGGGCCAGGGCGCGCAGCGCCCGCAGCAGGCTGCGCTGCTGGTGCAGGCGCTGCAGGGCGGCTTGCTGGCGCAGCTCGCAGGCGCGGGCGGCCTTGCGCAGCGCGGCGGCCGGATGCACCCGGGCGAGGAAGGCCAGGGGCAGCAGGCGGTCCTCGAAGCCGGCGCTGAGCGCGCCATAGGCCGGGAGCAGGGTGCCGGCATCGGCCGTGGCGCGCCGGCGCAGGGCCTGGCCTTCTTGCTCGAAGGCGCGCAGGCCCTGGTCGCACTGGCGGCGCAAGGCGGCGGCGTCGTCAAGCGCGGCCCATTCGAGCGAGGCCGCGGCGCGGGCCTCGGGGCCGAAGCGGGCGAGCGTGGCTTCGTCCAGCGGCCCGGCGGCCTGGGCGGGCAGGCCCGGCGCGGCCAGCACCGCGGCGGCCAGCAGCGCCCGAAGCGCCCGCGCCGAGACGCGGGGCCCAGGCGAGCGGGGACGGGCCGCGGGCCTCACGTCAGCAGGCGGGGGCTCAGAGGCTGCGAAGAAGCCGGCCACGCCCGGGCAGGCGGGTTCACGCCGTCTCAGCCCGGCACGCGGGCGTCGAGCACATGGCGCTCGACGCGCAGGGGGCCGAGTTGCTGCAAGACCTTCTGGTGCTCGGGATGCTGCTGGTAGGCGGCCAGCGCGGCCTCGTCGGCAAAGCGCGAGACGAGCACCACGTCGGCATTGGCCTCCAGGCCTTCCTCGCGGATCGAGACTTCGAAGCGCAGGATGCCCGGCACGAGCTGGGCACAGGTGTCGAGGATGGCCTTGAAACGCGGCGCATCGGCCGGCTCCTTCAGGCGCCACATGACGATGTGATCGATCACGAACGGTCTCCACGGGTCTTGGGGCCCGACGCGGGATGGGCGCGCAGGCCGATCATCACGACGCCCGCGACGATCAGCACGGCGCCGACGATCTTCAGCCCCAGGCCGGCCGTGGGCAGGCCCCCGTCCAGGTAGAAGCCCAGGATGGCGAGCGTGAGGCCCGCGAAGATCAGGTACCAGGTGAGCTTGTCGAGTCGGGCGGGGGACATGCGGTCTTCAGGCCACGTCGGGCGGGCATGGGAAAGGGGCGCCGCCGCAGGGCGGGCGCACGGGCCGGCGAGTGTCGCCGAAGGGCGAAGCCGCGCGCGGCCTGCCCCCGCATCGGCAGGGGGGGCGCCCGGCCCCTAGACTTGCTCGCATGTCGATCCACCCGTCGCCCCTGCCCGCCCGCCCGGCCACCGCTTGGCCCGCCGGATGGCAGGCCGGCCATGCCGGGCTCGGCCCCGCCTTTGCCACCCCGGTGGCGCCCAGCCCGGTGCCGCAGCCGCGCATGCTGCTGCGCAATGCGGCGCTGGCGGATGCGCTGGGCTGGGCCCCGCCCTCGGCCGAGGCCGAGCTGGCGCTGCTGGCCGGCAATGCCGTCTGGCACGGCTTGCAGCCGGTGGCCACGGTCTACAGCGGCCACCAGTTCGGCGCCTGGGCGGGGCAGTTGGGCGACGGCCGCGCGCTGCTGCTGGGCACGCTGGAGACGCCGCAGGGCCCGCAGGAGATCCAGCTCAAGGGCGCGGGGCCGACGCCCTACTCGCGCCGCGGCGACGGCCGCGCGGTGCTGCGATCGTCGATCCGCGAATACCTGGCCAGCGAGGCCCTGCATGCCCTGGGCATCCCCACGACGCGCGCACTGGCCCTGGTCGGTAGCCCGCTGAAGGTGCGGCGCGAAACGGTGGAGACCGCGGCCCTCGTCACCCGGGTGGCGCCCAGCTTCCTGCGCTTCGGCCACTTCGAGCATTTCTGCCACCACGGCCACCATGCGGAGCTGGCCCGGCTGGCGGACTGGACGATCCAGCGCTTCTTCCCCGCCGCGCAGGAGGCCGAGCAGCCGGTGCTCGCCATGCTGGCCGAAGTCAGCCGCCGCACGGCCGAGCTGCTGGCCGACTGGCAGGCCGTCGGCTTCTGCCACGGCGTGATGAACAGCGACAACATGAGCCTGCTGGGCCTGACGCTGGACTACGGCCCCTACGGCTTCCTGGACCGCTTCGACCCTAGCCACATCTGCAACCACTCCGATCACCAGGGCCGCTACGCCTTCGCGCGCCAGCCCAGCATCGCCGGCTGGAACCTGCAAGCCCTGGCGTCGGCGCTGCTGCCGCTGGTGGGCGGCGGCCCCTCGGCGAGCGAGGCCGAGCGCGAAGCGGCAGTCGAGGGCCTGCTCGGCGCGATCGAGACCTACCGCCAGACCTTCCCCATCGCCCTGCTGCGCCGCCTGCGCGCCAAGCTGGGCCTGCGGACGACGCAGCCCGAAGACGCTGCCCTGGCGGACGACTGGCTCGCCCTGCTCGCCTCCGAGCGCCTGGACCACACCCAGAGTTGGCGACGCCTGGCCCGCCTGCGCAGCAGGCACGCCGCCGACCCGGACCCGACCGACCCCGCGGGCGACCGCTGGCTGCGCGACCATGTGATCGACCGCCCGCGGGCCGACGCCTGGCTGGCCCGCTACCGCGCGCGGCTGCAAGCCGAAGCCAGCGTGGATGCCGAACGCGCCGCCCGCATGGCGGCCGTGAACCCCGCCGTGGTGCTGCGCAACCACCTGGCCCAGGCCGCGATCGCCGAGGCCGAGCAGGGCGGGCTCGACGAATTGCAGCGCCTGGCGCAAGTTCTGGCCCGTCCCTACGACGAACCCGCAGCGGCCCTGGCGCACTATGCCGAGCCGCCGCCCGCCGACCTCCCGCCCCTGGAAGTGAGCTGTTCCTCATGAGCGACGACACCGCCCTGCCCCCCGACGCCGCTTCGGCGCCCCTGCCCAAGGTCGTCAAGACCGATGCCGAATGGCGCGCCCAGCTCGACCGCCTGCAGTACGCGGTGGCGCGCCAGGCCGGCACCGAACGCGCCTTCACCGGCGTCTACTGGGACCACTGGGAAGCGGGCCAGTACCGCTGCATCGGTTGCAGCACGCCGCTGTTCGATGCCACCACCAAGTTCGACGCCGGCTGCGGCTGGCCCAGCTACAGCCAGCCGCTGCGCGCCGACGTGATCGAGGAGCGGGTGGACCGCAGCCACGGCATGGTCCGCACCGAGGTGCGCTGCAAGGTCTGCGACAGCCACCTCGGCCACGTGTTCGAGGACGGCCCGGCGCCGACCGGACTGCGCTACTGCATCAACTCCGCCTCGCTAGACTTCACGCCCCGCGACTGACCCGACCGTCGCACCCCGGCCCGTCCGGGGGCCCCACCCGACGCGCGATGAAACTCCTTCTCGACTTCCTGCCCATCGTCCTGTTCTTCGCGGTCTTCAAGATCGCGGAGGGCCGCCCGGACGAGGCCGCGGCCTTTGCCACCGAGCACTTCGGCAGCCTGGTGTCCGGCGGCACGGTTGCCGCCGCCCAGGCGCCGGTGCTGCTGGCCACCCTGGTGGTGATGCTGGCCACCCTGGTCCAGATCCTGGTGCTGCTGCTGATGCGGCGCAAGGTCGACAAGATGCTCTGGATCAGCCTGGGTCTGGTCACCGTCCTGGGCGGCGCCACGGTCTGGTTCCAGAACGAGACCTTCATCAAGTGGAAGCCCAGCGTCCTCTACTGGGTGATGGGCCTGGTCTTCTGGCTCAGCCACGCGATCTGGCGCAAGAACCTGCTGCAGTCGGTGATGGGCGAGCAGATGCAGTTGCCGCCGCAGGTCTGGCGCAAGCTCAACCTGATGTGGATCGCCTTCTTCGCCTTCATGGGCCTGGTGAACCTCTACGTGGCCTACAGCTTCTCGACCGACGTGTGGGTGAACTTCAAGCTCTTCGGCAGCCTGGGGCTGATGATCGCCTTCACCGTGGCCCAGGCCATCTACCTGGGCAAGCATATGAAGCAGGCCGAGACGCCGGAGCAATCGTGAGCGAGCCCACCGCACCCGATGCCGCCCAGCTCGACGCCCGCCTGCGCGAGAGCCTGCCGGTGATCGAACTGGCCGTGCGCGACGACAGCCACCTGCATGCCGGCCATGCCGGCGCGCGCGAGGGGCGGCATTTCCATGTCCGCCTCATCAGCCCGGCCTTCGCCGGCCTGGGCCGGGTCGCCCGGCATCGCCTTGTGTATGATCGTTTGAGCCAGTGGATGCCGCGCGGCATCCATGCGTTGGCCCTCGAAACCCTGACGCCTGAAGAGGCTGCACGGTAAGCCGCAACCCCCTCGCCGGCCCTGCGCGAAGGGGTGCAGGGCCCGGGCCCCGGAACTCCGGGGCTGCGCCGGCCTCCCTTGTGTCCCCCTCCTTCGCCGCCGCGCGGCCGTCTCCATGAACACCTCCTCCCTCCCGATCCGTCTGGCGGCCTTGTCGAGCCTGAGCCTCGCCCTGCTCGCCCCGCTGGCTGTCCAGGCCCAGAACCTCGCCATCGTCAATGGCAAGCCGGTGCCCAAGGCGCGGGTCGAATCGCTGATGACCCAGGTGCTGCGCAGCGGCCAGCAACAGCGCACGCCGGAGCTGGAGCAGCAGGTGCGCGACGAGGCCGTGCTGCGCGAGATCCTGAGCCAGGAGGCCGAGCGCCGCGGCCTGGTGCAGAGCCCCGTCTACAAGGAGCAGATGGAGCTGGCCCGCCAGAGCATCCTGATCCGCGAGCTGATCACCGACTTCCAGAAGAAGAGCCCGGTGAGCGACGCCGAGGTGCTGGCCGAGTACAACAAGGCCAAGGCCCAGGCCGGCGACAAGGAGTACCACGCCCGCCACATCCTGGTCGACAGCGAGGAAGAGGCCAAGGCCCTGATCGCCAAGATCAAGGGCGGCACGCCCTTCGTCGAGGCGGCCAAGGCCAGCAGCAAGGACAGCGGCTCGGCGCCCCAGGGCGGCGACCTCGGCTGGGCCACGCCCAGCAGCTTCGTGCCCGAGTTCGGCAAGGCCATGGCCGCGCTGCAGAAGGGCCAGATGACCGAGACCCCGGTGCAAAGCTCCTTCGGCTGGCACATCATCCAGCTTGACGAAACCCGCGACGCGCAGTTGCCGGCGATCGAGGAAGTCAAGCCGCAGATCGTGCAGCAGCTCACCCAGCAGAAGCTGGCCCAGTTCCGCGAGGACCTGCGCCTGAAGGCCAAGACCGACTACAAGTTCGGCCCGGCCCCCGCCCCGGCCCAGTGAAGCCGGCGCAAGCCCTGCAAGAAAGCGCCCCGCGGGGCGCTTTTTTCATGGGCCGGCGGCTCAGCGGGTGAGCGCCAGCCCGGCCATCAGCCCGCCCATCAGCAGGGGCTGGTGCAGCAAGTAGACGCTCAGGCTCCAGCGGCCCAGGCGGGCCAGGGGTTGCAGCGCGGCGGGCAGGGGGCCGCCCAGCAGGCCGGGCCGGCCGCTGGCCGCGGCCCGGGCCAGCAGGCGCTGGCCCAGCCACAGGCCCAGCAGCATGGGGCCCAGCCAGGGCAGCAGCGGCACATGGTCTTCGGTGGACGGCTTGCGGGCCATCAGGCCCAGCCAGTCGAGCGCGCGGCCGGACAGGTCGGGGCCGGTCCACAGCAGCGGCAGCGCCACGGCCAGCGCCGCCAGCGGCAGCAGGCCGTGACCGAGCGGCGCGGCCCAGCGCGCCAGCGGCAGCATCAACGCCATGCCGTGCAGCACGCCGAAGTGGATGTAGCGCGGGCCGAACATCGCCCAGGACCCGGCCGAGACCAGCAGCGCCGCCCCGGCGATCTGCAGCCAGCGCCGCGCGAAGCGGGCCGTCGGCTGGCCCTGGGCCTGCGCGACGGCCTGGCCCAGGCCGGCGCAAAGCAGGAAGAGGCTGAGGATGGCGACGCGCTGCCCGGTCCAGACCGGGTCGCGGTAGAAGTCCGCCTCGATCAGGCGCAGGTGGGCCAGATCGAAGGCGAAGTGGAAGGCGATCATCCACAGCAGCGCGAAACCGCGCAGCGCATCAAGCCGTGGCAGGCGCATCGGCGGCGCTCAGCCGATCTTCACGACCAGCTTGCCGAAGTGGCTGGCGCCGATCTGGTGCTTGAGCGCGTCCCGGGCCTCGGCGAAGGGGAAGACGCGGTCGATCACCGGCTTCAGGCCGCGCTGGGCGATGAGGCGGTTCATGGACTCGAACATGGTCCGCGAGCCGACGAAGACACCGCGCACCGTGACCGTCTTGAACAGGATGGGCAGCGGCTCCAGCGTGCCGCCGGTCAGCACGCCGATCAGGTGCACCTGGCCGCCATGGCGGGCCGCGCTGATCGAGCGCTGCAAGGTGCCGGGGCCGCCGACTTCCACCACATGGTCGACGCCGCGGCCGCCGGTGGCAGCCAGCACGGCTTGGTCCCAGTCGGGCTGCTTTGCATAGTTGATCAGGTGGTCGGCGCCCAGGGCGCGGCCGCGTTCGAGCTTGGCATCGCTCGAAGAAGTCAGGATGACTTCGGCGCCCGCCGCCTTGGCGAACTGCAGGGCGAAGATGGAGACGCCGCCGGTGCCCATCACCAGCACGCTGTCGCCCGGCTTGAGCGGCACCGGGCCTTCGAACAGCGCGTTCCAGGCCGTCAGCGCAGCACAGGGCAGGGTGGCGGCTTCCTCGTCGCTGAGGTGGGCGGGCGTGGCGACCAGGGCGTCGGCCGGAAAGAGTCGCTGCTCGGCCAGCACGCCGGGCACGGTGCCGCCGAGCGAGTGCTCGAAGTGCGTGGGCAGCATGGGGCCGCCCAGCCAGGTCTCGAAGAAGGTGCCGGTCACGCGGTCGCCCACCTTCCAGCGGCTGGTGCCGGGGCCGACGGCCTCGACCGTGCCGGCGCCATCCGACCCCGGGATCAGGCCCTGGGACACCATGCCGGGGTAGCGGCCGGTGACGATCAGCAGGTCGCGGTAGTTGAGGCTTGCCGCCCCCATCCGCACCCGCACCTGGCCCGGGCCGGGCTGGGGGGTGGGCGCTTCGTGCAGGCTGAGGCTGTCAAGGTCTTCGGTGGCGGTGTAGGCAAGGTAGCGCATGGCAGCTTCCGAGAAGGGGCATGGACGGGCGACGAAGCCGGCGCGCTTGGCGGCCGGCCCGGGCGGGTGAAGCCGCGCAGCATAGGCCCAGGGCATGACTCGGGTCGGCTTGGGCTGGCTACACTCGACGCCCCATGGAGATCCACGGCATCCACCGGCATCGCAGCGTCAGCCTTGTGCTGGCGCTGCTGCTCTTGCTGGCGAGCCTGGCGCCTTCCGTCTCGCGGGCGCTGCAAGCCCGGGACGGCATTCCCCTGTGGGCGCAGACGGCCGTCTGCCGCAGCCCGCAGGCCCCGGCCGATGCGCCGGTCCATCCCCTGGCCGGCCATGGCGAGGCCTGCGCCCTGTGCCAGGTGCAACGCGATCTGCCGGCCCTGCCGGGGGTCGAGGCCGGCCCCGGCCTGCCGCGCCTGGCACAGCCCGAGCGGCTGCAAGCGCCCGCGCTCGCCGGGCCGGGCCCGCGCGGCCCGCCGGTCTGGCGCCAGCCGCCGGCCCACGCCCCTCCTGTGAACGCCCTGGCCTGACCCTGAGCCGCCCGGCAAGCTGCCGCGGCGGCCCCGTCGACCATCGGCCGGCCCTGCACGCCGGCCCCGGGGAGTTCCCATGCATGACCTCACGCCGCCGGCCTGGGCCGGCGACCCTGCGGCCCGAAGCGCGCCGCACTGGCAGACCGTCGGCCTGCGCGCCCGCGCCCTGGCCGACTTGCTGCAGCCCCTGCTGCCGCGCCTGGCCTGGGCCCATCACGGCCTGTGCCTGGCGCTGCTGGTGCAGCTTGTGGCCGCAAGCCTGGCCCACCTGAGCCCGCCACCCGCCGCCACCCGGCCGGGCGAGGCCACGGGCCTGCAACGGGCCGAGTCCGTCCCCCGCAGCCCGCCCGCGCCGGCGGGCTGAGCGAAGCCCGGGCCGATCCGCCGCCCCCGGCTGGCCCCGCCCGGGCCGGCCACCGCGGGCTGCGCCTCAGTGCCTCAGCGCCTCCGCGCCGCCAGCGCGCAGCGCGCCTGCGGCACGGCCTTGCCTGCCTTTCGACCCCCTTTTGCCTGCGGCTGCCGAGGCCGCGCCATGCCATGTCCTCATCCCATGACTTGCCCCATGCCCTGCGCCGCCGCCTGCTGGCGGGCACGGCACTGCTGCCGCTGTGCGGCCTGCCCCCGGTCGCCCGGGCCCACGAGGCCCGCCTCGGCAGCCTGCGCCTGGCCCATCCCTACGCCCGGCCGACGCCCGGCGGCCTGCGCACGGGCGCCGTCTACTTCAAGGCCATCCACAACCAGGGCGGGCAAGACGACGAACTGCTCGGCGGCAGCACGCCGCGCGCCGAGGCGGTCGAGATCCACGCGATGCGCCTGAACCAGGACCGCATGCAGATGCGCCAGGTGCAGCGCCTGGCCCTGCCGGCCCGCAGCAGCGTGCGCCTGCGCGACGGCGAGGCCGGCCACCACCTGATGCTGGTCGGCCTGAAGCAGCCGCTGCGGGCCGGCGAGCGCTTTCCGCTGACGCTGAACTTTGCCCGCGCGGGCCGCGTGCAGGTCGAGGTCTGGGTGGAGGCGCCCGACGGCGCCGCCCCGGCCGATCCGCATGCCGGGCACTGAACACCCGGCCACAACGCGCGGACACCCTTCACCAGAAGAGACAGGACCATGAAGAAGACCAAGACCCGCACCAGCCCGCCGAACGCCCGTCGGATGTGGCCGCTGCTCGCGCTGCTGTGCGGTGCCGTCCAGGCCCAGGACGGCTCGCCAGCCGGCGGCAGCCTGCCCCCGGTACGCATCAGCGGCGAGCGCGAAGCCTATGCGGCCGAAGAGAGCAGCGGGCCGACCGGCCAGGCCACACGTATCGAGGAGATCGCACAGTCGGTCAGCGTCGTGCCGCGACGTCTGGCCGAAGACCAGGGCGCGCGCAGCCTGTCCGAGGCGCTGGTCAACGTCAGCAACCTGCGCGGTTTTGACAGCCGGGATGCCAACAAAAACGGCGCTTTCCGCGTACGCGGCTTCGATGCCGCCGTCGTGCTGGACGGCATGGCGGTGCCCGGCTACTTCGCCACGCCGAACATGCTGCTGGGCATCGAGCGTATCGACGTGGTCAAGGGCCCGTCCGGCACCTTGCAAGGTGGCGCGCAGGCGGTGGGCCCAGCCGGCTTCCTGGGCGGCGTGGTGATGCTCGACAGTGGTGTGCCAGGCAGCGAGCCGCGCGGCCGTGTGCAGCTCGGCCTGGGCTCACGCGGTGAGACCGAAGCCGGGCTGGAGATCGATCGCCCGCTCGGTGCCGACTGGCGTCTGCGCATGGTGGCTGGCCAGCGCGAGGAAGGCCTGGAGACCGACGGCCTGGACCTGCGCCACCGCCTGATCGCCCCCACCCTGCACTGGCAGCCTGATGCCCGCCGTCGGCTGACGCTGCGCCTGCGCTACAGCGAATCGAAGGGCCAAGACCATGCCGGACTGCCGGCGCGCGGCACCGTGATCGGCGCGCCCTACCGCGTCGACCGCGACACCAGCTTGGCTGCCGACGGCCTGCCCGACACCACGTCCGACTTCTTCCTGGCCGGCCTGCAGTGGCAGCAGGAGCTGAGCGAAGCCCTGCAGTTCACGCTGCGCATCAACCGCAGCCAGGCCACGCTGGATCAGCGCGGCAGCTTCCTCTTCCCCTTCGGCTTCAACCCTGATCCGGCGACCGACCCGCTGGCCGCCGCGCCCTTCGGCCTGCTGGCTGGCGCGCGGCTCTACAACCGCATCGAGGCCGATGCCATCAGCCCCTCGTTGCGCTTCAAGGTCGAGCACGGCGACTGGCGCCACGAACTGAGCGGCGGCCTGGACTGGAGCCATGTGCGCGACCGCGGCTTCGTGCGCTTCAGCGCAGGCGGTGGCCTGCTGGGCCTGATCGATGTCAGCAATCCGCAACCGCCGGCCTGGAACGAGGCCGACACCACCGGCACGCCCGATCAGCGCAACCGCTACATCACCCAGGCCCTGTGGCTGCAAGACCACCTGCGCATCGGCCAGCGGCTGAGCCTGCTGGGCAGTCTGCGGCACACCCGCTTCGACATCGTCGACCGCACGCAAAGTGCTTTTGGCAACGTCGAGAACCTGGCGGACCTGGGCAAGACCACCGGCCGCCTGGGCTTGACCTGGGCCTTCAGCCCGGCCTGGTCCGGCTTCGCCGGCTGGGGCACGGGCGTACGGGTGCCGGTCGGCGCGCAACTGGCCGACACCGGCAAGCCCGAGGAATCGCGTCAGGCCGAGGTCGGTCTGCGGCTGCGGGAAGGCGGGCTGCAAGCCAGCCTCAGCATCTTCGAACTGAGCGTGCGCAATGCCCTGGCCAGCGACCCGAACAACCCCTTCCAGTCGGTGCAGGTCGGCGAGCAGCGCAGCCGCGGGGTCGAGCTGGAGATGGGCTGGACGCCGCGCGCCGGCTGGCAGCTCGTCGGCAGCCTGGGCCTGCTCGATGCCGAGGTCACGCGCGACACCGCCAGCAGCGGCCGCGAAGGCAAGCCGATCTTCAACGTGCCGCGCCGCACCGCCCGGCTGTACACCAGTCACGAGCTGGGCGAGCTGGCCGGCGGCCAGACCCGGGTCGGCCTGGGCGTGAGCCACCAGGGCGAGCTGCCGGCCACCGCGCTCGATGCCTTCCGCACCGGCGCACTGACCCTGTGGGATGCGCAGATCGGCTGGCGCCGTGGCGACTGGCGCCTGCAGCTCGACCTGCGCAACCTCTTCGACCGCGAGGGCTACACCCCGTCCGAGTACTTTGGCGGCGGCCAGGTCCTGGCCGTGCCCGGCCGCAGTGCCCGCCTGAGCGCCAGCCTCAGCTTCTGAGCCTGAAGGAGAGCACCTTGACCGATCACCCCACCCTGCCGGCGCCGCGCATCGACCGCCGTGCAGCCCTGCGCCGCAGCGCAGCCCTGCTCGGCGGCCTGGCCTGCCTGCCGGCCGGCGCAGGCCCCGCTGGATCGACCGCGGCCGCTGAGCCAACGCCGCCGACCCATGACATGTCGGCCTTCCCGGCCCACTGGCATGGCAGCGAGCGCATCAGCCTGCTGGTCTACCCCGGCTTCACCGCGCTCGACCTGGTCGGCCCGCAATACATGCTGGCCGGACTGATGGGCGCGAAGCTTCAGCTTGTCGCCAAGACCCGCGAGCCGGTACGCAGCGACACCGGCCTGGTCGTCGTGCCCGATGTGAGCTTCGAGGACAGCTTCGAGCGCCCGGACATCCTCTTCGTGCCCGGCGGCGGCCAGGGTACGCTCGATGCGATGCGCGATGCGCGCACCGTGGCTTACGTGCGCGAGCGCGGCCGGGCCGCGGGACAGCAGGTCTCGGTCTGCACCGGCTCGCTGCTGCTCGGCATGGCCGGCCTGCTGAAGGGCCGGCGCGCGACCAGCCACTGGATCACCCACGGCGTGCTGGCCGATCTCGGCGCGCAGCCGGTGCACGAGCGGGTGGTAGCCGACGGCCCGCTGCTGACCGGGGCCGGGGTTTCGGCCGGGCTGGACCTGGGCCTGGCCCTGGTCGCCCAGCGCCGCGACCGCCTGTACGCCGAGTCCTTGCAATTGCTGGCCGAGTACGCGCCCGAGCCGCCCTTCCAGGCCGGTCGGCCCGACACCGCACCGCCTCAGGCGCGGGCGCTGATGGAAACCATGATGCGCGGCCTCGTCGCCGAGATGCGCAGCGAGGCCACCCGCGCGCAATGAAGCCCGGTATGGACTCCCGCCCGCAGGCCGCCTGCCATGCCGGCTGGGGCTGGCTGCTGCTGGCCGTGGCCAACCTGGGCGCGGCGCTCTTCATCGGCCTGACGGCCTGGAGCCTGGGCCAGGCCGCCGCGCCCATGGAGGCGGTGCCGGCCCGGCCGCATGGCGCAGCGCCTTCTGCCCGGCCGGCGCAGACCGACCCCGCCTCGACCCAAGCCCCAGCCGCCGTGCCGCGCGCCCCGGCGACGGGCGAAGCCTCGCCCGGCTGGGCGCAGCCGGCCGAGCTTTCGCCGCATCCCTCTGACGTGCCGGGCCGCTGAGCCCGGGCACCACCCCCTTCAAACCCAAGACATCACGAGACCCCCGATGAACTCCCTGCCCCATCCCAGCCCCCTGGCCGCCGCCCTGCTGCTGGCCTTCGCCAGCCTGCCGCTGCAGGCCCAAACCGTGGCCGCCGCGGCCGAGGCCGATGCCAGCTTCGACATCGGCCGCGTCAGCATCCACGCCAGCAGCCGCGGCCCGCTGGGCACGCGGCGCCTGCTGACCTCGGTCGATGTGCTCAATGAAGAGCGCCTGGCCGAGCGCAATGCCTTCTCCAATTTCGAGCTGTTCGACCAGTTGCCGGGCGTGATGCTGACCGGCTTCAACCAGGGCACGACGAATGGCAAGGTGTCCTTCCGCGGCTTCAATGGCGAGGGCGAGGTCAATGCCGTCAAGCTGCTGATCGACGGCATCCCGGCCAATAGCAACAACGGCAACACGCCCTACCTGGACCTGGTGTTCCCGCTGGAGCTTCAGGCCGTGGAGGTGGTGCGCGGCACCAACGACGCGCGCTACGGCCTGCACAACATCGCCGGCACGGTGAACCTGGTGCCGCGCCGCGGCGGCAACGAGACCCTGGCCCGCGCCGCCTACGGCAGCTTCGACAGCATGGACGTGCAGCTTGCCAAGGGCATCGAGACCGAGCGCTGGACGCAGAACTACTTCATCGGCCACAAGCGCACGGACGGCTGGCGCGACCATGCCAAGGCCGACAAGACGGCGCTGGGCGGCCAGTGGTTCGTCAAGGGCGGGCGCTGGACGGCCGGCCTGGTGCTGCGCGCCTACGAGGGCGAGGCCGAGGAGCCCGGCTACCTGACCGAGGCCCAGGTGCGCGCCGACCGCGACCAGAGCAATGCCTTCAATGCCACCGACGGCGGCGAGCGCCGCATGAGCCAAGCGGCGATCCATGTGGACGCGCAGGCCGGCGAGCAGCTCGACCTGGCCTTCCGGCTCTACCGCAATCGCTTCGAGGACCAGCGCTGGGTGCGCTTCTCGCAGGCCGGCGCGCAGCATGAGCGCCTGGCCGATGAGACCCATGTCGGCGCCCGCGCCACCGCCGTCTGGCGGCCGACCGTGCCGGGCCTGCAAGCCTTCGCGCTGGAAGGCGGGGTGGACACCGAGCGCCAGGACAACCTCAACCAGCGCTTCCGCACGGTGGACCGCGTGCGCCAGGCGCAGACGCGCGACCTGGACTACGACCTGAATGTGCACGGCGCCTTCGTGCAGGCCGTGGTGCAGCCCAGCGCCGCCTTCAAGCTGGTGCCGGCCCTGCGCTTCGACCGCCTCAGCGGCGAACTGCGCAACCCGCTGGCCGCGCTGCCGGCCGATGTGATCGGCGAGATCAACGACTACGGCACGATCCGCCAGCCCAAGATCAGCGCGGTGTGGACGCCCCGCGAAGCCACCACCTTCTATGCCAACTGGGGCCGCACCTGGCAGATCGGCACCGAGGCTGCCAGCTTCAAGACCGGCGCCCGGGTGCGCGACCTGGCCCCCTCGATCAACGACGGTGCCGAGCTGGGCCTGAAGTTCAAGCCCGGCTTCGACCTGGACGGCCGCATCGCCGTCTGGCAGCAGAAGGCCAGCAACGAGGTGCTGCGCCGCCTGGGCGACCCGAGCGGCGATTCCGACAACATCGGCGGCACCCGCCGCCGCGGCCTGGACCTGCAACTCGCCTGGCGCCCCGCCGGCCCGCTGCAAGCCTGGATGGCCGCCGCCTTCCAGCGCGCGCGCATCACCGAAGGCGCCGGCCCCGCCGACCCGACCCGCGGCAAGGAGCTGGACCATGTGCCGCGGCAGATCGTCTCCGCCGGCCTGGACTGGCTGCCTGGCGAGGGCTGGTCGCTCAAGGCCTGGGCCCAGCACCAGGGCGACTACGAGCTGACGCGGACGAATGACAAGGGCCGCTTCGGCGGCTTCACCCTGGTCAACGTCGGCCTCAGCAAGGCCCTGGGCGCGAACCTGAAGCTGGAGGCGCAGGTGCTGAACCTGCTGGACCGCGAGTACGCCTACGCCTACTTCGACACCACGGCCAACGCCCCGCTGCTCTCGCCAGGCGCGCCGCGCAGCGTCTGGCTGGCGATCAGCGCCCGCTACTGAGCCCCAGCCTGGAGACCCTGCGTGATGCGGCATGTCATCCTTGCCCTGGGGCGTTTCGCGCCTTGGCGGACGATGCACTTGGCGGGGTTTGGGCCGGGGTGGGGCGGCGCGGGGCCTTTGTGGAGCGGCGCGGGGCGGGGGTGGAGCGGCACGGGGCCGCGCAGGCGCGCAAGGGCTCCGTGTCCCCCGGGCCGCTGCGCGGCCCTCCTCCTTGACCTGCGCCCTTGCGCGCCTGCACGGCCCCGCGATGCCACCCTCGGCGTTCCGGCTCGCGCCCTGGGCCGCAAGGCCACCGTCGGGCTTCGGGCCCACGTCCTGGGCCGCAAGGGCACCGTCGGGCTGCCGGCCCACGCCCTGGGCCGCAAGGCCACCCGTGGGGCTTCAGGCCCGCACCCTGGGCCGCGCGCAGGAGGCTGGGCAGGCCTGCTGCGAAGGTCAAGGAGGAGGCCGCAAAGCGGCCGGGGGACACGCAGCAGCAGGCCTGCCCAGCCTCCGACCCCAAGCAGAGGCAAGCCGTGCCAAGCGCCCCCCATCCTGCGCCCGGCACGCCGCGCAACCGCACCCTGCACCCGGCCCGCCGGGCCGGCCCCGGCATGAGCCGCGCCCGCCGCTTCTGGCTGCGGCTGCACCGCTGGCTGGGCTTGGGCCTGGGCCTGTGGTTCGTGCTGGTCGGCCTGACGGGCAGCCTGCTGGCCTTCTACCCGGAGGTCGATGCCCTGCTCGATGCCCGCCTGGCGCGGCGCGAGGGCGCGCCCGCCATGACCCTGGAACAGGCCTATGCCGCCCTGCAGGCCGCCCACCCGCAGCGCGGGCCGGGCTGGCGGCTGGAGATCCCGCAATCGCCTGGCGAGCCGCTGACCGCGCGCTACCTGCGGCCGGTGGAGACACAGGGCCAGGCCTTCGCCCCCCTGCTGGCCACGGTGGACCCGGCCACCCGGCAGGTGGTGCTGAACCGCTTCTGGGGCCAGCACCTCACCACCTGGGTCTACGACCTGCACTACAGCCTGCTGCTGGGCAAGCATGGCGTGACGGCGGTGGGCCTCGGCGGCGGGCTGATGCTGGTCTCCCTGCTCAGCGGCCTGTGGCTGTGGTGGCCGCGCGGCGGCGGCTGGCGGGCAGCGTGGCGGCTCAAGCTGCGCGGCGCGGCGCCGGTGCGCCGCGACCACGACCTGCACAAGCTCGGCGGCTGGCTGGCCCTGCCCCTGCTGGGCGTGCTGGCCTTCAGCGGCCTGCTGCTCGCCCTGCCGCACTGGACGCAGCCGGTGATCGCCGTGTTCAGCCCCCTGACCCCGCTGCCGTCCGTCCCGCAAGGCCTCCCCGAGCCACGTCGCCTGAGCGTGGACCAGGCCGTGGCCGCCGCCGAAGCCGCCTGGGCCGGCGCCCGCGCCCGCTGGGTCGACACCCCGGCCGAGGCCGGCCAGCCCTGGCGCGTGCGCCTGCGCCAGCCGGGCGAGCCGGGCCGGCGCTTCCCGTCCACCCTGGTCTGGATCGATGACGCCAGCGGCGAAGTCGTCGCCGCCCGCGACCCGCGCAGCTTCACCGCCGGCGACGTCTTCTGGCAATGGATGCACCCCCTGCACATGGGCGAAGCCTTCGGCCTGCCCGGCCGCGCCCTGGTCGCCGCCGCCGGCCTGCTGCCCCTGCTGCTGGCCTGGACGGGCTGGCGGCGCTGGCGGGACAAGCGGCGGGCGCGAGGGGTGGCGGCGGCGCTCAACGCCCGCCACTGAGCTCGCGCAGGCCCAGGCGCTGGCCGCCGAGGATCAGCTCGCGCCAGCGCGGGGCCTGGAGCTGGACCTCCCCGGCCTGAACCCGGTCCAGCCAGTCGGCGGGCAGCGGCCCTCGGTCGCCGCCGCGCCGCTCCAGCCGGCCCCGGGGACGCCAGGCGCCGTCCTCCGGGTC
This sequence comes from Piscinibacter lacus, assembly GCF_016735685.1. Classification (NCBI taxonomy): domain Bacteria; kingdom Pseudomonadati; phylum Pseudomonadota; class Betaproteobacteria; order Burkholderiales; family Sphaerotilaceae; genus Aquariibacter; species Aquariibacter lacus. The sequence goes on from NZ_JAERRA010000002.1 coordinate 310,512, forward strand.
GAAGCCCCAGGCAACGGCCGGCAGAAGCCGCCCGCCCTGGAAGAGCAGCCACTCCTCCTGGCCGTCGCCGTCCAGGTCGAGGCGCAGGGCCGGGCGGACCGTCGGCTCGCGCAGCCAGCGGCCGCCGCCGTCGTGGTCTCCGGCGACCACCGCCTCGGCGAGGGCCTCCAGCCACTCGGCCTCGGGCTCGGCACCCGCGGGCAGGGGCTGCAGGCGGGCCCGGATCTCGGCCGGGCTGGGTCGGGCGGGGGGCAGGTCCGGCCGGGCGGCGTGGCGCTCGGGCGAGGCCTGGGCAGCCAGGTTGCGGATGGCCTCCGCCTCGGGATGATCCTGCAGGCCGGCCAGGCGGCTGCGGGCGGCCTGGCCGGCCGGGCCCAGGCGGTCCAGATGCCGCCAGTCGAAGGCCTGGGGGCTGACCCGGCCGTCAAGCAGCCGGCCGACCTGGTGGTCGGCGATGCGCCGGGGCAGGTCGACTGCGGCGGTGGGCAGCAGCAGGACGGTCACGGTACCCAGTTGGGCCACCCGGGCCAGGGCCGGCCCCAGATGGGGCAGGCCGGGGCCTCGCGCGGCCGCCAGGGCGGCGGCCAGCGCCGCCAGACCGGCCAACCCGATCGCCAGGGCCACCAGCACGCGGTCGACGCTCCATCCATGCTGGGCCACGCGCAGGCCCAGGGACCCGCCGGCCAGCGCCACCAGCAGGGGCAGGGTCAGCAAGGCCAGGCGCAGCAGGCGGGCCGGGGGAGGCGGCAGCAGGCCGGGTTGGCGGCCGTCGAGCCAGGCGGCCTGGACCAGCAGCAGCAGGCCGCCGCCCAGGCCGAGCAGCAGCAGGCTGGGGTGGCCCAGGGCCAGGAAGCGGTCCTGGCCCTGCCAGGCGATGAGCCCCAGGCTGCCCAAGACCAGCAGGGCGGCAAAGGGCAGCAGGCGCGACAGCGCGCGGACCAGGGCGGGCGGACGGTCCCAGGCCGCCGAGGGCGGTGGCTCGGCCGCCAGGCTGAGGGCCAGGGCCGCGCCGGCCAGCGCCGCCAGCAGCTCAGGCAGGCGGCGCGACAGGAGATCCGGCCAGCGCACGCCCAGGGCGGCGGCCAGGCTCAGCCAGATCCCCGCCAGGCCGAGGAGCAGCGCGGCCATGCCCAGGCCGCGCAGCAGGGCGCCGAGGACCTCGAGCAGCGCCAGGAAGCCGGATGCCGGATCGCGCGGACCGTCCGGCAGCCGCCGGCGCAGCCCGGTGGCGGCCCACAAGCCGCCGGCGGTCAGGCCCAGGACCAGCAGAACCATGCCCGGCCACATGAAATGGGGACCCAGGGGTTGCATGGCAAGCACGGCCGCCAGCAGCGGCAACAGGGTCAGGCCCGCGCCGAGCAGGCGGCGGCGCAGGGGCCGGCGGCGGTCCTGCAGCATCAGGAGCCAGGGTCCCAGCAGCAGCCCCGTCAGCACCGCCCGGGCCACGCTACCGGGCAGCTCCGCCCGCGTCGCCAGCACCAGGCCCAGACCCTGGACGGCGCCGAGCAGTCCCCAGGCCCGGGCCTCGGCGCCGGCAGGCAGCAGGCGACGGCGCAGCGTGCCGCCGGCACGAGGCAGCCAGCGGGATGAAGTTTCGGGCGCAGGGGATGGGTCCACGATCGGCCGCTCGGTGGAAGACGGAGGCGCCCAGCACAGCCCAAGGCTGCGACGCCCCAGGCGACGGAGTCCGCAGGGTAGGCGCGCAGGGCCGCGCGGCACCCGGGATTTGCTCCGCATGGGCGGGAAGGTCACTCCTAAACTCCAGCATCGCGCCGCCGCTGCACCGCCCCCGCCATGCCCCTCCGCCCCGACCTCGAACTGCTCGCCCCGGCGCGCGATGCCGACATCGGCATCGAGGCCGTGAACCATGGGGCCGATGCGGTCTACATCGGCGGGCCGGCCTTCGGAGCGCGGGACAAGGCGGGCAATGCGATGGCCGACATCGCGCGGCTGTGCGCGCATGCGCAGCGCTACGGCAGCCGGATCTTCCTGACGATCAACACCATCTTGCGCGACGACGAGCTGGAGGCCGCGCGGCGCATGGTCTGGCAGGCCTGGGATGCGGGGGTGGATGCGCTGATCGTGCAGGACATGGGCCTGCTGGAGCTGGACCTGCCGCCCATCCAGTTGCATGCCAGCACGCAGTGCGACATCCGCACCCCGGAGAAGGCGCGCTTCCTGCAGGACGCCGGCTTCTCGCAACTGGTGCTGGCACGCGAGCTGACGCTGCCGCAGATCGCCGCCTGCGCCCAGGCGCTGGACCATGCGGCGGTGGAGTTCTTCGTGCACGGCGCGCTCTGCGTGGCCTACAGCGGCCAGTGCTTCATCAGCCATGCCCACACCGGGCGCAGCGCCAACCGCGGCAATTGCTCGCAGGAATGCCGCCTGCCCTACACGGTGACGGATGCGGCCGGCGGCATCGTCGCGCACGACAAGCATGTGCTTTCGCTCAAGGACAACGACCAGTCGGCCAACCTGGCGGCGCTGGTGGATGCCGGCGTGCGCAGCTTCAAGATCGAGGGCCGCTACAAGGACCTGGGCTATGTGAAGAACCTGACGGCGCACTACCGGCAGCTCATCGATGCACTGCTGGAAGAACGCGGCGGCGCGCTCAAGCGCGCGTCCTCCGGCCGCTGCCGCTTCAGCTTCACGCCCGACCCGCAGCGCAACTTCAACCGGGGTTCGACGGACTACTTCGCCACCGGCCGCAAGATCGACATCGGCGCCTTCGACACGCCCAAGCATGCCGGCCTGCCGCTGGGCGAGGTGCTGGCCGTGGGCGCCGAGGCCTTCGACGTGGCCCTGGACCCTGACGCGGCCCTGAGCAATGGCGACGGCCTGAGCTATTTCGATTTGCAGACCGAGCTGGTCGGCCTGCCGGTGAACCGCGCCGAGCGCCTGACGGCCGAGGCCGCGCCGGCCGACGGCAAGCGCCGCGCGGCGGCCCTGGGCGAGCCGGGCGCGAACCGCTGGCGGGTCTGGCCGCCGCAGCCCTGCGCCGACTTCAAGGACCTGCGCGCCGGCACCGCCCTGCACCGCAACCGCGACCGCGCCTGGGACCGGCTGCTGGACAAGCCCTCGGCCGAGCGCCGCATCGCCCTGGACCTGGCCCTGGGCTGGGATGCCGCCGGCCTGAGCCTGGCCCTGCGGGACGAGGACGGCCACGAAGCCCGCGTGCGTCTGGACGGCGCCCTGCCGCGCGCCGAGCAAGCGGCCCAGGCCGAGGCCACGCTGCGCCAGCAGCTCGGCAAGCTGGGCGGCACGATCTTCAGCCTGCGGCACCTGAGCCTGCCGCGCGGCGGCACCCTGCCCTTTGTGCCGGCCAGCGCGCTCAACGGCCTGCGGCGCGAGGGCGTGGTGGCGCTGGAAGCCGCCCGCGCCGCCGCCTTCCGCCGGCTGGAACGGGCCGCGCCGGTCGAGCCGCCCGCGCCCTACCCCGGCGAGCACCTGAGCTATCTGGCCAATGTGCACAACCACAAGGCGCGCGACTTCTACGCCCGCCACGGCGTGCAGATCATCGAGGCGGCCTACGAAAGCCACACCGAGCCGGGCGAGGTCAGCCTGATGATCACCAAGCACTGCGTGCGCTTCTCGCTGAGCCTGTGCCCCAAGCAGGCCAAGGGCGTGACCGGCGTGCAGGGCCAGGTGAAGGCCGAGCCGCTGCAGATCCGCCACGGCGACGAGCTGATGACCCTGCGCTTCGACTGCAAGCCCTGCGAGATGCATGTGGTGGGCCGCATGAAGCCGCAGGTGATGGCGGCGCAGCAGCGCGAGATCCAGGCCAGCGAGGCGGCCGGCACGCCGATCCGCTTCTACCGCCAGCGGCCGCAGCCGGCCTCGGCCTGATCGGCGGCCGTGATCCCCTGGCTCGACGACTCGCCGCTGGGCGAGCTGGCCTTCCCCCCGACCGAGCTGGCCCTGGGCCCTGACAGCCCGGCGCCCGGCCTGCTGTGCGCGGGCGGCCGGCTGAGCCCGACGCGGCTGGAGGCGGCCTACCGCCGCGGCATCTTCCCCTGGTTCAGCCCCGGCCAGCCGCCGCTGTGGTGGAGCCCCGACCCGCGCATGGTGCTGCGGGTGGAGGACTTCCGGCTCTCGCATTCCCTGCGCAAGACGATCCGCCGCTTCCTGGCCGATCCGCGCTGCGAACTGCGTTTCGACCATGACTTCGGCGCCGTCATCACCGCCTGCGCCGGCATGCCGCGCGCCGGCCAGCAGGGCACCTGGATCGTGCCCAGCCTGCGCCGCGCCTACCTGGACTGGCACCGCCAGGGCCGCGTGCACAGCGTCGAGACCTGGATCGACGGCGAGCTGGCCGGCGGCCTCTACTGCGTCGGCCTGGGGCGCATGGTGTTTGGCGAATCGATGTTCGCGCGGCGCAGCGATGCCTCGAAGATCGCGCTGGCCGCGCTGGTGGCCTTCTGCCGCGCAACGGGCCGGCCGCTGATCGACTGCCAGCAGAACACCCGGCACCTGGCCTCGCTGGGCGCGCGGGAATGGACGCGGGCGGCCTTCGAATCGCATCTGCGCGAGCTGGTGGGGCCGGCGCCGGACAAGGCCCCGGCCCGCGGGGCCGCCGAGGCCTGGGCCTATGATCCGGCGCACTGGGCGAGCCTGGGCCTTGCGGCCCCGGACGCCGCGTCGAGCCCCCCCGCCGCACCGCCAAGCCTGCCGTGACCTATCCGAAAGAGCTGCCCCTCGCGTCGCTCCAGTTCTACGCGACGGCGCCCTATCCGTGCAGCTACCTGCCGGGTCGGCAGGCGCGCTCGCAGGTGGCCACGCCCAGCCACCTGATCCATGCGGATGCCTATTCGGGCCTGGTGGCCAATGGCTTCCGGCGCAGCGGCATGTTCACTTACCGGCCCTATTGCGATGGCTGCCAGGCCTGCCTGCCGCTGCGCATTCCGGTGGCGGATTTCCAGCCCGCGCGCAGCCAGCGCCGCGCCTGGAAGCAGCATGCCGGGCTGGAGGCGCGGGTGCTGCGCCTGTGCTTCGTGCCCGAGCACTACCAGCTCTACTTGCGCTACCAGGCCGGCCGCCATGCCGGCGGCGGCATGGACCATGACTCGGTCGACCAGTACACCCAGTTCCTCTTGCAGAGCCGGGTGAACTCGCGCCTGGTCGAGTTCCGAGAAGCGGCCGCGGCCGATGGCACGCCGGGCGCGCTGAAGATGGTCTCCATCCTCGACGTGCTGAGCGATGGCCTGTCGGCCGTCTACACCTTCTACGCGCCCGAGCCCGAGGCCAGCTACGGCACCTACAACGTGCTGTGGCAGATCGCGCAGACGCGCAAGCTCGGACTGCCCTACCTCTACTTGGGCTACTGGATCGGGCAGAGCCCGAAGATGGCCTACAAGGCGCGCTTCCGCCCGCACGAGCTGCTGCGCGAGGGCCAGTGGCAGCGCGGCGACGAGGGCCCGGCCTGAGCGGTCGCGCCCCGGGCCGGGCTGCCCGCCGGCCTCACTTCGCGGCTGCGGGCGGCTTGCACAGCTCCTGGGCCAAGGCGTCTTTGACGGTGCCGCTGGCGACCGCCTCCCAGGCCGGCTCGTCCAGCTTGTAGCTGGCGACCAACTCGCCCGCGGCCATGGCGCCGGCATGGAAGCGGGTCTCGACTTCGCGCACCTTGGGGCCTTCGCACTGGAACTGGAACTGGGTGCGGACCGAGTTGAAGCTCTTGCCTTCGTAGGTTCGCGGCTTCTTGGAATCGACCAGGGTCCAGATCGACACCGCATCCTTGGCCTTCTCCAACGCGTCGAAGTCGGCATAGAAAGTGACTTGCTCGTTGCCGCCAAGCTCGGTCCAGGCGGCCTGGGCGGGCAGGATGGAGGCGATCAGGGCCAGGGCGGCGAGGGCGGGCCGGAGGAAGGTCATGCTGGTTCCTTGAACGGCCGGGCCGCAGGAGGGTGGTGTGAGGGCCAGGATGATCGCCGATCGCCCCGCGGCCGGTCAGCCTGGGGCTGTCACCCGCTTGTGCTGAACGGGGCAACGACAATGCGGCGCCCACACGCCCCCCCGCCCATGCCGATTGCCACCCTGGAGCAGCAACTGCACACGCTTGGCGCAGCCCCCGTGCATGCCGCCCGCGTGCTGCGGCTGTGGAGCCGCGGCCAGCGCCTGGATGCCGGCGGCCGGCGGGCGCGCTTTCCCGAGCGTCTGGCGGCCGCGCTGCCGGCGCTGCAAGCCCAACTCGACGGGCTGCTGCGGCGCGTGTCGGCCCACCCGGCCGGCGACGGCAGCGAGCGCTGGCTGATGGCCCTGGCCGACGGCCAGACGGTGGAGACGGTGCGCCTGCCCGACGAGGGCCTGTGCGTGTCCAGCCAGGTCGGCTGCGCGGTGGGCTGCGGCTTCTGCATGACCGGGCGCGAGGGCCTCAAACGCCAGCTCGACAGCCTGGAGATCGTCGCCCAGGTGGCCGCCGCCCGCGCGGCCGGGCCAGTGCGCAAGCTGGTCTTCATGGGCATGGGCGAGCCGGCCCACAACCTGGAGGCGGTGCTGGAGGCGCTGCACCTGCTGGGCACCCACGGCGGCCTGGGCCACAAGCAGATGACCTTCTCCACGGTGGGCGACCTGCGGGCTTTCGAGGCCCTGGGCCGCTCGGCGGTGAAGCCGACCCTGGCCGTCTCCCTGCACAGCACCGACCCGGCGCGCCGCGCCGCGCTGCTGCCGCGCGCGCCGCGGCTCAGCCCGCAGGAGCTGGTCGAGGCCGCCGAGGCCTACAGCCAGGCCAGCGCCCATCCCTGGATGGCGCAGTGGACGCTGCTGGAGGGTGTGAACGATGGCGAGGACGAGGTGGAGGGCCTCATCACCCTGCTGCGCGGCAAGCGGGTGATGCTCAACCTCATCCCCTGGAACACCGTGCCCGAGCTGGCCTTCCGCCGCCCGGCCCGCGCCCGGGCCGAGGCCCTGGCGGCGGCCCTGGGCCGGCACGGCATCCTGGTCAAGCTGCGCGATTCGGCCGGGCAGGATGTGGACGCGGGCTGCGGCCAGCTCCGCGCCCGCCAGGCTCAGGGCCTGAACCCGGTCCGCTTCAGCGGATCGGCACGCCCGTTGCCGCCTGCAGCTCCTCGCGGCTGACGCCTTCGGCCAGCTCGACGAGCTTCAGGCCCTCGGGGGTCACGTCGAGCACGGCGAGGTCGGTGATGATGCGGTCGACCACGCCCACGCCGGTCAGCGGCAGGGTGCACTGGGGCAGCAGCTTCAGGTCGGTCGTGCCGTCGCGCTTCTTGGCGACATGCTCCATCAGCACGATGACACGGCCGACGCCGGCCACCAGGTCCATGGCGCCGCCCATGCCCTTGACCATCTTGCCGGGGATCATCCAGTTGGCCAGGTCGCCGTGTTCGCTGACCTGCATGGCGCCCAGGATGCTGAGGTTGATCTTGCCGCCGCGGATCATCGCGAAGCTGTCGTGGCTGCCGAAGATGGCCGAGCCGGGCAGCGTGGTCACGGTCTGCTTGCCGGCGTTGATCAGGTCGGCGTCGACCTCGTCCTCGGTCGGGAAGGGGCCGATGCCGAGCATGCCGTTCTCGCTTTGCAGCCAGACCTCGATGTCCGATCGGACATGGTTGGCCACCAGGGTGGGCAGGCCGATGCCGAGGTTCACATAGAAGCCGTCCTGCAGCTCCTGGGCCGCGCGGGCGGCCATCTGGTCGTGGGTCCAGGCCATGAGGGGTTCTCCTGTTCGCGGGGTGGGGCTCAGAGGGCCGTCGGGCGTTCGGTGACGGTGCGCTTCTCGATGCGCTTCTCCGGATGCGGGTTGTGCACGATGCGGTGCACATAGATGCCGGGCAGGTGGATCTCGTCCGGCCCGAGCTCGCCGACCTCGACCAGGTGCTCGACCTCGACCACGCAGACCTTGCCGGCCATGGCCGCTGCCGGGTTGAAGTTGCGCGCCGTCAGGCGGAAACGCAGGTTGCCGGACTTGTCGGCCATGTGGGCCTTGACCAGGGCCAGCTCGGGGCGCAGCGCGCGCTCCATCAAGTAGAGCTCGCCGTCGAACTCGCGCGTCTCCTTGCCCTCGGCCACCAGGGTGCCGACGCCCGTCTTGGTGAAGAAGGCGGGGATGCCGGCGCCGCCGGCGCGCAGCTTCTCGGCCAGGGTGCCCTGGGGGGTGAACTCCAGTTCCAGCTCGCCGGCCAGGTACTGGCGCTCGAACTCCTTGTTCTCGCCCACATAGCTGGAGATCATCTTCTTGATCTGCCGCGTCTCCAGCAGCTTGCCCAGGCCGAAGCCGTCGACGCCGGCATTGTTGGAGATGACCGTCAGGTCCTTGACGCCGCTGGCTTGCAGGGCATCGATCAGGGCCTCGGGAATGCCGCAGAGGCCGAAGCCGCCGACGGCGAGCAACTGGCCGTCGCGGACGAGACCGTCCAGCGCCGCGGCGGCATGGGGATAGAGCTTGTTCATGCGGGCCTCTTCGGGTGGGAGGGGCGTGCGGAAGGGAGGAAGGCGGGGCGCGGCATCGCGCCGGCCTTGTCAGTTTGATGCGTAGCGGCCTACGTAAGATCGCCTAAGGCAAACCCCAGGGTGCCGCCCGCCGACCATGCCGCATTCCCCCGCCCCCCCGCTGCCCCCGGGCGCCTGCGCCACCGATTACCGCACCGCCTTCGCGCTGGCGCCGGTGGGCCTGGTGATCTCGCGCGAGCGGCGCATGGTCGACTGCAACCAGGCCTTCTGCCGCATCTTCCGCACCCACCGCGAGCTGCTGATCGGCCAGAGCTTCGCCCTGCTCTACCCCAGCCACGAGGAGTTCGAGCGCACCGGCGCGCGCATCGTCGCGCGGCTCGATGCCGAGGGCCATTACGCCGACGACCGCGTGATGAAGCGCAGCCCCAGCGACCCGCGCGGCGAGCTGTTCTGGTGCCATGTGGCCGGCCAGGCCCTGAACCCGGCCGCGCCGCACGAGGCCGGGCTGTGGAGCTTCGAGGACCTTTCGGACAAGCGCGCCGTCGCGCCGCTGGCCGCCGACGGCCGCGGCGCGCTGACCGCGCGCGAGCGCGAGGTGGCGGCCCTGCTGATCGAGGGCCAGCGCAGCAAGCAGATCGGCCGCCAGCTCGGCCTGAGCCCGCGCACGGTGGATGTCTACCGCGGCCGGCTGCTGCGCAAGCTCAGCGCGGCCAGCACGACGGAACTGGTGCAGAAGCTGCTGGCCGCCGGCTGAGCCGCGGGTGGCCGGGCCGAAGGCCCCGGCCGGTGGCGCCTCAGCGCGCGAAGTACATCTTGGACTTGTCGAGCTTGTAGGACCAGGGCAGGCCGGCGTTCTTCCAGCCATTCACCTCGCGCCGGCCGGCCGGGGACATGTAGCCCTCGAAGCCATCCACCACGGTGTAGACCCGGCTCCAGCCGTCGGCCATCAGGCGGTCGGCGCTGCGGCTGGAGCGGTCGCCCGAGCGGCAGATCAGCACGACGGTCGCATCCTTGGGCAGGCCCTTGGCTTCGCGACGGCGGTTCAACTCGGGGACGAAATCCTGCAGCGGCTCCAGCTTGTAGTGGCCGCGCTTGTCGTCCCAGTCGCTCATCAGCTCCTGGTGCTAGACGAAGGGCACCAGCGCGTCGATGCCCTGGGCCATGCCCACGTACATGGGCTCGACGCGGGTGCGGACGTCGATGAACAGCACCTTGTCCGGCCCGCCGGCGGCGGCGATGAAGGCCGGCACCTCGCGGGCTTCCAGGTAGAGCTGCGACTGGGTACGCTGCGGCGCGGGCACCTTGTCGGGCTCGATCGCCCAGGCCGGGGGGGCCAGGCTCAGGCTGACCATGCAGGCGGGCAGGCTGCGCCGGGCGGCGCGGTGCATGGAAGGGGTCGAGGGGAAGGGGGTAAGCACGATCAGGCTCCTTTGATCATTAGTTGCTTATATTGTAAATAACAGATCCAAATGCGAGTGATGGAGCTCGTTGCGGCGCGGCATGGATCGGCGGAACCGTGACCGATCCCCGACCAGCAGCACCCAGCCCACGGACAGGGCCCCATGAACTGCGCAACCGAGAAGCCCGGGGCCAGCGATGCACCCGCCATTCGGGACTTGAAGGCGGACGGCGGGGGCATGCGCGCCTTCATGCGGCTGACACGCCGCTCGGGTCTGATCGTTGTCCGTGCCCGACCTTCCCCCTGCACCGGACCTCCCGGCGGCCCGCGCGCTGCCGCGCGGCTTTCGCCGCCTGGTGCTCGCCCAGGCCTTGTCCGCCCTGGCCGACCATGCGCTGCTGATCCTCGCGATCGCGCGGATGGTGGAACTGGCCGCGCCGGCCTGGGCGCCGCCGCTGCTGAAGCTGGGCTTCACCGCGGCCTATGTGCTGCTGGCGCCGCTGGTCGGCGTGCTGGCCGATGCCCTGCCCAAGGCCCGCCTGATGGCCGGCAGCAATGCGCTCAAGGCGCTCGGCGCGGCCCTGCTGCTGGCCGGCGACAGCGCCTGGGGGCCGCTGCTGGCCTATGCCCTGGCCGGCCTGGGCGCGGCCCTGTATTCGCCGGCCAAGTACGGCCTGGTCGCCGAAAGCGTGGCGCCGGCCGGCCTGGTGCGGGCCAATGGCTGGCTGGAGGCCAGCACGGTCTGCGCGGCCCTGCTCGGCGCCGGCCTGGGCGGGCTGCTGATCGCCTCCCAGGGCACCGCCCTGGCCCTGGCCGCGCCGCTGCGGGCCCTGGGCGGCCTTCTCGCCGGCCTGCTGCCGGGCCTGGACGGGCCGGAGGGCCCGGCGAGCCAACTCGGGCCGGCCCTGGGCCTGGTGCTGTGGCTCTACCTGGGCGCCGGACTGGCCAACCTGGGCCTGCCGCGGCCGGTGCAGGCCGTGCACCGGCCGCGCCGCCGGCGCGCGGCCCAGTTGCTGCGCGGCTTCGGCTGCGATGCCCGGCGGCTCTGGCGCGATGCCGAAGGTCGCCTGGCCCTGGGGGTGACCGTGCTCACCTGGGGCGTGGGCGGCGCGCTGCAATTCCTGGTGCTGCGCTGGGGCCAGGAGGCCCTGGGCCTGGGCCTGGATGCGGCCGCCGGCCTGCAGGGCATGGTGGCGCTGGGCGTGGTGGCCGGCGCGGTGCTGGCCGGGCGCTTCGTGCCGCTGGCGCGCAGCGCCGCCACCCTGCCCCTGGGCCTGCTGCTGGGCCTGCTGCTGCCGATGGTGAGCTGGGTCGAGCACTTGCTGCCCGGCCTGGCCTTGCTGGCCCTGGTGGGCGCGTTGGCCGGTGCCCTGGTCGTGCCGATGAATGCCCTGCTGCAAGCCCGCGGCCAGCGCCTGCTGAGCGCCGGTCGCACGGTGGCCGTGCAGAACTTTGGCGAGAACCTGGGCATGTTGCTGATGCTGGCCGCCTACAGCGCCGCCAGCGCGGCGGGCGCCTCGATCGCAGCCGTGGCCACCGGCCTGGGCGCGCTGGTGCTGGCCGGTCTGCTCGGCTTGCGCCAGCGCTCGCGGCCCCTGGCCTTGCGGCCCTGATCGCGGCAACCGCAAGGCGCTGCCGCAGCCCCCTTCCCTTCTTCCCTCCCCGCCCGAGCGCACCCTCCCGATGAAGATCCTGATCGTCACCGAAGCCTGGGACCCCCAGGTCAATGGCGTGGTCCGCACGCTCAAGATGACCCGCCGCGAGCTTCAGGCCCTGGGCCATGAGGTCGCGCTGCTGACGCCGGCGGCCTTCCGCTCCATGCCCTGCCCGACCTATCCGGAGATCCGCCTCAGCCTGGCCGGCCGCCGCGCGGTGGCGCAGGCGATTGACGCCGAGGCGCCCGACTGCCTGCACATCGCCACCGAAGGCCCGCTGGGTTGGGCCGCGCGGGCGGTGGCGGTCGAGCGTGGCTGGCCTTTCACCACGGCCTACCACAGCCGCTTTCCGGAGTACGTGCACGCCCGCTGCCGCATGCCCCTGCCCTGGATGTATGCGCTGCTGCGCCGCTTCCACAATGCCGGCCGCGCGACCCTGGTGCCGACGCCGGCCATCGTTCGCGACCTGCAAGCGCGCGGCTTCAAGCAGGCCCGGCTGTGGAGCCGCGGCGTGGACCTGATCACCTTCAGCGACGACGGCCCGCGGCTGGAACGCCAGGCCTCGCCGGTCTTCCTCTACGTCGGCCGCCTGGCGGTCGAGAAGAATGTCGAAGCCTTCCTGAAGCTGGACCTGCCGGGCGAGAAATGGGTGGCCGGCGACGGCCCGGCGCGGGCGCGGCTGGAGGCCGCCCATCCCGAGGCGCGCTGGTTCGGCGTGCTTGACGGCGCCTCGCTCGCCACGCTCTACCGCAGCGCGGATGTGATGGTCTTCCCCAGCCGCACCGACACCTTCGGCCTGGTGCTGCTGGAGTCGATGGCCTGCGGCACGCCGGTCGCGGCCTATCCGGTTCCCGGCCCGCTGGACGTGATCGCCGACGGCCCGGGCGGCGTGATGCACGAGGACCTGCGCAGCGCCTGCTTGCAGGCCTTGGACCGGCCCCGCCGCGGGGCCCGCGCCCATGCCGAGCGCCACAGTTGGGCGGCGGCCAGCGCGCAGTTCCTGCAGGCCCTGGTGCCCATTCCCGCCGAGCTTCGGCGCGCGCCGGCCGCCGGCGCGGCAGCGGGCACGGCCTAGACGCCGAAGCCGTCGTCGGCCTGGATGATGGCGCCGTTGAGGTAGTGGCTCTCGCGGGCGCAGAGCATGACGATCAGGCTGTCCAGGTCCTGCGGCTGGCCCAGGCGCTTGCGCGGCAGCACATCGAGCAGCTCGCGGCCGGGCTCGGTCGACCAGTAGTGGCGGTTCAGGTCGGTGTCGATGTAGCCGGGGCAGATCGCATTGACATTGATGCCCTTGGGGCCCCACTCCAGCGCCATCGCGCGGGTCATGTGGATGACGGCCGCCTTGCTCATGGCATAGACGCCGAGGCGGCTGATCACGCGCAGGCCGGCCATCGAGGCGACGTTGACGATGCGCCCCCCGGCGAAGGTGCCGGGCGCCAGGCCCTGGGCCCGCGCCAGCATGCGCTTGGCCACCGCCTGGGCCACGAAGAAGGCGCCGCGGGTGTTGACGGCGAAGAGCGCGTCGAAGTCCTCGGGCTGCACGTCCAGCAGCTTCTGCGAGCGGCTGAGGCCGGCGTTGTTGACCAGGATGTCGATCGGGCCGACCTCGGTCTCGGCATGGGCCACGGCGGAAGCGATGCTGTCCGGGTCGCCGACATCGAGGGCGACCACATGCGCATCGCCGCCAGCGCCCTCGATCTCCGAGCGCAGGGTCTTGAGCGTCTCGATCTGCCGGCCGGCCAGCACCACGGCCGCGCCGGACCGGGCCAGCGTGCGGGCGAACTGCGCGCCGAGATCGCCGGCCGCGCCGGTGATCAGGGCCACGCGGCCGGACAGGTCAAGGGTGTAGCTCATGGGGACAGGCTCGGGCTCGGGACAGGGTGAAACGAGCCTAGCACGCGCCCCCTGCCGCAGCGGCCCGAGGTCGGCACGGGCGCGCGACGCGGCGAAAATCGAACGATCGTTCGCTTTTGTGCGGGGGCCTGCCTAGAATCCCGCGCAGCTTCGGAGCCCCGCCATGCAAACCCCCGCCCCCCTGCTCGCCAGCCACGGCCCGCGCGACACCCTCGACGTCGACGTCCTCATCATCGGCGCCGGCCCGGCCGGCCTGGCCACGGCCATCCGCCTCAAGCAGCTCGCCGCCGCCGCGGGGGCCGAGCTCTCCGTCTGCGTGCTGGAAAAGGGCTCCGAGCCCGGCGCCCACACCCTCTCGGGCGCGATCATGGACTTGCGCGCGCTCAACGAGCTCTTGCCCGACGCCGAGGCCGAGGGCGCGCCGCTGGGCCTGCCCGTCGCCTCGGATGAGTTCCTCTTCCTCTCCGAATCCGGCGCGCGCGCCACGCCTGAGGCCCTGCTGCCCGAGTGCTTCCAGAACCACGGCCACCGCATCCTCTCGCTCGGCGCCCTGGTGCGCTGGCTGGGCCAGCAGGCCGAAGCTCTGGGGGTGGATGTGTTCCCGGGCTTTGCCGCCTCGGAACTGCTCTTCGATGCTTCTGGCGCCGTCGTCGGTGCCGCCACCGGCCACCAGGGCCTGGGCAAGGATGGATCGCCCACCGCCGGCTTTGCCCTGGGCATGGAACTGCGCGCGAAGTACACGGTGCTGGCCGAGGGCTCGCGCGGGCACCTGGGCAAGCAGACGATCGCGCACTTCGGCCTGGATGCCGGCCGCGATCCGCAGAGCTACGGCCTGGGCATCAAGGAGGTCTGGGAGGTGCCTGCCGCGCAGCACCGCCCCGGCCTGGTGGTGCACACCGCCGGCTGGCCGCTCGATGGTCAGACTTATGGCGGCAGCTTCCTGTACCACGGCGAGGGCAACACGATCGCCCTGGGCTTCGTGGTGGGCCTGGACTACGCCAACCCCTGGCTGAGCCCCTTCGAGGAGTTCCAGCGCTGGAAGACGCATCCGGCCATCCGCAGCCATCTGCAGGGCGGCAAGCGCATTGCCTACGGGGCGCGGGCGATCACGGCCGGCGGCATCCTCTCGCTGCCCAAGCTGTGCTTCCCGGGCGGGGTGCTGGTGGGTTGCGAGGCGGGCACGCTCAATGCCAGCCGGATCAAGGGCAGCCATGCGGCGATCAAGACGGGGATGCTGGCGGCCGAGTCGGCCTTTGCGGCGCTCCAGGCCGGGCGCCAGCACGATGAGCTGGCCGACTATCCGGCGGCCTTCGAAGCCTCCTGGCTGCACACGGAACTGCGCCGGGCCAAGAACTTCAAGCAGTGGTTCAAGCAGGGCCGCACGGTGGGCACGCTGATGACGGGCCTCGAGCAGTGGCTGCTGCCCAAGCTGGGCGTGCAGGAGCCGCCGTGGACGATCCACCGCAAGCAGCCCGACCATGCCGCGCTCAAGCCGGCCGCCGACTGCCCGCGCATCGACTACCCCAAGCCCGACGGGGTGCTGAGCTTCGACCGGCTCTCCAGCGTCTTCCTGAGCAACACCAACCATGCGGAAGATCAGCCGGCGCATCTGACGCTCAAGGACGCGGGGGTGCCCACCCGGATCAACCTGCCGATCTACAGCGGCCCGGAGGCTCGCTACTGCCCCGCGGGCGTCTACGAGTACGTGCCCACGGACGCTGGCGCCCAGCGCTTGCAGATCAACGCCCAGAACTGCGTGCACTGCAAGACCTGCGACATCAAGGACCCCACCCAGAACATCGTGTGGGTGACGCCCGAGGGCGGCGGCGGGCCGAATTACGCGGGGATGTAGGCGCGCGCCTGCGCGCACGCACCAGCCCCCCGCACGCACTAACCACCCGCCCACCCTCCCACCCTCCCCGCCCCCGCGCCCTCCCGCGGGGGCCCGAGGGCGCGAAGTCAAGGAGGAGCCGCAGGCGGGGGACATGAGCGCCCTCGGGCCCCCGCGGGAGGGCGACGCACCAACCGGCGCAGGTAGAGAGCCCCGCAGGACGGCGACGCGCCAACCGGCGCAGGTAGACAGCCCCGTGGAACGGCGACACGCCAACCGAAGCAGCGAGCGAGCCCCGTGGAAGGGCGACGCGCCACCCCAGGCAGGCTGAGGACCCGGCCAGCCGACTCGGCCCGGTGGAGTCCACCGGATCCTTCCTCGCCGGGACTCAGCCCGAGTTCCGCAACCCCGCCGCAACCCCGTTGATCGAGATGTGGATGCCGCGCTGCACCCGCTCGTGCACCTCCGTCCCCGCATCCTTCTGCGCCCGGTAGCGCCGGATCAGTTCCACCTGCAAGTGATTCAGCGGGTCCAGGTAAGGGAAGCGGTAGGCAATCGAACGCGCCAGCGCCGGATCCCCCGCCAGCCGCTGCGTCGTGCCCGTCAGCAGGCTCAGCGCCTCGTTGCTGCGCTGCCACTCCGCCTCGATGCGCGCAAAGATCGCCTTCGCCGCCTTGCGGTCGGGCACCAGCTCCACATAGCGCTCGGCCATGTGCAGGTCGGTCTTGGCCAGCACCATGTCCATGTTCGACAGCAGAGTGCGGAAGAAGGGCCACTGCGCATGCATGCGCTTGAGCAGGGCCAGCCGCTCCTCGCGGCCCGCGGCATCGGCCGCCTCGTCCAGATGCCCCATCACCGCCGAGCCGAAGCCGTACCAGCCCGGCAGCGCGACCCGGCACTGGCCCCAACTGAAGCCCCAGGGAATCGCGCGCAGGTCCTCGATCGCCCGGGTGGCCTTGCGCGAGGCCGGCCGCGAGCCGATGTTCAGCTCGGCGATCTCGCGGATCGGCGTGGCCGCGAAGTAGTAGTCGACGAAGCCCGGCGTACCGTAGACCAGGTCGCGGTAGGCCGCCATGCTGCGCTCGGACAGCTCGGACGCGCGCTCCAGGAAGGTCTTGGTGGCCTGGCGGGCGGGTGGCAGCAGGGTGGCCTCCAGGGTGGCGGCGACCAGGGTCTCCAGATTGCGCCGGCCGATTTCCGGATGGGCGTACTTGGAGGCAATCACCTCGCCCTGCTCGGTCAGGCGGATCTGGCCATTCACCGTGCCGGGCGGCTGGGCCAGGATGGCCTGGTAGCTCGGGCCGCCGCCCCGGCCCACCGTACCGCCGCGGCCGTGGAAGAGCCGCAGCCTCAGGCCCTGGCTGTCGTGCAGGGGCTTGAACAGCTCGACCAGCGCGGTCTCGGCGCGGTAGAGCTCCCAGTTGCTGGTGAAGAAACCGCCGTCCTTGTTGCTGTCGGAGTAGCCGAGCATCACGTCCTGCTCGTTGCCCGAGCGGCGCAGCATGTCGAGCATGCCGGGCAGCGCAAGGTACTCGCGCATGATGCCGGCGGCAGCCCGCAGGTCGCCGATGGTCTCGAACAGCGGCACGACGATCAGCGAGGCCACGGCGTTCTCGCCCAGGGTGCCGGTCAGCAGGCCGACCTCCTTCATCAGCAGCAGCACTTCGAGCAGGTCGGAGACGGTCTCGGTGTGGCTGATGATGGCGTGGCGGATCGCGACCTCGCCGAAGAGCTGGCGGCTCAGCCGCGCCTTCTCGAAGATGGCGAGCTCGCCGACGGTGTGCTCGCTGTACTGGCCATGCGGCACGCGCAGCGGCCGAACGTCGTTCAGCTCATTGACGAGCAGGCGCACCTTGGCGGCTTCGCCGAGCGCGCTGTAGTCGGGCTCGATGCGGGCGGTGGCCAGCAGCTCGGCGACCACCCGCTCGTATTGGTCCGAGCTCTGCCGCAGGTCGACCGTGGCGAGGTGGAAGCCGAAGACCTCGACCGCGCGCATCAGCGGCTTGAGCCGCACCTCGGCCAGGGCCTGGCCGTGGTGGGTGGCGAGCGAGGCGTCGACGGTGCGCAGATCGGCCAGGAGCTCGGCCGCATCGGCATAGGGGTTGGACGGCGCGATCGCATGCCGCAGCGCGCTGGTGCCGGTCAGCTTCTGCAGCGTGGCGGCCAGGCGTGCATACACGCCGATCAGGGCGCGGCGATAGGGCTCGTCGCCGCGGTGCGGGTTGTCGTCGCCGGAGCGCTCGGCCAGGGCCTGCAGGGCCGGCGTGACCTGCACGAGCAGGCCGGACATCGACAGCTCGCCGCCCAGCTCATGCACCTCGGTCAAGTAGAAGCGCAGCGCGGTCTCGCACTGGCGCGACAGGGCGAGTTGCAGGGTCTCGGCCTTCACATTCGGGTTGCCGTCGCGGTCGCCGCCGATCCAGTTGCCCATGCGGAAGAAGGGCGCGATCGGCTCGCCGGGCAGGGCCTCCTCGATGTCCGCATACAGGCGCGGGATCTGGCGCAGGAAGGTGCTCTGGTAGTAGCTGAGCGCGCTGTTGATCTCGTCGGCCACGCTGAGCTTGGCGGGCCGCAGCAGCCGGGTCTGCCAGAGCTGGGCGATGCGGGCGCGCAGCGCGGCCTCGTTGGCGCGCAGGGCGCGCTCGCCGATCAGGGTCTCGCGCTCGCCAATCAGCGCGGCAATGGCGCGTTCGGCCTGCAGCACGCTCTGGCGCTGGACCTCGGTGGGGTGGGCGGTCAGCACCGGCGAGACATGCGCGCGCGCCAGCGTGGCGGCAATCTCGCGATGGCGCAGGCCCTTGCGGGCGAGCTTCTCGAAGCTGGCGGCCAGCGAGCCTTCCTCGGCCTCGGCGCGGCGCTCGCGCAGGGCATGCTGGCGCACGTTCTGGCGGTCCTCGGCGATGTTGGCCAGGTGCGAGAAGTAGGTGAAGGCGCGGACCACCGACACGGCCTGCTCGACGCTGAGGTTCTTCAGCAGCCGGTCCAGGGTCTTGCCGGCCTGGGCATCCTGCTTGAGCCGGTAGCTCACCGAGAGCTGGCGGATCTTCTCGATCAGCGCGAAGGCGCTGGCGCCCTCCTGCTCGCGGATGACCTCGCCCAGCAGCCGGCCGAGCAGCCGGATGTCGTCGAGCAGGGGGCCGTTCTTCTTCTCGATCTTGTCGACCGGGGGCGTTGCACTCTTGCGGCGCGTACTGGGCATGGTGTCTCGTTGATTGAGCAAGTTGCCGCGATGGCGGCTGGCAGCGAAGCACTGGGGCAGCCCGGGGTGACCGGAAGGCGCTGCTAGCATCTTCGTCATGGAACAAAGCACGGAACATTCCCGCTGGGTCATCGCGACGCGCGAGAGCCGCCTCGCATTGTGGCAAGCCGAGCATGTGCAGGCCCTGCTCGCTGCGCGCCTGCCCGAGCCGGTAGAGCTGCTCGGCATGACGACCCGCGGCGACCAGATCCTCGACCGCAGCCTCAGCAAGGTCGGCGGCAAGGGCCTCTTCGTCAAGGAGCTTGAGACAGCGCTGGAGGACGGCAGCGCCCACCTTGCCGTGCACTCGCTCAAGGACGTGCCGATGGAGCTGCCGCCCGGCTTCGTGCTGGCGGCCACGCTGGAACGCGAGGATCCGCGCGATGCCTGGGTCTCGCCCCGGCATGCCAGCCTGGACGCGCTGCCGGCCGGCGGCGTGGTCGGCACCTCCAGCCTGCGGCGCCTGACGCAACTGCGTGCGGCGCGGCCCGATCTGCGCATCGAGCCGCTGCGCGGCAACCTGGACACCCGACTGCGCAAGCTCGACGAAGGCCAGTACGACGCCATCGTGCTGGCCGCCGCCGGCCTCAAGCGCCTGGGCCTGGCCGAGCGCATCCGCAGCGTCTTCGAAGCCGGGCAGATGCTGCCGGCGGCGGGCCAGGGCGCGCTGGGCATCGAGCTGCGGGCCGATGCGCCGCAGCGCTGCCCGACGCTGTGGGCCCTGCTGCAATCGCACAACCATCGTCCGACCTGGCTGGCCGTGCATGCGGAGCGGGCGGTGTCGCGCGCGCTGGGGGGTTCGTGCTCGATGCCGCTGGCGGCGCATGCCAGCTTCTCGGCCGACGGCCTGACGCTGCGCCTGGTGGCCGTGCTCGGCCCGGGTGAAGACGCGCCGGACGACATCCGCGCGCTGGGCCTGGCCCGCGCCGAGGCCGAGGCCCCGGTGCAGACCGTGGCCGAGGCCGAGGCCCTGGGCCTGCGCGTGGTCGCCGCGCTCAAGGCCGCAGGCGGCGAGCGCCTGCTGGCCCCGCCGCCCGCGGCGTGAGCTACGCCGGCCGTCCGGCGGCCGGACCGCTGCGCCGCCTGCTGCTGACCCGGCCGGCCGAGCAGTGCCCGCCCTGGCTTCACGCCCTGCAGTCGGCCGGCCTGCCGGCCGAGGCCCTGCCGCTGCTGGCCGTCGGCCCGCTGGACGACCGGCGCGCCCTGCACGCGGCATGGACGCGGCTGGCCGACTGGACCTTGCTGGTCTTCGTCAGCCCGAATGCGGTGCGGCATTTCTTCGATGCCCGGGCGCCCGACCAGCCCTGGCCGGCCGGCACGCTGGCCGCGGCGCCAGGGCCGGGCAGTGCCGCGGCGCTGCGCGAGGCGGGCGTGCCGGCGGCCCAGGTCGTCGAACCCCGGCCCGACGCCGCACGCTTCGACACCGAAAGCCTGTGGCAGGTGCTGCGTGAACGGCACGCGGGCTGGGTCGGCCAGCCGGTGCTGATCCTGCGCGGCCTGGAAGACGCTGCGCCCGAAACCGAAGGCCGGGCCCGCGCGCCCGACCTGCCCGGCGCCCAGGCCGGCGTCGGCCGCGAATGGCTGGGCGCCACGCTGGAAGCGGCCGGCGCCCGGGTCGAGACCCTGGCCTGCTACCGGCGCGGCCCGCCGCCGGCCGACGCCGCCCTGCAAGCCCGCCTGCAAGCCCTGCGCGAGGCCGCGGCCGAGACCGTCTGGCTGTTCAGCAGCGCCGAGGCCCTGGACCATCTCGCCCGGCTGGAATCCACCCTGCCGCCCGCTGCCGGCGACTGGCGCGCGACCAGCCTCGCGCTCTGCACCCATGCGCGCATCGCAGCCCGCGCGCACGCCGCCGGCTTCGGCCGGGTCGAAGCCCTGGCGCCGCAGCCGGCCGCGGTGATCGACTGGTGGCAGCGCGAGGGCCGCAAGGCCGTGTCGGGCGGGCCGTCGCAGGGCGAAGGCTGAGGGCCTGAGCGAGGCGCAGCACCGCCGCCGGACGCGGGCCGGCCCGCCGAAGGGCCGTCGATAGAATCGATCGCGTGACTGAAGCGACCCCCGCGCCCCCCGCCCCCCAACCGCCGCCGTCCGCGGCATCCCCGGTCAAGCCGCGGTCCTGGCCTTTGAGCCTTGCGGGCCTGGCCTTGCTGATCGCGGTGCTGGCCCTGGGCTGGGCCGCCTGGAGCGGGCAGCGGCTCGGCAAGGTCGAGCGCATCCTGGTCAAGCGCCAGGACGACGGCGCCCAGCAGATCACCGAGGCCCGGCTGCTTGCCAAGCAGGCCGAGGAAGGCGCCCGCCAGGCCCTTGCCAAGGCCACGCTGCTTGAAGCGCGGCTGGCCGAGGTGGGCGTGCAGCGCGAGCAGATCGACGAGCTGATGCGATCGATGGTGCGCTCGCGCGAGGATCAACTGCTCGGCGAAGCCGAGGCCGCCCTGCGCGCCGCCTTGCAGATGAGCGCGATCACCGGCAGTGCCGAGCCCCTGGTGGCTGCCCTGCAGGGCAGCAAGGAGCGTCTGTCCGGCGGCTCGCTGCGGCTGGAGCCGGTGCGCATCGCGATGGAACGCGACCTCGACCGGCTTCGCAATGCGCCGCTGGCCGACCTGTCCACCCTGGCCCGGCGCCTGGACGAGGCCGTGGCCCTGGTCGACAACCTGCCGCTGATCCAGGATCTGGTGCAGCGCGAGACGGCGCAAACGCCCGCCCCCGAGCGCCGCCCGCCGCCTGCGGGCGAGGCCGGCTCGGCAGGCGCCTGGCTGGGCTGGTTCGCGGGCCGCATCGGCGAGGAGCTGCGCAGCCTCGTGCGCATCCGCGAGATCGACCGGCCCGAAGCCATCCTGCTCAACCCGGAACAGGCCTTCCTGCTGCGCGAGAACCTCAAGCTCAAGCTGCTCAACGCCCGGCTGGCGGTGATGAGCCGCCAGTTCGACACCGCCCAGGTCGATCTCCAGGCCTGCCAGGCCGCGCTCGCCCGCTACTTCGACAGCAGCCACCGGCGGCATGCCCAGCTTGCCGAGCTGCTGCAGGGCGTCGCCCGGCAAGCCCAGCCCAGCGCCCTGCCCCGCCCCGACGACAGCCTGGCCGCGCTGACCGCGGCTGCGGGCGTGCGCTGAGGCCGGGGGACAGCATGCGCGGCATCGTCTGGCTGCTGGTCGTGGCCGTGATCGCGGTGGTCACCGCGGCGGTGATGGGGCGCAGCAGCGACCTTGTCTCGATCTACTGGTCGCCCTGGCGCATCGACCTTTCACTCAACCTCTTCCTGCTGCTCTGGGGCGCGATCGTGCTGGCCACGGTGATGCTCGTGCACGCCGCGCTCACCCTGGCCGGCCTGCCCGGCCGCGCCCGCGCCTGGCGCCTGGACCAGCGCGACCGCAAGGCGCAGACAGCCTTGCGCGAGGCCATGGTGCTGTACTGGGCCGGCCGCTACACCCGGGCCCACGGCGCGGCGAGCCATGCGGTGAAGTTGCAGAAGGAGTCGTCCGACCTGACCCAGGACCCGGAATTCACCGCCCTGGCCGAGCTGCTGGCCGCGAGCAGCCTGCACCGCCTGCAAGACCGCAGCCGGCGCGACGAAGCCCTGGCCCGTGCCCGCCAGGCCGCCAGCCGCTCACCCCGCGCCCGGCATGCCGACGAAGCCGCCTGCCTGCTGGCCACCGAATGGGCGGTGGACGATCGCCAGGCCGAAACCGCGCTGACCCGCCTGGGCGAACTGCCCCCCGGCGTGGCCCGCCGCACCCAGGCCCTGCGGCTGCGGCTGCAAGCCACCCGCATCGCCCGCCAGCCGCTGGAGGCCCTGCGCACCGCCCGGCTGCTGGCCAAGCACCAGGCCTTCTCGGCGGTGGCGGCCCAGGGCCTGCTGCGCTCGCTGGCGGCCGAGGCGCTGGACAGCGCCCGCGACCTGGAACAACTCGAACGCATCTGGCGCGAACTGGATGCCGCCGACCGACGCGATGCCCATGTGGCCGCCCATGCCGCCACCCGGCTGGGTGCGCTGGGCCATGCCGCCATCGCCCGGCTGTGGCTGCGGCCCTTCTGGGACCGGCTCGACAAGCTCGACGCCGACGCCCGCGAAGCCCTGGCCCTGGCCCTGGCCCAGGTCAGCGAGGGCCTGACGCCGGACTGGCTGCCGCTGCTTGAACGCGCGCCGCTCAGCCATCCGCGCGAACCGGCCCTGGCCTATGCCGTCGGCCGGGCTTTGGCCGCCCTGCAACTCTGGGGCAAGGCGCGGCAGTGGCTGGAGCCGGTGGCCGATGACGAGGCCCTGGCGCCTGGCGCCCGGCGCGAGGCCTGGCTGCTGCTGGCCGCCATGGCCGAGCACGACCGCGACGAGACGCGTGCAGCCCATGCCCTGCGGCAGGCTGCCCACATATCCCTTCCCAGCCCCATGCTCAGCGTGCTATAGTCATGGACTCAGTGCGGCTGTAGCTCAGTTGGATAGAGTACTTGGCTACGAACCAAGGGGTCGTGGGTTCGAATCCTGCCAGCCGCACCAGAACCAATCGTTCTAGATTAACGGGTCAGCTCTCACGAAGGGCTGGCCCGTTTTTCTTTGTGCGCTTGGGGAGCGAGGCGAAAAACGGAGCTGAAAACCGAGACTGGAAAGCGGGGCCGGAAAGCGCAGCCGGAAAGCGCGTCTGGACTCCGCGTCCTGCGGCGCACCGGCTGCGTCCCTGGACTTTCACCCGCCCTTCACCGCGCCGCCCTAGTCTGGCGGCATGACGCCCCTCGCACGACCCCGCCGCAGCTTGCCGGCAAGCGACTTCGCCCAGCGCCTCGCACTGGGGCTTGCGTGCCTGCTTGCGCTGGCGGGCTGCGCGGCGCCGCAGCGGGACGAAGGCGTGCCGGGCGTCGGCACGCTGCACCTGATCGGCCAGCAGCAGCTGCCCTGGCGGATGACGGTGCAGGGCACGACGGTCGGGGGTCTCTCGGGCATCGACCACGATCCGGCGCGCCAGGCCTTCCTGATGATCAGCGACGACCGCTCGGCGCGCGACACCCCGGATCCGGCCCGCCTCTATTGGGCCCGCCTGCACTACGACCTGCAGGGCTTCCATGCCGTCGAGATGCTGTCCAGCGTGCCGCTGCGCCAGGCCGACGGCTCGACCCATGCCAAGCTGCCTGAAGCCGATGCGCCCGACCCGGAAGGCGTGCGCATCGACCGGGCCACGGGGCATCTGGTGTGGATCAGCGAGGGCGACCGGGTCACCGCGGCCGAGGGCCCGGCCGAGAGCCTGGTCCAGCCCTTCATCCGCGAGGCGCGGCAGGACGGCCACCCGCTGCGCGACTACGAGCTGCCGGCCATGTTCCGCATCCAGGCCCAGGCCGCCGGGCCGCGCCGCAATGCCGTCTTCGAGGGCCTGAGCTTCTCGGCCGACGGCCGCGAGCTGGCGGTGATGATGGAAGGCCCGCGCTTCGAGGACGGCCCGGCGCCCAGCCCCGGCCAGGGCGGCCTGGCCCGCCTGAGCTTCTTCGACCGGGCCAGCGGCCGGTTGCTGCGCCAGCATGCGGTCGAGCTCGACCCGGTCCGGTCCGCGCCCTCGCCGCCCGCCGGCTTCTCGGTCAACGGTGCCACCGAGATCCTGGCCCTGGACGCCACGCGCTACCTGATGCTCGAACGCAGCTATGCCGCCGGCGACGTCGATTACCGCGTGCAGCTCCATGTGATCGACACCCGCGGCGCCGACGAGGTGCAGGACCGGCCCCGCCTCGTTCCCGGCGGGCAGGTGCCGGTGCGCAAGCACCTGCTGCTGGACTTCGACCGCCTGCGCGGGCGCCTGGGCGGCATCGCCAACCTGGAGGGCCTGAGCTGGGGCCCGCGGCTGGCCAACGGCCATGCCAGCCTAGTCGTGGTGGCGGACGACAACTTCACGCCCCGCCCCTCGGCCCGCGACCGCAACCAGATCCTGGTCTTCGAGCTGCGGCCCTGAGCGGCGACGCTGTCACGGTCACGTCACCGTGGCGCCGGACATTCGGCGGCTTGCCCAAGCCCTGACCGGAGCGCCCATGTCCCACGCCACGAAGTCCCATCCCCTGAGCCTGCTCGGCCGATGCCTGAGCCTTGCCTTTGCCGTCGGCCTGAGCGCCTGCGGCGGCGATGGGGGCGACGTGAAGGGCTCCTTCATCCGCTCGGCGACCTTCCCGATCTGCGCCCAGGTCGGCTCGTCCTGCGAGAGCAGCGACGAAACGGCGGCCGAGATCGTGGCGGCCAGCGCCGACGGCATGACGCTGATCTACACCAACAGCCCGCGCGAAGAGATCGGTTTCGTCGACATCCGCGACCCGGCCGCCCCGGTGGCCCTGGGCCGCCTGGCGATGGGCGGCGAGCCCACCTCGGTCGCGGTGCGCGGCGCGGTGGCGCTGGTGGCCGTCAACACCTCGCCCAGCTTCACCGCGCCCAGCGGCGAGCTGGTGCTGGTCGACATCGCGACCCGCAGCGTGCTGCGCCGCATCAGCCTGGGCGGCCAACCCGATGCGGTGAGCGTCAGCCCGGACGGCCGCTACGCCGCCGTGGCCATCGAGAACGAACGCGACGAGTCGGTCAACGGCGGCCAGTTGCCGCAGGGCCCGAGCGGCCGGCTGGTGGTGGTGGACATGGTCGGCGCGCCCTCGGCCTGGACGACGCGCAATATCGCCCTGGACGGTGTGAACAGCCTCTTCCCGACCGACCTGGAGCCCGAGTACGTCGACATCAACCGCGACAACGTCGCGGTGCTGAGCCTGCAGGAGAACAACCACCTGGCGCTGGTCGACTTGGCCACGGGCACCTTGCGCGGCCAGTTCAGCGCCGGGAGCGTGAACCTGAGCGGCATCGACCTCATGGACAACCGCCCGGCGCTGATCTCGCAAGTCGAATCCTCGGCCGACATCCGCCGCGAGCCCGACGGCGTGGCCTGGCTGTCGAGCAGCCGCTTCGCGACGGCCGACGAGGGCGACCTGGTCGGCGGCAGCCGCGGCTTCACCATCTTCAACACCGACGGCAGCGTGGCATTCAGCTCGGGCAATCTGCTCGACAGCCTGGCCGCGCGCCTGGGCCACTACCCGGACCGCCGCTCGGATGCCAAGGGCAATGAGCCGGAGAACGTCGATTCGGCCCGCTTCGGTGACGAGCAACTGCTCTTCGTCGCGTCCGAGCGTTCGAGCCTGGTCTTCGTCTTCGACGTCGCCGACCCGACCCGCCCCGTCTTCAAACAGGCGCTGCCGACCGGCCAGAACCCCGAGGGCGTGATCGCCATCCCCTCGCGCGGCCTGCTGGTGGCCGCCAGCGAAGTCGACGATCGCAGCATCCTGACGCGCGCCGGCCTGAGCATCTACCGCTACACCGTCGACGCCACCCCGGCCTACCCCACCCTGCAATCGGCCGACCGGGCCGATGGTTCGCCCATCCCCTGGAGCGCCATGTCGGGCCTGGCCGCCTCGCCGACCGAGGCGAACACCGTCTTCGCCATCGACGACAGCTTCTTCCGCGCCAGCCGTATCTTCACGCTGGACGTGAGCGCCCGCCCGGCGGTGATCCGCCAGGAACTGCGCATCACCGACCGCAACGGCGTGCTGGCCGCCACCCCGGCGGCCGATGCCATGACGGCCAACCGCGCGACCACCTTCGACACCACCGACCGCGCGGCGATGATCAATGCCGACGGCACCGTCAACCTCGACAGCGAAGGCATTGCCATCGCGTCGGACGGCGGCTTCTGGATCGCCTCCGAAGGCGCAGGCACCGTGGTGGGCGAGACCGGCCGGCCGGTGACCAGCGCCAACATGATCCTGAAGGTGGGCAGCGACGGCGTGATCCAGCGCGTCATCCGCCTGCCCGAGGCCGTCGACGCGATCCAGTTCCGCTTCGGCTTCGAGGGCGTGGCCGAATCGAATGACAAGCTCGTCGTCGCCTTCCAGCGCGCCTGGAACGGCGAGGGCAATCCGCGCCTGGGCATCTTCGACCTGGCGACCAGCACCTGGCGCTTCGTCTTCTACCCGCTGGAGGCGGTGACCTCGCCCAACGGCGGCTGGGTCGGCCTGTCCGAAGTGACCGCGCTGGGCAATGACGAGTTCATGGCGGTGGAGCGCGACAACCAGGGCGGCCCTGATGCCCGCATCAAGCGCCTGACCCGCTTCAGCCTGGCCGGCGTGGCCGACGGGGCCACCGTCACCAAGACCCTGGTGCGCGACCTGCTGCCCGACCTGCGCGCGGCCGGCGGCCAAGTGGTGGAGAAGATCGAAGGCGCCACCCGCCTGAGCAACGGCCGGGTGCTGATCGTCAACGACAACGACGGCGTCAACGAGAACACCGGCGAGACCCTGCTGATCGACCTGGGCCGCTTGTTCTGAGCCCGGCCCGGCGGCGGCCTCAGCCGCCGCCGGGTGCCGGATAGCGCACGGCCAGCACGCTCAGCGTGCTCGGCCCGCCCGGGGTCATGAGCGTGACCTCGTCGCCCACCCGGGCCTTGAGCAGCGCACGGGCCACCGGCGCGATCCAACTGATTTCGCCGGCCTGGCTGTCGGCCTCGTCGATGCCCTTGATGGTGACGCTGCGCTCGACGCCCTCGCCGTCTTCGTAGGTGACGGTGGCGCCGAAGAAGACCTGGTCGCGGCCGTGGTGCGCGCTGGGGTCGGTGACTTCGGCAATGTCCAGGCGCTTGGTCAGGAAGCGGATGCGGCGGTCGATCTCGCGCAGGCGCTTCTTGCCGTAGAGGTAGTCGCCGTTCTCGCTGCGGTCGCCGTTCTTGGCGGCCCAGGAGACGGTCTCGACCACCTTGGGCCGCTCCTCGTCCAGCAAGTGAATCAGTTCGGCGCGCAGCCGGGCATGGCCGGCCGGGGTGATGTAGTTCTTGCCGCCGGGCGGCAGCGGCGGCAGGCCGGGAAGGTCCTCGTCCTCGTCGCTGCCCTCGGTCTCGCGGGTGAAGGCCTTGCTCATGGCCGCGATTGTCCGGCGCCGCCGGCGGCACGCTCCAGCATGGCCTTGGCGATGCCGCGCAGCAGGTGCACTTCCTCCTGCGTGGGCTGGGCCCGGTTGATCAGGGCATTCAGCCGCGGCAGGGCCTTCTTGGGCGCGGCCGGGTCGAGGAAGCCGGTGGCGACCAGGGCCTCGCGCCAGTGCGCCAGCAAACCCTGCACGGCCGCGGCATCGGCCAGGACCGGGTCGAGGCGGCGCTCGGCCGCGCCGAAGCCGCCCAGCGCGCAGCGCCACTCATAAGCCATCAACTGCACCGCCTGGGCCAGGTTGAGCGAGCCGTAGCCCGGCGCGGTCGGGATGCTCAGCACGCTGTGGCAGCGGTAAACATCGTCGTTCGACAGGCCGTAGCGCTCGCTGCCAAAGACGAAGCCCACGCGCGGGCCGCCCGCCGGCGGCGCGGTGGCCAGGGCTGCCAGGGCCTCGCGCGGGGCGCGGGTGGGCGGGCCGAAGTCGCGCGGGGTCATGGCGGTGGCGCAGGCATGGTCGACACCGGCCAGGGCCTCGTCCAAAGTGGCGACGATGCGGGCGCGGGTCAGCACATCGGCCGCGCCACTGGCCAGGGCCACCGTCTCCTCGCGGCTCAGCACATCGGCAAAGCGCGGCGCCACCAGCACCAGACGGCCGAAGCCCATGACCTTGATCGCGCGCGCCGCCGCGCCCACATTGCCGGCATGGCTGGTGCCCACCAGGATGAAGGTGCTGGGATCGGCAGTGACATCGTTCATGGCGGGGCGTGGGTCAAAGGGCGGCGGCGCGGCGGCCGGATCCCTCAGTGTCGCGCCCGTGCCGCAGGCCGGCGCGCGGGCCGGGCGGCGCGGGTCGCGCGGCTAAACTCGGGGGTTACCCGGGTGCTGCCGGCGGCCAGGCGCCGCGACGATGCACCCCGCTCTTTGTCCCCGCCACCGCCCTGCCGATGCCGCCTTCGCGGCCGCATCGGCCCGCACCCCTCGCCCCGCGCCGCACCCCATGTCCCAGACCCTGCATCCCATGCTCAACATCGCGATCAAGGCCGCACGGGCCGCGGGCGCGATCATCAACCGGGCGGCGCTGGACATCGAGCGCGTGCAGGTCACCGCCAAGTCGCACAACGACTTCGTGACCGAAGTGGACAGCGCGGCCGAGATGGCCATCATCGACACCGTGCTGCAGGCCTATCCGGGCCACGGCATCCTGGCCGAGGAATCGGGGCGGACCCACGGCGCGCGCGACAGCGAGTACGTCTGGATCATCGATCCGCTCGATGGCACGACCAACTTCATCCACGGCTTCCCGGTCTATGCGGTCTCGATCGCGCTGGCCTTCCGCGGCCAGGTGCAGCAGGCCGTCGTCTACGACCCGGCGCGCAACGACCTGTTCTACGCCAGCAAGGGCAAGGGCGCTTACCTGAACGACCGCCGCCTGCGCGTCTCCAAGCGCAGCCGCATGCTGGAAGCCCTGATCGGCACCGGCTTCCCCTTCCGCAAGGGCGACAACTTCAAGCGCTACCTGAAGATCTTCGAGGACGTGATGCAGGTCTGCGCCGGCCTGCGCCGCCCGGGCGCTGCCGCGCTGGACCTGTGCTACGTGGCCGCCGGCTGGTACGACGGCTTCTTCGAGACCGGCCTGAACCCCTGGGACGTGGCCGCGGGCTCGCTGATCATCACCGAGGCCGGCGGCCTGGTCGGCAATTTCACCGGCGAGGCCGACTTCCTGCACCAGCGCGAGCTGGTGGCCGGCAACCCGCGCATCTATGCCCAGCTCGTGCAGATCCTGGCGCCCTACACCCGGGTGATCAAAGACGAACCGGCCGAAGCGGCCGGCATCGCCGGCCAGGCCGCCCGGCCGGCGGTGAAGCCGCGCGCGGCGCCGCGCAAGCTTGCGGCCGAGGCCGATCCCGAGGCCGCCACCCTGGCCTTCCTGCAGCCCATCGTCGGCGACGCGGTCGACGCCCCGCCGCCGGCCCCTGCCGAGGCCCCGGCGCCGGTCGCGGCCCGCCCGCCGGTGCGCATCCGCAAGGCCGACCTGCCGGCCGCGCCGCCGCCGCGCGAAGTGGCCGAGCGCCGCCCGCGGCCGCCCGCCGCGCCCTTCGTGCCCAGCGAACGCAGCCTGGCCAAGGCGGCGGCCGAAGCCGCCTTCGCGCCGGCCGAGCCGCAGGACGAGGCCGAGCCCGCGGCCTGGGACGAGCGCCCCGAAGCCGAGGCGCCCGAGGCCGATGCCCGCTTCGAGACGCCGGACCCGCAAGCCATCGACCCGCAGGACCACGACGAAGCGACCGAGGCCGATCCCGGCCCCGACGACGCGCCGCCGCGCCGCCGCCCCGACGAAGACGCGCCCTTCTGAGGCCCTGCCGCCTGCGGTCCGGCCCGGTGCTCCGGCATCCGGCCCGGCCCTTGTCCTGACCCGCTTTCCGTCCAGCCCCCCGCTGCCCTGCGATGGCGATCGCCCCCCCGGACCTCAGCGCCCACACCCCGGTGATGGCGCAGTACCTGCGCCTGAAGGCCGCGCATGAAGACGCGCTGCTGTTCTTCCGCATGGGCGATTTCTACGAGCTGTTCTACGAGGACGCGCGGCGCGCCAACGCCCTGCTCGACCTGACCCTGACCGTGCGCGGCCAGAGCGCGGGCGAGCCGGTGGTGATGGCCGGCGTGCCGGTGCATGCGGTCGAGAGCTACCTGGCCAAGTTCATCCGCCTGGGCTGCTCGGTGGCGATCGCCGAGCAAGTGGGCGATGTGGCCAGCGCCAAAGGCCCGGTCGAGCGGCAGGTCGTGCGCGTGGTCACGCCCGGCACCGTCACCGACAGCGAGCTGCTCGATGAGCGCGCCGACACCCTGCTGCTGGCCGCCCACCGCCGCCGCGGCCGTTGGGGCCTGGCCTGGCTGGGCCTGTCCAGCGGCCGCCTGGGCCTGGCCGAATGCGGCGAGGCCGAGCTGCCCGGCTGGCTGGCGCGGCTGGCGCCGGCCGAGCTGCTGCTGGCCGCCGACGAGGCCCAGGCCCTGTCGCCCGCAGCCCAGGCGGCGTGCAGCGCCGCGCTGACGCGCCGCCCGCCCTGGGGCTTCGACACCGCGCTGGGCCACCGCAAGCTGTGCGCGCTGCTGCATGTGCAGAACCTGGCCGGACACCAGGCCGAGGCCCTGGGCCTGGCCCAGGCCGCCGCCGGCGCCCTGCTGGCCTATGCCGAGCACACCAGCGGCGGCCGCGCCCTGGCCCATGTGCAGGACCTGCAGGTCGAACAGGCCAGCGCGCTGATCGAGCTGCCGCCCAGCACCCTGCGCAATCTGGAGATCACCCAGACCCTGCGCGGCGAGAAGGCGCCGACCCTGCTGTCCCTGCTCGACCGCTGCGTGACCGGCATGGGCAGCCGCGCCCTGCGCCTGTGGCTGACCCATCCGCTGCGCGAGCGCACGGTGGCGCGCGGGCGGCAGGCCGCGATCGGCCGCCTGATCGCGCACGGGCCCGAGCCGCTGCGCGAGGCGCTCAAGGGCATCAGCGATGTCGAGCGCTGCGCCGCCCGCATCGCGCTGCGCCAGGTGCGGCCGCGCGAGCTGGCCGGCCTGCGCAGCACGCTGCTGGCCCTGCCGGCGCTGCGCGAGGCCCTGCCGCCTGCCGGCGATGCGCTGCTCGACAGCCTGGCCGCCGCGCTGCACGCCGAGCCGGCCGTGCTGGACTTGCTGCAGCGCATGCTGGCGGCCGAGCCCCCCGTGCTGCTGCGCGAGGGCGGCGTGATCGCCCCCGGCTTCGACGCGACGCTGGACACGCTGCGCGGCCTCAGCCAGAACTGCGACCAGTTCCTGATCGACCTGGAAACCCGCGAGCGCGCCCGCACCGGCATCCCCAACCTGCGGGTGCAGTTCAACAAGGTCCACGGCTTCCACATCGAGGTGACGGCCGGCCAGACCGGCAAGGTGCCGGCCGACTACCAGCGCCGCCAGACCCTGAAGAACGCCGAGCGCTACACCACGCCCGAGCTGAAGGCCTTCGAGGACCAGGCCCTGTCGGCCCAGGAGCGCGCGCTGGCGCGCGAAAAGTGGCTGTGGGAGCGGCTGCTCGATGCGCTGCTCGGCAGCCTGGAGACCGAGGATGCACAGGCCCTGGGCCTGGCGCCGATCCAGCCCGCGCCGCTGGCCGCGCTGGGCCGCCTGGCCCAGGCCCTGGCCGGCCTGGACGCCCTGGCGGCCCTGGCCGAACGCGCGGCCACGCTGAACTGGTGCGCGCCGGTCTTTGTCGCTGCGCCGGGCTTGCAGATCGAGGCCGGTCGCCATCCGGTGGTCGAAGCCCGCCTGGCCGAGACCGGTGGCGGGCCCTTCATGCCCAATGACTGCCGGCTGGATGCGAAGACCCGCATGCTGCTGATCACCGGCCCGAACATGGGCGGCAAGAGCACCTACATGCGGCAGGTGGCGCTGATCGCGCTGCTGGGCGCGATCGGCTCCTGGGTGCCGGCGCGGCGCTGCCAGCTCGGGCCGCTGGACGCGATCCACACCCGCATCGGCGCGGCCGACGACCTGGCCAACGCCCAGTCCACCTTCATGCTGGAGATGAGCGAGGCCGCCGCCATCCTGCATGGCGCGACGGACCAGTCCCTGGTGCTGATGGACGAGATCGGCCGTGGCACCTCGACCCGCGACGGCCTGGCCCTGGCCCGCGCGATCGCCCGCCACCTGCACGAGCGCAACCGCGCCTGCACCCTGTTCGCGACCCACTACTTCGAGCTGACCGCCCTGGCCGCCCACCTGCAGGGCCTGCAGAACGTGCACGTGGCCGCCGCGCAGACCGGCGAGCATGAGGACATCGTCTTCCTGCACGAGATCCAGCCCGGCCCCGCCAGCCGCAGCTATGGCGTGCAGGTCGCGCGCCTGGCCGGCATGCCGCCGGCCGTGCTGCGCGAGGCGCGCGCGCTGCTGGAGGCGATCGACCAGCGCGAGGCCGCCGAGCGGCCGCAGATCGAGCTGTTCGCGGCGCCGCCCGAAGCCGAAGCGGAGCCCGTGCAAGAAGTCCACGTCGCCCCCGCGCCCGAGCCGGCCCCCGCCGCCCTGCTCGCCGCCCTGGCCGCGATCGAACCCGATCAGCTCAGCCCGCGCGAGGCGCTGGCGGCGCTCTACCAGCTCAAATCCCTGCAACCTCCCCACACGCCAGGCAAACCATGACCTACTGCGTCGGCATCAAGCTCCAGGCGGGCCTCGTCTTCCTGTCCGACTCGCGCACGAATGCGGGCCTCGACCAGATCAGCACTTTCCGCAAGATGATGGTCTACGAGAAGCCGGACGATCGCTTCATGGTCCTGCTCTCGGCCGGCAACCTGTCGATCAGCCAGTCGGTGCGCGAGATCCTCCAAGTCGAGAAGCTGGACAACGGCGACCAGCCACCGATCACCATCTGGAACGCGACCAGCATGTTCGATGCGGTCCGCGTGCTCGGGGCCGCCGTGCGCCGCGTGCATGAGCAGGACGGCCCGGCGCTGAAGTCGGCCGGCATCGACTTCAATGCCTCGATGATCTTCGGCGGTCAGATCAAGGGCGAGGCCATGCGGCTCTTCCTTGTCTACTCGGCCGGGAACTTCATCGAAGCCACCCGCGAGACCTGCTTCTTCCAGGTCGGCGAGAGCAAGTACGGCAAGCCCATCCTCGACCGCGTGCTGACGCCGGCCACCGGCCTGGACGAGGCAGCCAAGTGCGCGCTGGTCTCGATGGACAGCACGCTCAAGAGCAATCTGAGCGTCGGCCTGCCGCTGGACCTGCTGGTCTACCGCGAAGGCGCCTTCGCCACCGAGCGCATCGTCTGCATCGACGAGCACAACCCCTACTTCCGGATGATCCGCAGCACCTGGGGCCAGCGCCTGCGCGAGGCCTTCGAGGGCATCGACGACCCGCAATGGGATGGCGGCGCGGCCGAGCATCCGCTGCTCGGATCGAGCGAGCGCTACGAGGCCCTGCGCAAGATCGGCCATCCGGGCGAGCGCATCGTCTGACCGTGGCGCTTCCGCCGCGCGCCCGCCCGACGGCCGGCCGGACCGACTAGGTCCGGCCGATATACTGCCGCTTTACCACCTCAGCCTTCCTGGGCGCGGCCGGACAAGCTCCGGCGGCTGGCGTTCCGGAAGGGCTCACGACATGACCAAGTTTGTCTTCGTCACCGGCGGTGTGGTGTCCTCGCTGGGCAAGGGCATTGCGTCAGCGTCGCTGGCCGCGATCCTCGAATCGCGCGGCCTCAAGGTCACCCTGATCAAGCTGGATCCCTACCTCAATGTGGACCCGGGCACGATGTCGCCCTTCCAGCACGGCGAGGTCTTCGTCACCGAGGACGGCGCCGAGACCGACCTGGACCTGGGCCACTACGAACGCTTCATCACCACGCGGATGAAGCGGACCAACAACTTCACCACCGGCCAGATCTACAAGTCGGTGCTGGAGAAGGAACGCCGGGGCGACTACCTGGGCAAGACGGTGCAGGTCATCCCGCACGTCACCAACGAGATCCAGGACTTCGTGCGCCGTGGCGCGCAGGATGTGGACGTGGCCATCGTCGAGGTCGGCGGCACGGTCGGCGATATCGAATCCCTGCCCTTCCTGGAAGCGGCTCGGCAGATGAGCCTGAAGCTCGGTCCCAACCAGACCGCCTTCGTGCACCTGACCTATGTGCCCTACATCGCTGCGGCCGGCGAGCTCAAGACCAAGCCGACCCAGCACACCGTGCAGAAGCTGCGCGAGATCGGCGTGCAGCCCGACGCCCTGCTGTGCCGCGCCGACCGCCGCGTGCCCGAGGAAGAGCGCAGCAAGATCTCGCTCTTCACCAACGTGCCCGAATGGGGCGTGATCAGCATGTGGGACGTGGACACGATCTACAAGGTCCCGCGCATGCTGCATGAGCAAGGCCTGGACGGCCTGATCTGCGACAAGCTGCGCCTGGCCACGCCGCCCGCCAGCCTGAAGCGCTGGGACGATCTCGTGCATGCGGTCGAGCACCCGGAGCATGCCGTCACCATCGCCATGGTCGGCAAGTACACCGAGCTGTCGGACAGCTACAAGTCGCTCAACGAGGCGCTGCGCCATGCCGGCATCCACAACCGGGCGCGGGTCACGATCGAGTACCTCGATTCCGAGACGCTGACGCCCGAGAACCTCGGCCAGCTTGAGCGCTTCGACGCCATCCTGGTGCCAGGCGGCTTCGGCCGGCGCGGCATCGAGGGCAAGATCCTCGCGGCCCGCTACGCCCGGGAGCAGCGCATTCCCTACCTCGGCATCTGCCTGGGCATGCAGGTCGCGACCATCGAGTACGCGCGCCACATGGCCGGCCTGGCCGGGGCGAACTCGACCGAGTTCGAGCCGGACACGCCGCATCCCGTGATCGCCCTGATCGACGAATGGCAGGACGCCGACGGCTCGATCCAGAAGCGCGATGCCTCCTCCGACCTCGGCGGCACCATGCGCCTGGGCGCGCAAAGCTCCGACGTGAAGCCCGGCACCCTGGCCCACGGCATCTACGGCCCGGTGGTGACCGAGCGCCACCGCCACCGCTACGAGGCCAACGAGAAGTACCTGCAACGCCTGCAGGACGCCGGCCTGGTGATCAGCGCGATCACCCAGCGCGAGAAGCTGACCGAGATGATCGAGCTGCCGACCCAGGTCCACCCCTGGTTCGTCGGCGTGCAGTTCCACCCCGAGTTCAAGTCCACGCCCTGGGACGGCCATCCGCTGTTCATCCACTACGTGAAGGCGGCCTTGCAGCACCCCCGCCGGACACGCAGCGAAGCCGCCGCCTGAGCCGCGGCCGCCCGCCCTTTCCTCCCCACCCCTTCAACGCGACCCGAACATGAGTGCCATCGTCGACATCGTCGGAAGAGAAATCCTCGACAGCCGCGGCAACCCCACCGTCGAATGCGACGTGCTGCTGGAAAGCGGCACGCTCGGCCGGGCGGCCGTGCCCTCGGGCGCATCCACCGGCTCGCGCGAGGCCATCGAGCTGCGCGACAACGAGGCCGGCCGCTACCTGGGCAAGGGCGTGCGCCGCGCGGTCGAACATGTCAACACCGAGATCAGCGAAGCCGTGCTGGGCCTGGACGCCTCCGAGCAGGCCTTCCTCGACCGCACCCTGATCGAGCTGGACGGCACCGAGAACAAGGCCCGCCTGGGCGCCAATGCGATGCTGGCCGTGTCGATGGCCGTGGCCCGTGCGGCGGCCGAGGAAGCCGGCCTGCCGCTCTACCGCTACTTCGGCGGCATGGGCGCGGTGCAACTGCCGGTGCCGATGATGAACGTCATCAACGGCGGCGCGCATGCCAACAACAACCTCGATTTGCAGGAGTTCATGATCCTGCCGGTCGGCGCGCCGAGCTTCCGGGAGTCGGTTCGTTGGGGCGCCGAGGTCTTCCACGCGCTCAAGAAGATCATCCATGCCAAGGGCATGAGCACCGCGGTCGGCGACGAGGGCGGCTTCGCGCCCAGCGTGGTCAACCACGAGGCCGCCATCCAGATGATCATCGAGGCGATCGACAAGGCCGGCTACACGCCCGGCACGCAGATCGCGCTGGGCCTGGACTGCGCCGCCAGCGAGTTCTACAAGGACGGCCTCTACCAGCTCGACGGCGAAGGCCTGAAGCTCAGCGCCGCCGGCTGGACCGACATGCTCGCGAGCTGGTGCGACAAGTACCCGATCGTCTCGATCGAGGACGGCATGCACGAAGGCGACTGGGACGGCTGGGCCCACCTGACCGCCGCGCTGGGCAAGAAGGTGCAGCTCGTCGGCGACGACCTCTTCGTCACCAACACCAAGATCCTGAAGGAAGGCATCGACCGCGGCATCGCCAACTCGATCCTCATCAAGATCAACCAGATCGGCACCCTGTCCGAGACCTTCGCCGCCATCGAGATGGCCAAGCGTGCGGGCTACACCGCCGTCATCAGCCACCGCTCGGGCGAGACCGAGGACAGCACCATCGCCGACATCGCGGTGGGCACCAATGCCGGCCAGATCAAGACCGGCTCGATGAGCCGCAGCGACCGCATCGCCAAGTACAACCAGTTGCTGCGTATCGAGGAGGACCTCGGCGACGTGGCCGTCTACCCGGGTCGCTCGGCCTTCTACAACCTGAAGTAAGCCGGGCGCGGCCCCATCGAGCTGCCCGACATGCCCGCGATGCGCTGGCTCCCCGCAAGCCTGGCCGGACTGCTTCTGCTGGTGCAGGCGCAGCTCTGGCTGGGCGACAGCGGCATGGCGCAGCAGGTCCGATTGCAGGGCGAGCTGAAGGCCCTGGAAGCCCGCAACGAACAGGCGCGCGAACACAATGCGCGCCTGCTGGCCGAAGTGCGCGACCTGCGCGAAGGGCTGGAGCTGCTCGAAGAGCGGGCCCGCGTCGAACTGGGCATGGTCCAGCCCGACGAGATCGTCGTGCAGTTCGGCCCGCGCCGCTGAGCGCGGCCGGGCTGCCGCCGCCGCGGGCGCCCGGCGCGCCCGCCCCCCCTGTCCCCCACCGCCCTGGCGCACGCCATGCCGGCCCTGCCCCTGCGATGAGCGAGCTGGCCTCTCTTCCCGTCCCGCTGGCCGCGGCCCTGGCCTGGTTGCAGGCCGAGACGCTGCACGGCCTGAGCAGCCGCGCCGAGCTGATCGGCGCCTTGCTGGGCCTGGCCATGGTGGTCTGCAACATCCGCGTGCATGCGGCGGCCTGGCCGCTGGCCATCCTCAGCTCGGCGCTCTACGGCCTGGTCTTCTGGAACGACCGGCTCTACGGCAATGCGGCGCTGCAACTGCTCTTCATCGCCATGGCCGCCCTGGGCTGGTGGCAGTGGCTGCACGGCCGAGAAGCCGATGGCCAGGCCCTGCGCGTGCGCTGGCTGCTGCCGCGCCAGCGCCTGGCGGCCCTGCTGGCCCTGGCCCTGCTGTGGCCGCTGCTGGCCCTGGGCCTGCACCACGGCACCGACACCGGCGCGGCCTGGCTGGATGCCTTCGTGACTGCGGGCAGCGTGGTCGCGCAAGTCCTGCTGGTGCGCAAGCGGGTCGAGCACTGGTGGGGCTGGGTCGCGGTGAATGCCGTGGCGATCGGCCTCTTCCTGCAGCAGGGCCTGCTGCTGAGCGCGGGGCTCTACGGCCTCTTCCTGGGCATGGCCCTGCTGGGCCTGCGGGCCTGGGCGGGCCGGGCCAGCGCGCGGGCCTGAGGCCGCGGACGGAGTCGCCACCATGCCCGGCCTGGTGATCGCGCTGCTCGGCGCGGAGAGCAGCGGCAAGTCCACCCTGGCCCATGCGCTGGCGCTGACGCTGCGCGGCGAGGGCCACGATGCGGTCGTCGTCGGCGAATGGCTGCGCGACTTCTGTGCCGCCGCCGGCCGCACGCCGCGCCAGGACGAGCAGGCCGGCATCGCCGCCGAGCAGCAGCGCCGCATCGAGCTCGCCGCCGCCCGCCATGACCTGGTGCTGGCCGACACCACCGGCTTGCAGACCGCCGTCTACAGCGAGATCGTCTTCGGCGACCGCAGCCTCTACCCCGCCACCGGCGCCGCCCACCGCGCGACCGTGGCCCGCACCCTGCTGACCGGCCTGGACCTGCCCTGGCAGGCCGACGGCCTGCAGCGCGACGGCCCGCAGGTGCGCGCGCCGGTCGACCGCCTGCTGCGTGCGCAATTGCAGGCCCTGGGTCTGGACCATCGCGTGATCTACGGCCTCGACGAAGCCCGCACCGCCGCCGCCCGGGCCGCGCTCGACGGCCTGCACGGCCTGGCGCCGGCCGCGGCACCGGCCTGGCGCAGCGCCGACGAGGGCGCGCCCTTCAGCCGCTGGCGCGCGCGCTGCCTGGAATGCCTGGACCCGGCCTGCGAAAGGCTGGACCATGCGCGCCTTGCCGGGCCGCCGAGCGGCTGAGTCGCCTGACCCGGCCCGACCCGCCCCGATCCGACCCGGCTTGGTCCGCTTCGCCAGCCCGGCCAGCCGCCCCGCGGCGCGCCCGACCCCTTCCTGCCGTCTTCCCGCCATCTTCCCGCGCCCTGCCGGCGCCCTCCCCGCAGCCGCCCGGCGGCCGCAGCCTGAACCATGTCCGACCCCGACTTTCCGCCCGATCCTGCCGGCCCGCCGGCCGAGCCGCCGCAGCCCGCCGCCTCGCCCGCCGGCCGGCCGATCCGCAGCTTCGTGCTGCGCGCCGGCCGCATGGGCAGCGGCCAGGTCCGCGCGCTGGCCGAGCTGGCGCCGCGCTACCGCCTGCCCTTCCAGGCCACGCCGCCCGACTGGGACGCCGTCTTCGGTCGCGCCGCGCCGCGCGTGCTGGAGATCGGCTTCGGCATGGGCGCGGCCACGGCCGCCATTGCCGCCGCGCGGCCCGAGACCGACTTCATCGGCTGCGAGGTGCATGAGCCCGGCGTCGGCGCGCTGCTGCAGGCCATCGAGGCCGGCGGCCTGCGCAATCTGCGCATCGTCCAGCACGATGCGGTGGAGGTGCTCGCCAAGATGATCCCGCCGGCAAGCCTGGCCGGCGTGCACATCTTCTTCCCCGACCCCTGGCACAAGAAGCGGCACAACAAGCGCCGCCTGGTGCAGCCGCCCTTCGTGGCCGAGCTGGTGACGCGGCTGGCCCCGGGCGGCCTGCTGCACTGCGCGACCGACTGGCAGCCCTATGCCGAGCAGATGCTGGAGGTGCTGTCAGCCGAGCCCGCGCTGCAGAACACCGCGCCGGCCACCGGCTATGCCGAGCGGCCCGACTACCGGCCGCTGACCAAGTTCGAGCAGCGCGGCCTGCGCCTGGGCCACGGGGTGTGGGACCTGCTCTTCATGCGGCGCTGAGGCCGCGCCCGGCTCAGGCCGACCAGTCGACCCAGCCGGTCCAGGCCGTCAGCAGCACCAGCAGGCCGAAGACGATGCGATACCAGGCGAAGACCGTGAAGTCGTGGGTCGAGACATAGCGGATCAGCCAGCGGATGCAGATCAGCGCGCTGAGGAAGGCGAAGAAGCTGCCGATCAGGAAGACCGGCAGGTCGCCCCAGCTCAGCAGCTCGCGCTGCTTCCACAGCGCATAGGCGCCGGCGCCGATCAGGGTCGGGATGCCGAGGTAGAAGCTGAACTCGGTCGCCGCCTTGCGCGAGAAGCCCAGCACCATGCCGCCGATGATGGTGGAGCCCGAGCGGCTGGTGCCGGGGATCAGGGCCAGGCACTGGATCAGGCCGACCTTGAGCGCATCGAGCGCATCCATGTCGTCGACCGATTCGATGCGCGCGCGGCGCTCGCCCGCCAGGTCCATCGCGCCGAAAAGGCGGCGGTGGCGGCGCTCGACCCACAGGATGATCAGGCCGCCGACGATGAAGGCTGCCGCCACCGGCACCGGGTGGAAGAGATGGGCCTTCACGAACTTGCCGAAGGCCAGGCCCAGCACGACCGCCGGGATGAAGGCGATCACGACATTGCGCGCGAAGCGCCAGGCCCAGGGATCGCGGGCCGGCAGGCCCGACAGCGTCGCGCCCAGGCGGCTGCGGTACTCCCAGATCACGGCCAGCATGGCGCCGGTCTGGATGGCGACCTCGAAGACCTTGGCGATCTCGCCGGTGAAGCCGATCAGCGATCCGGCCAGGATCAGGTGACCGGTGCTGGAGATCGGCAGGAACTCGGTCAGCCCCTCGACGACGCCCATCACGGCCGCCTGCAACCACAAGACGCTCAGCTCCAACTCGACTCCCCGGTAGCCCAAAGCGGGCGATGGTAGCGGCGGCCCAAGACGCCCGGCCGCCCGGAACGGCCCCCGTGGCCACCCCGGCCCGAGGGGTCAGCAAGGCGCAGGCCAGGGCGACGGGCGGGCTTGGCTCAGTCCGGGTCGGCCGCCGCGGCACGGGCCAGCGCCGCGGCCAGGGCCTCGTGCAACTGCCGGCGCAGGGCGACGGGACCCAGCACCTCGACCTCGGCGCCATGACGCATCAGGTCCATCAGCAGCTCGGTAGGCTCGGTGTAGGGCAGGCTCAGCAGGTAGCGGCCGTCGGGCAGCAGGCGGCCCTGCTGCTGGGGATGCCACTGCTCATGCGCCACCCAGCGCGCCGCGCGGGCCGAGAAGCGCAGCCTGGCGGTTTGCAGCTTGCCGCCGACGAAGGCGCCATAGCCGCCGTCGAGCTCGGCCTCCAGGGTCTTGAGCGGGATGTCCTTGGCGCGCTGCTCCAGCGGCTCGACGGCCTCGATCGCATCAACCGCGAAGCGACGCAGCGCCTCCTTGGCATGGCACCAGGCATCCAGGTACCAGGCATGGCGGTGATGCACCAGGCGCTGCGGCGAGACGATGCGCTCGCCATGCTCGCCGCGCGCCCGGCTGTGGTGCTGAAGCTTGAGCCGGCGGCGGCGGATGAGCGCGCTGCCGATGCGCTCGAAGTGCTGGCTGTCCACTGGCCGGCGCGCGGCGGCCAGCACCTTCACGCGCTTGAGCGCCTCGCGGGTCTCGCCGGCATCGGCACCGAGCATGCCATCCAGGCGGTCGAGCAGCGGCTGCAGGTGGCGGGCCAGCACGCCGCCCTCGTCCAGGCCGCGGATGAGCTGGTGCATGTTCAGCAGGGCATGGATCTCGGGCTCGCTGAACCAGACGCCCGGCAGCGCATGGCGCGGCGCCGCGCCGGCCCGGCCGGCGGCGGCCTCGGCCGAGGGCTCGTCGCCGAAGCGGTAGCCGCCGCGCTCGCGGTCGTAGACGATGGGCGCGCCCATGCGATCGCGGAGGTAGAGCAGGTCGCGGTTCAGCGTGGCGCGCGAGACCTCCAGCGCCGCTTGCAGCGCGTCGAAGGGCACGCAGCCGCGGCTGCGGATCAGGGTTTCGATCCGGTAGAAACGTTCGGTGCGGTCCATCGACTCTCCGGCATGCGGTTCAGGAACAGCCCGAGTGTGCCAAAAACATGCCGGGACAGGCTCATGCCCTGAGCCTTGACCCCGGCAGACTGCGCAGCCATGCCGGGCATGGGGCCTGGCCGAGGAACGCACCATGTCTGCCCAAGTCCTGCTGGCTTTCGACGAGCACCCGGCCGATGCCGCCACCGGCTTCGCCCTCGGCTGGGATCACGCCTGCCACGACCTGCTGCCGCCGGCCGCCCTGATGCAGCCCGGCAACCCGCTCTGGCAGGGCTACCAGGCCGCGCAGCGTGCCGGCCGGGCGGGAAGCCGCGCCGGCCATCCCGGCCTCGGCCCCTGGCTGGCCCTGCGGCGCCGGGCCTGGCTGGGCGGCTGCGGCTTCGAGACCCTGGAGCTGAACCCGCGCCACCTGGCCAGCCTGGCGCGCAGCCACTGCCCGGTCAGCCGCGAGCCGCTGGATCCGGCCCGCCTGGCCGAGGACCTGGTGCGGCTGCGGCCCGATTGCGCCTGGGCCGCCGGCCATCTGGCCGTGCTGGCGCCGCGGGTGCGGGCCGCCCTGGGCCGGCGCGATGCTGCCGCCGTGCAGGCCCTGCTGCAAGGCTTACAGGCCGAGGACCTGCCCGAGGCCGAAGGCCTGAGCCGTGCCGAATGGCAGCGCCTGGCCGCCCTGCTGGACATGGTGCGACCGCTGCCGCAGGCCGAGGCCCTGGCCCGGCCCTTGAGCGTGCTGCCGCCGCCGCGCCTGCGCCTGCTGAACCCCGCCCACGGCCTGCAGGCCTTGATCGCCTGGCAGTACCTGCGGCCCGGCTTCAGCGCGCGGATCGCGCAGATCGAGGCCGCCCTGCCCACGCCGGCCCTGAGGGCGCGGCTGCGCCGCCTGCATTTCGCCCTGCTTCCGCGGGTGCTGGAAGCCGCGCCGCAAGCCGAGCCGGAGGCCTGCCGCCATGCGGTGGAAGACGCCTGGCACGACCCGCGGGTGCAGCAAGCCTGGTCCCTGCTCGGCGAGGCCCTGGGCGAGGCCGGCTGCGCCGCCCTGCTGGACCGCCTGGCCGAGCGTGCGCGGCTCGACGGCCTGCCCCTGCAGGCCCGGACCCTGGCCCAGGCCACCGAGGGCTGGGCACCGGCCGAAGCCGCGATGCCCCTGCCCAGCCGCCTGCGGCGTCTGCCCGGGCCGCGACCGGCGCTGCGGCTGCCGACCGCCGAATCCGCACGCCGGCCGCAGCCGGCCGGGCCGCTGCACTGAGCCGCGCAGGGCCGGCCCCGCCGGCCGCTGCGCGAGCGGCCCCGGCGGTTCAGACCCGCTCGAAGACCATCGCGATGCCCTGGCCGCCGCCGATGCACATGGTGGCCAGGCCGTAGCGGCCGCCGCTGCGCTGCAGCTCGTAGATCAGCTTGGTCGCGAGGATGGCGCCGGTCGCGCCGATCGGGTGGCCGAGCGAGATGCCCGAGCCATTGGGGTTGAGGCGCTCCGGATCGAAGTCCAGTTGCTGGGCCACGGCCAGGGCCTGGGCCGCGAAGGCCTCGTTCGACTCGATGACCGACAGGTCCTGCACCTTCAGGCCGGCGCGCCCCAGGGCCATGCGGGTGGCCGGCACCGGGCCCAGGCCCATGGTGGCGGGCTCGACGCCGCCATGGCCGTAGGACACGACCCGGGCCAGCGGCTTCAGGCCCTGGGCCTTCACCGCCGCGGCGCTGGCCAGCACCAGCGCGGCGGCGCCGTCGTTGATGCCCGAGGCATTGCCGGCCGTCACGCTGCCGTCCTTCTTGAAGGCCGGGCGCATCTTGGCCAGGGCCTCCAGCGTGGTGTCGGGGCGCACATGCTCGTCGGTGTCGAAGACCACGGTGCCCTTGCGGCCGACGATCTCGACCGGCGCGATCTGGCTCTTGAAGCGGCCTTCGGCGATGGCGCGCGCGGCGCGGCGCTGGCTCTCAAGGGCCAGCGCATCCTGCTGCTCGCGGCTGATGCCGCACTGGGCCGCGACGTTCTCGGCGGTCACGCCCATGTGGATGGTCTGGAAGGGGTCGTGCAGGGCGCCGACGACATAGTCCAGCGCCTGCACATCGCCCATGCGCGCGCCCCAGCGGGCCGAGGGCAGCACATAGGCGCCGCGGCTCATCGACTCGGCCCCGGCGCCGACGGCGACCTCGGTGTCGCCCAGGGCCAGGCTCTGCACCGCGCAGACGATGGCCTGCAGGCCCGAGCCGCAGAGCCGGTTCACGTTGTAGGCCGTGACCTCCTTGGGCAGGCCGGCCTCGATCGCGGCGACGCGGCTGAGGTAGGCATCGCGCGGCTCGCCGGGCACGACATTGCCCATGATGAGCTGGCCGACCGTCTCGGTGGCCACGCCGGCGCGCTGCAAGGCAGCGGCGACGGCATGGGTGGCCAGCTTGGCCAAGGGAAGGTCCTTCAGCGAACCGCCGAAGGCGCCGATCGGGGCACGCGCCGCGCCGACGACAAAGATCTCTGCTGCACTCATGGGGTCTCCTCCTGGGGGGCCGGTCCCGGCTGGGGCGCGGCCACATGCCGCGGCCGGAGCCACGGCGCTTCGGACGGCATCGTGCGCGCCCGCGCTGAACCCGCGCTGACGCGCCGGCCCCGTCGACCCTGGGGCGAACCCGGGCGGCTGCGGGGCCGCGCGCTCCCGGGGCTCAGCCCCGGGCCAGCGGCTGGCAGCGGGTGTCGAGCCAGTCGCGTGCGGCACCGTCCAGGCGCGGGCGCAGGCGCTCGCGCACGGTGGCGTGGTAGGCATCGAGCCAGGCGGCCTCGTCCGCGCGCAGCAGGCCGCGATCGATGCAGCGGGTGTCGATGGGGCAGAGGCTCAGGGTCTCGAAGGCCAGGAAGTCGCCCAGGTCCAGGCCTTCGTCTTCCGGCGGGCGCGGGCCTTCGGCGGGCACGTTCAGCACCAGGTTCTCGATGCGCACGCCCCAGCGGCCGGGGCGGTAGAGGCCGGGCTCGACCGAGGTGATCATGCCGGGCTCCATCGCCATCTCGGGCGTCGGCGTGGCCTTGCTGATGCTCTGCGGGCCCTCGTGCACGTTCAGGAAGT